>CALWCS010000179.1 GCA_944376425.1 uncultured Lachnospiraceae bacterium | reverse complement strand
CTCAGACACGGTAAGGAGACAATAACTTCTGATGGAGAGGGGAATCCCTCCTTCAGTTATTCATTTAGACGATGTGACTATTAACTTGTAGTCATTATGGACTACACCATTATTATACTAGGAGGTGCGAGGATGATTTTCAGCGGATGCCAGAGCAAATCGAAAGAACTCTCTCTTACTGAACGGATTTGTCCTCAGTGCGGAAATATCATTGAGATATTTTCTATAGATACAGAAGTTACGTGTGACCATTGTGGATTTGTAGCATATAACGATACCCTTAGTTGTGTACAATGGTGTAAACATGCCAGACAGTGTGTCGGTGACGAGATGTATGAAAAAATGATGTTGACAGTACGTCAAAAAAGGAAAGAAAAGAGGAATATAATATGAAAAGAAAAATCATTCATATTGATGAAGAAAAATGTGACGGCTGCGGAGCTTGTTCCGATGCCTGCCATGAAGATGCTATCAAAATAGTCGATAGGAAAGCAAAATTAGCTCCAGTCAATGCACCGGATGCAAAACTTTTAATTGCTGCCGACTGTACAGCTTATGCATATGCGGCGTTTCATGAAGACTGAATATCCTCAGATTGAGGTGGTGCAGATCCAATTCAACTACGCAGATTACGAGGATGCTGCTGTGGAAAGCCGCAAGTGCTATGAGGTATGCGTGCGCCATCAGAAACCGATAATTGTTATGAAGCCGGTTAAGGGCGGCACGCTTGTCAACTTGCCCTCGGAAGCACGAACTGTTTTAGACAGTTTAGGCGGTGGTTCCCCGGTCAGTTACGCTATCCGCTTTGCCGCAAGTTTTGAAAGAATTCAGATGGTACTGTCCGGCATGAGCAATATGGAGCAGATGAAGGATAATCTGAATACCATGAAAAATTTCCAGCCTCTCAATGAAACGGAGATGGCTGCTATCGAAAAAGTACGGGAAATTTTCCGTTCCATGCACCTAATCCCCTGCACTTCCTGCCGGTACTGCGTGACAGGATGTCCCTAAAATATCCTGATTCCAGAACTTTTTGGCGTTATGAACGCAAAGAAAGCCTATCAGGACTGGAACAGCGACTGGTATTACATGGTACATACTCAAAATAATGGAAAGGCTTCCGACTGCATCAAATGCGGCAAGTGCGAGAAATCCTGTCCTCAGCATCTGAATATTCGTGAGTTAATGGAAACAGTATCCAAAGAATTTGATAAGAAAGAAAATGAGTCCTAACGGCAAGTGAAAAAGGAAAAAACCTTGAAAATCTCAAGATTTATATCATTGTGTATACTTGTCTTCCGGTTTCTTTAATTTCCTTATAGAACCCTTTCAAAAATATTGCGTGGCTTTTCCAAAAATTTTAATTTGCTGTATCATAACGAAAAAACAGGGCAAACCCTCCACAATGCTGTGAATGTCTGCCCTGTCGTGTTTTTTATTTATTTTTTCATCTATATATTATGCTTATTTATCCAACGACTTCATGGTCGGGATTTCCAGTGTACCCGATTTATAAGTCTCCGGCAGCCTGTATAACCTCACTTTTTCGCCATATCCAATGCTCTCTGATTTCATAACTCTACTTAAGCCTTTGCCGACCTTGTTCTGGTTGGCTTAACTTTTGGCTTAACTGGCTTAAAGTTCGGGGGAATTGATGTTCTGCTGTGGGCTTTTCTTAAAATACAAATCCAGCCCTGCAAACTCATCTTTTTTTAGTTCTTTCGTAACATCGGCATAAATATTCAGCGTGGTTGAAATATCGGCGTGTCCCAACGCATCCTAAATAACCTTGATATTCACTCCGGCTTCACACATTCTGGTCGTGAATGTATACCGCAGAGAATGACAGCTAAAATGCGGCAGCAACACTGGGTCCGCTTCTCCCCTCAAAAGCACTTCATCATTGCAGTCCCGAATAATACGGCGAATTGCTTTATTCAAAGTACCCTGATGCTGTGTGGCTCCAAACCGATTCACAAAAATAAAATCCGTATAGCCGTCAATCGTTACCATACAATGAATATCATTTGCTTCCTGATACTCCCGCTCCCGGATAAATGCCTCCCTCACAAAATCCAGCATCGGCACCTGCCGTGTGCCAGCTTTTGTCTTGGGTGTGTTCACGTTGAAGTAGCAGCCCTTTTTCCCCTCGGTTTCCCTGTGATCGTAATAGACAAGCGTATGGTTCACATCAACCAATCCCTCATCCAGATCAATATCACACCAGCGAAGCCCTGTCACCTCTCCTACCCGCAGCCCGGTTCCCATCATCACGGCAATAATCGGATACCAATGATTATAGGTGTGGTTCTTTTGAAGAAAATCCAGAAGAAGCTCTTGCTCTGGCTTCGTCAAGCCTCTGCTCTTTTCTGTCTTAAAAACGTGAGATTGTTTTAGCTCTTTCAGCACATTGTCAGAGGGACTGACACGAAGATACGCATCGTCCACCGCCATATCTAACACCTGATGCAGTACAGTATGTACACTGTCAATCGTGGATGCCTGCAAGCCCCGTTCGTCAGCCAGCGTATTATAAAATCGCTTTACGTCTGATTTTTTCAAGGAAGATACTCTTGTCTTTCCAAAATCTGGGCGAACAAACATATTGTACCTATACTGGTAATTCTGAAACGTATTATCTTTCAATCCACGTTTCAACTGCCGCCACATATCAAACACATCATTGACAGTCACATAGCGGGCTTCCGCCTTAATGCCATCGCACTTGTCTTTCTGGATTTCTCTGATAACCTATTACCTGAACCGGCTGAACGATTGGGGACTTTTCTTCCGAAAGTGTAAAGTCTGCGAGCGCGTTTTCCTCGCAAAAAGCCAGCGGTATGAACTATGCGGCGATAAATGCAGGAAGAAGCAGGCGCTTCAAAACAAGCGGGAGTTTGACGAGAGGGCAAGAGAAAACAACTACGATCTGCTTTACAAAAATGAGTGCCAGAACTGGCGCAACAAGATCAACAAGGCAAATCGGACAGGGGGCTTCCCGGCTGACCGGCTGGAAGAAATGCTGGCAGCGTTTGAAGCGTTTAAGAAAGAAGCATTACAAAGGAAAAAGGCGGTAAAAAAAAGAACAGCCAGCCCGAAAGAATTTACGGACTGGCTGTATCAGCAGAGTAATGTAATTGTACCCCTATTCGATTATTAAATATACCGTATTATGATATACCCCAATTCTGACTGATTGTTTGCAACTTTACCATATGTGGGTAAATCTTTCCTGTTCTCATTAGTTCCTCCGGCATCCCCTGTTCGGCTACAGAACCCTCCGAAAGCACAGCCACTTTATCCGCGCCGCTTACAGTACGCATACGGTGAGCAATCACAAGTACCGTCTTATCTTTTATCAGTCTTGACAGAGCGACTTGTATTAAGGTCTCATTTTCCACATCAAGGCTTGCCGTTGCTTCATCCAGCAGAATGATAGGCGCATTTTTCAGAAAAGCACGAGCAATGGAAATGCGCTGCCTTTCACCCCCAGAAAGTTCACAACCATTTTCACCAATCATACTATTATATCCATCCGGGAGTTTCATTGTAAATTCCTCGCAATTTGCCAGCCTTGCTGCCTCAATCACTTCTTCATCCGTAGCGTCCTTTCTTCCTATCCTGATATTTTCCATGATTGTGTTGTTGAACAGAGTTACGTCCTGAAATACAATGGAGTACAGCGATAATAACTTTTCTGGCTCTATTTTTGAAATATCCATACCGCCAACAGTGATTTTGCCACTATTTATATCCCAAAATCGTGCAGCAAGACGCGATACGGTCGTTTTGCCGCCGCCGGATGGACCGACTAAAGCAGTAACCTGACCTTGTTTTGCAGTGAAGGACACATCCTTTAATACAGTTTCCCCGGTGTTATAAGCAAAAGTCACATGGTCGAATACAATATCATAACCTTTATTTGTCAATGTATCGCTCCCTGCCTGAATTGGATGATCAAGGATCTCATTCATGCGGTTTATGTTCGTTCTGGTGGAAATAATCGCCGCAAGATTTTGCAACGCTCCTTCAAGCGGAGCATACAATCTTGAAGCAACAAGCAAAAACATGAAGAACAATGGAATATCTATTTCGCCGCGAATGAGCAGGGCAGAACCTACAAGCGCAACCGTGGCAATCCCGAATTTCAATATCAGTGTTGAGGAAACAACAAAAAGGGCAGTCCCAAGTTCCGTAATAATGTGCCGTTTTTCTACATAATCAATTTTTTTGTCAAGCCCTTTCAGATAATTTGCTTCTGCATTATTCGCTTTCAAGTCCTGTAAATTTTCGATGCACTCCTGCACACCATTTTCAAGAGCAACATTTGCTTCTACAGATTTTCGGTTGAAATATTCCTGTATGCGCGCTGAAAAAAATGTAATCGTAAACGCGATTGGTAAAACCCAAACAGCCGCAAGCGCCATTCGCCAATCAAAAACAAAAAGGCAAATACCTATCAGCGTTGTTGAAATAAGGGAGCCAGCCAAAGCAGGTACATAATGAGAAAAAGCAGTTTCCAATGTCGCACAATCGCCCATAATAGAATTAGTCAAATCAGCAAGGTCTTTTTTACCAAAAAAGGACAACGGAATTTTGCGAAGCTGTTCTGCTAATGTGATACGTCTTACTCCACTTTCCACATAAGTCGCCAGATAAGTCGCATTATATTGGAACCAGGTCACAACAAATATGAAGCATAAGCAAGCCAAAGCTCCAATTACATAAAAAACCACACGTGTCCCGGTTACTCCGCCGTTTATCATATCAATAACCAGCGAATACAAAAGCCCAACAGGAAACATAAAGGATATATCCTGTACCACGCAGGCAATACAGCCCTTTATCAAATCGACAGCGCCCTGTCTTGATAAAGCAAAGCGCCTTTGCAATGTCTTAATCATGCGTTTACCTCCTTTGCAATTTTCCATTCTGCCGCTTCAGAATAATTCTTCCACATACGGGCAAATATTCCATTTTTCTCTATTAACTCGCTATGTGTGCCGCTTTCGATGATCTCACCGTCTTGCAGTACATAAATGCAATCTGCACCCGTAATTGACGATAGCCTGTGTGCAATCATAATAACTGTTTTCCCTTTTGAAAGGGCAGATAAAGCCTGCTGTACACGCACTTCATTGTCGGGGTCAGCAAAAGCAGTTGCTTCGTCAAGAATCAAAATAGGCGCATTTTTCAAAATAGCACGGGCAATCGCTATTCTTTGCTGTTCGCCGCCGGACAGATACACGCCCTCCCCTCCGATAACCGTATCTATGCCATTCGGTAATTTCTCTATAATATCCAAACACTGTGCAGATTCCAAAGCGTGGGCGATTTCTTCACGTGCAGCATCAGGTTTTGCTATACGTATATTGTCCAATATAGATGCTTTGATAAGGCGGCTATTCTGAAACACAAAAGATACCTTATTCATCAATGTTTCTTTTGGAATATCGCGTATGTCGGTATTTCCTATCAATATACGCCCCTTTTGTGGGTCAAAAAATCTTGTAACGATATTTGCCAGCGTTGTCTTGCCGCCGCCGGATGCTCCTACCAATGCTACCACCTGTCCCGGATTTATTGACAGAGATACATCATTGAGTGCATTTTTCTTGCCGTCATAGCTGTAACTAACATGTTCTAATGTAATCGAATTATCAGACGGTACATGATTTACTCTGCTTTCGGACAAGGGTTTTTCGTTCAATACTTCATCAATCCTGTTTATTGCATCGCCCACAATCATTGCATCCTCACTCATAAACATAATTTTAGTGAGTGTCGTACCGATAACAGGCGTAATTACAATATAAAAGATAAGGTTTAGCAGCAATTCATTTGTTACGCCGCCTCTTGTAAAGAGAATGCCTCCGGCAATCAGAAATGCAAATACGCCGTTGATTGCCGTCGTATAAAACATCATCGGCAGTCTTAATGCTTTCGTGTATGCAATTACCCATGTTTCATAATTGTCAATCGTAGCTTTGAAGCGTTTGAACGAAAAAATTGTCTGTCCAAAGGTTTTCACTACGGGAACACCCCTTACATATTCAACCGCTTCATTTGACATATCAGAAAGCGCATTTTGATATTCTTTCATTTTTTGTTCCATATCTGCTCCTGTCATTTTCATCATAATCAGAAATCCTAAAACAACAGGAACAAGGCTTAATAATCCTAATCGCCAGTCAAAAGCCAAAAGCAGAAAAAGCAGTCCTATGGGGGTTGCAATCGCACCTGCCTTATCCGGCAGTCTGTGTGCAAGATACGTTTCTGTGGCAGCGCTGGAAGTATTCACAATTCTTCTTAGATTTCCGCTCCCGTACTTTTCTGTCACGCCAAGAGGCAGAGTTGTAATATGCCGCATAAGTTCTTTTCGGATATTAGCCGCAACCCGGAAAGCGCTTATATGCGAACACATCAAAGCAGCTATATAAATAATGATAGATATAATCGCAAACAATACGGCAGACCAGCCATAACGTGTGACATTACCCGCTTGTGAGAAATTCGGGGAAACTTCCAGTATGTCGTGAATGATACGCCATATGTACCAAAAAGGCACAAGAGCTAATAACGCGCTCATTACAGACAGTACCCAAGAAAGATAGGTCAATATCCTATGCCCTCCGGCATAACCCATCAATTTTGATAGATTAGACTGTTTTTTCATGGAAAAACCTCCTTAAAATTTTTATGATATGAGAACAAAATACGTTCTCGAATATCCATCCTATTGTTAGCTGTTTCAGTTAGCATAAACTAACTTCTATTCAAAAATTATAGGGCTACTGCCCCATAATTTTCATCCATCCTGCGGTATAAAAGGCTCTCATTTCATTTAGATAATGTATGGCTTCGTCAAGCGGCATTTCATGTATAATCAGTTCAAAAAAAGTGTTAAACATGCCTGTAATCAGGATATGCTCTAACCGTTCATCAATCGGCGGCGCAGGTCTGCCCAACTTTTCGAGAACCATCAAATAATCATGCGTACCCTTTGTTTCTATTTCTGCCATTTCATCAATCAATTTTGAAAAACGCGTTCCCTCCGAACAGCAAAGTATGAGTTTGAACTCATTCAAATGCTCATAAGCGTACAGGAGCATTTCATACATACATTCGCCGGAAATGGAAGTAAGATTATCCGGCTGCTCCTCTGGCGGAATTTCTGCAAAATCTTTCTGCGCCTTGCAAAAGCGGTTCAATAAAAAATCATAATGTTTACCTACCAGCGCTTCAAACAAATCTTCTTTGCAGTCATAGTAACCATAGAAAGCCCCCGTTGTCACGCCTGCTGTTTTGACAATATTTCGTAAGGAAGCAGATTTGAACCCTTTTTCAAGAAATTCCTGCATGGCGGCTGAATGGATCAAATCCAAAGTTGTCTGTTCGTCTTTGCTCATCTTTTGCCTCCTATAACACTGTTATATAGCACTGTTATATCTTAGCACTTAAATAGCCCCCTGTCAAGAGAAAACAGACTTTTTCGAGGTTTTCAAAATATTACCGTGGGATTCTTATTAAAAAAACAGAACAGGCACTCCACAAATACCGTGAAATGTCTGTCCTGTACTGTTTGCATTTTCAGAGTATCGCCTTTCCCAGAGTGACTTAAATCTTTTCCTGCACAAATTCCCGCATTGATTGGCTTAAGATTGGCTTAAAGGCTTAATCCCTACTCAATTCTTATGCAATATATAGTGTTTTCTCTTTGTTTTTCTTCTATATATTGTGTTTATTTCTCTATTGACTTCATCGTCGGGAACAAAAGCACATCTCTGATCGCTGCGGAATCTGTTAATAACATCACCATTCTGTCAATTCCAAATCCGATTCCGCCTGTCGGAGGCATACCAATTTCCAGAGCATTTAAGAAGTCTTCATCGGTATGATTGGCTTCTTCATCTCCCTGTGCAAACTGTTCTTCCTGTGCTTGGAAACGTTCTCTTTGGTCAATCGGATCATTTAACTCTGAGTAGGCATTTGCCATCTCCCATCCGTTCATAAAGAACTCAAAACGTTCTGTATATTCCGGATTTTCCGGCTTTTTCTTCGTCAGAGGTGAAATTTCCACCGGATGATCCATCACAAATGTAGGCTGAATCAGATGCTCTTCTGCATATTCTTCGAAAAACAGATTTAGGATATCGCCTTTTTTATGTCTCTCTTCATATTCTATATGATGTTCTTTGGCAACAGCTCTTGCTTCTTCTAAGGTATGAATTTCGTTGAAGTCAACTCCGGCATATTTCTTTACGGCGTCTACCATGGTAATTCTTTCAAACGGTTTTCCAAGATCCATCTCGATTCCGTTGTACACAATTTTTGTCGTTCCAAGGACATCCTGCGCCACAAAACGATACAGATTTTCTGTCAGATCCATCATTCCTTTATAGTCTGTGTAAGCCTGATATAATTCCATCAAGGTAAATTCCGGATTATGTCTTGTATCAAGTCCCTCGTTTCGGAATACACGTCCGATCTCATAAACTCTCTCCAGTCCTCCTACAATCAGTCTCTTAAGATAAAGCTCCAGAGAAATCCGAAGTTTCAAATCTTCATCAAGCGCATTAAAATGGGTTTCAAACGGGCGTGCTGCAGCACCGCCTGCATTTGCAACCAGCATCGGTGTTTCTACTTCCATAAATCCTTGTCCGCTTAAATATTTTCGGATACTGCTGATGATCTGAGACCGTTTCATAAAAGTATCTTTTACTTCCGGGTTCATAATCAAATCGACATATCTCTGACGATAGCGCAGATCCGTATTCGTCAGTCCGTGGAATTTTTCTGGCAGAACCTGAAGACTCTTTGAGAGCAATGTTACTTTTGAAGCATGGATAGAAATTTCTCCTGTTTTTGTCTTGAACACTTCTCCTGTAAGACCAACAATATCACCGATATCCATTTTCTTGAAGTCTTTATATTCTTCCTCTCCAATGCTGTCTCTTGCAACATAAGACTGAATATTTCCCTTTAAGTCAGCGACATTGCAGAAAGATGCTTTTCCCATCACACGTTTTGACATCATACGACCGGCAACTGTCACGCTTTTACCTTCCAGCTCTTCAAAATGATCTTTAATCTCTGTGCTGTGATGTGTCACATCAAATTTTGTGATCTGAAACGGATCTTTTCCGTTTGCCTGCAGCTCCGCTAATTTTTCACGGCGCACCTTTAATAACTGATTAATATCCTGTTCCTGTACTTTCTTCTGTTCAGCCACTTTCTCCACTCCTTAATTTTTAATCTGAACTTTCGACACTTGTTTTACAACAATGCATCGGATACGCATTGATTTTTAGATTGATCTCTGAATTTCCAGCACACGGTACTGAATGATTCCGGCCTGTGTCTCTACTTCTACCAAATCGCCTACCTTTTTTCCCATCAATGCTTTTCCTACCGGCGACTCATTAGAAATTTTTCCCTGAAGACTGTTTGCCTCGGAAGACCCTACAATCTTATATTCCATCTCTTCTTCAAACTCTACATCGTACAGTTTAACCGTACATCCCACATTAATTTTTTCCAGATCTACTTCGTCTTCTACGACAACTTCCGCATTTTTTAAAATTTTCTCAATCTCTTCGATTCTTGCTTCAATATCTCTCTGCTCGTCTTTTGCTGCATCATACTCTGCATTTTCAGACAAATCGCCCTGTTCTCTCGCTTCTTTAATTTTTTCGGCAACTTCTTTTCTTTTTACTACTTTTAAATCATGCAATTCTTCTTCCAGAGACTTTAACCCCGCATAAGTTAATAAATTTTTCTTTTCTTCCATAATCCTTTTTACACCCTTCCTAAAATTCCATCTTCATACTTTTGCATTTGAACTATCGTTCCTGTATATTTTTGATACTTGTTCACTGCCTTTGTCTTCTTTCACCTTCACAGACTGGCAGTAATTTGGCAGTATCTTCCTGGTTTTCCTGAAATGGTACTGCCCGTCTTATCAAAAATTTTATAGTATACTTGTACTGCTCACCAGTTTCTCTGCCAGATCAGCAGATTTTCTCTTTGTTTGCAATATTCACTGATTATAGAACAACATTTCCCGCTTGTCAAGAATTCCTGTTCATCCTGATGTTTTGTATCTTTTTACAGTGCTATCTGTTCTTAATCTGCCTTCCTATTGTCATATGGTTTCTTCTTTTCTCATATGCTCATGATCAGCTGTTCCATCTCTTCTATCCTTTCCACCTGGTTGATCTGATTTCTCAATTTGGCGGAATTCGGATAGCCGGCTGTATACCATGCAATGTGTTTGCGCATTTCCCGGATTCCTGTAAACCCGCCTTTATATGATATCTGCATTCTTGCGTGACGCAGCATCATCTGTTTTACTTCTTCTATTTCTGGCTTTTCCAACTTTTCTCCTGTTTCCAGATAATGAACGATCTGTCTGAAAATCCATGGATTGCCTTTTGCGGCTCTTCCAACCATCACTGCGTCGCACCCGGTCTGTTCCAGCATTGCCTTTGCTGTCTCAGGAGAAACCACATCCCCATTTCCGATTACCGGGATCTTTACGGCTTGTTTTACCTGACGGATGATGTCCCAGTCTGCCGTTCCATGATAATACTGCTCTCTTGTTCTTCCGTGAACTGCAATTGCCGAAGCGCCGCTTTCTTGTGCAATCTTTGCCACTTCCACTGCATTGATGCAAGATTCCTGAAATCCTTTACGAATTTTGACAGTCACTGGTTTTTTAATTGCTCTTACTGTCTTTTCCACAATCTCTCCGATCAGCCTTGGATTTTTCATCAATGCACTTCCTTCTCCATTGTTCACTACTTTCGGAACGGGACATCCCATATTGATATCTAAAATATCAAACGGTCTGTCTTCAATACTTTTTGCCACCTCGCTGATCAGATCGGGATCCGAGCCAAACAGCTGTAAAGCAATCGGATGTTCCCTTTTATCGATCTCCATCAGACTTTCCGTATTTTTATTATGAAAGGAAATGGCCTTTGCGCTCACCATCTCCATGCTGAGCAGTCCTGCTCCTTGTTCTTTGCACAGCAAACGAAACGGCAGGTCTGTCACACCTGCCATCGGAGCAAGAATTACCTGGTTTTCCAGTTCTACCTTTCCAATTTTAATCCTCATATTTTTCTCCCAGAAAGAAAACTTTATAGTACATCTCCAGTGATTCCAGTAAATCTGTCTTTTCTCTCTGAAGTTCTTTTATTTTTAAAACACTTCCGATATCATCGTACATAAAATCATTTTCGTTTGCTTCTGTGTGAAAGCAAAGTGTGCCATCCTCTTCAAACTCCAGAGTCAAAACACCTCCGATTTCATGTACATATAAGACACACATAATTTTCAATTCTTCTTTTACGCGTTCCGGCAAAGAGGCAAAATCCTCATTTAAATAAAATTTTTCTTCATATGCGCTTGCACCGCAAAGTACCACTTTTCCTGAATACATTTTCGTTCCTTCCTATACATATCCATAGACGCCGCGGACAGAAACTTCTCCTGCATAGACAGATACCGTCTCACCGCTGTCTTTTTTTACAATCAGTTCGCCATTTGCATCGACTCCAAGTGCAGTCCCCGTATACCTTCCTTTCGGTTCCATCACACAGACTTTTTGATCTTTGTTGATGAGAAGACTGTTATATTCTTTCATCAGCCGCGATAAATCTTCCGTCTTTAAAAATTCTTGATAGCAGTCTTCAAATTCTTCCATACACTTACTGATTAAATCAGCACGATGAAATGTCTTTCCTGTCAGACTTTGCAAGGAAGCTGCAATCTCTTGTAATTCTTTTGGAAATGCGTCTATATTTACGTTTATCCCCACCCCGATCACCACATAATGGATACTGTCGGGTTCTGCACTCATTTCTGTCAAAATGCCGCAGACTTTTTTCCCTTGTGCTACGATGTCATTGGGCCATTTGATTTTCATATCGATTCCTGAAATTTCTCTGCATGCTCTTGCAACAGCAATCCCCATTACCAGCGTCATCATGGAGGCATGATTAGGCGGAAGTTTCGGTTTTACAATCAGCGTCATCGCAATCGAAGAGCCCGGCGGATTTTCCCAAATACGCCCCCTTCTTCCTCTTCCTCCATACTGATTTTCGGTTAGTACCAGTGTTCCGGATAAAGCTCCGTTTTCTGCTATTTTTTTTGCATAATTGTTTGTGGAATCTACTTTTTCCAAAAACTCAATCTTGCTTCCCGCCCATCTTGTCTTCATTCTGCTTGCCACTTCTTCTGCCGTAATCTTATCGGGATAGCTGACAATGCGGTATCCTTTATGGGATACCGCTTCAATCTCATATCCATCTTCTTTTAACTGATTCATTACTTTCCATATGGCTGTTCTTGACACTCCAAATCTGGCACATAATTCCTGACCGGAAACATAATCGGTTTTTCCTAAAAGAGCATTTAAAATCTTTTCTTTCACGATTTTCCCTCCAGTATATAGATTACCTGATAAAGAAAAATTCCCAGGCAGACAGCAGCTAAAAAAAGGAAAAAAATTCCGGCTGCCTTATGTCTGCGCGCAAATGCAATTCCGGCAAGTGAACCATTTAAAATGCTCCCTCCTCCGATGGCGATCCAGAAGAAATAAAAAGCGTTTACCAAATCAAACAGCCCCAGTCCAAAAAATAAAATGACAATCAGACCGGCAGCGCTTCCGACTGCTGTATAATCTAACTCTCTTCTTTCTTCTTTTTTCTGCATAAATCTCCTTTATGAATTTTCTCCCAACGTTGCCACCATGACAGCTTTAATGGTATGCATACGATTTTCTGCCTCGTCAAAGACAAGTGACTTTTCGGATTCAAACACTTCTTCTGTAACTTCATTTCCTTTTACAGCCGGCAGACAATGCAGGAAGATTGTAGTATCTTTTCCTGTCTGTTTCATCAATTCCATATTAACCTGGTATGGTCTTAGCAGTGCCACTCTCTGGGCTGCCTTGTCTTCTTCTCCCATTGAGCACCATACGTCTGTATAAAGAGCGTCCGCATCTTTTACTCCGTCTGTAGACTCTGTCAAAGTGATTGTGCTTCCTGATTCTTTTGTATATCCTTTACACAATTCAATCAGTTCTTCTTTCGGCCACAAACACTTTGGAGCAATAATAGTAAAATCAATTCCCATTTTGGAGCATCCAATCATCAGACTGTTTGCCATGTTGTTTCTTCCATCTCCGAGATAAGCAAGTTTAAGTCCCTTCAGATACCCAAAATGCTCTTTCAAAGTAAGCATATCGGCCAGAATCTGTGTCGGATGATAGTCATCTGTCAGCCCGTTCCATACCGGAACTCCTGAATATTTTGCAAGCTTTTCTACATTAGAATGCAAAAATCCCCGAAATTCAATTCCGTCAAACATCCTTCCCAGTACTCTTGCAGTATCTTCCACGCTCTCTTTATGTCCGAGCTGAATATCACTTTTTCCAAGATATTCCGGATGACCGCCTTCATCTACACATCCGATTGTAAAAGCGCATCTTGTTCTTGTCGACGGTTTTTCAAAAATTAATGCAATATTTTTTCCTTTTAAACTGGTTCCCAAAATCCCCTGTTTCTTTTTTGCCTTTAAATCAGCGGCAAGATCCAGTAAATATCCGATTTCTTCACTTGTAAAATCTTTTAGTGTCAAAAAACTGCGTCCTTTTAAATTCATAATCGTTTCCTCCATCCGTTTTTTCAGCTCGCAACAGTCTCCGCTTCCACTGTACTTTCGCTGATTTATCGCTTTATATGCGTTAAATCATACCACTCTTCTCCTATTTCTTCAAGAATTTTTGCGTAAAAAAGAGGTAAAAACAGCAGATCTGCCGTTTTTACCTCTTTTCTTTACTGTTCCTTTGCCACTTCCACTACAGATTTTACAAGTCCTGCTACGTTTTGAATCTCCGATGGAATAATAATCTTTGTCGCTTTTCCATCCGCCACTTCCCCTAAGGTTTCCAGACTCTTTAAGGCTAGGACTGCCTGATCTGCTCCTGCTTCTTTTAAGAAACGAATTCCGTCTGCCTTTGCCTGCTGCACTTTTAAGATCGCTTCTGCCTGACCTTCCGCTTCACGAATCATCTTTTCTTTCTCTGCTTCTGCTCTTAAAATTGCTGCCTGCTTTTCTGCCTCTGCATCCAAAATCGCAGATTCCTTCTTTCCTTCCGCTACCAGAATCGTTGATTTCTTCTCGCCTTCCGCTCTTAAAATTGCTTCTCTTCGTTCTCTCTCAGCTTTCATCTGCTTTTCCATTGCATCCTGAATTGCTGCAGGCGGAATAATATTTTTTAGTTCTACACGATTGACTTTAATTCCCCATGGGTCTGTCGCAATATCCAGAGAAGATCTCATTTTTGTATTGATCGTTTCTCTTGATGTCAAGGTCTCATCTAGTTCCAGATCTCCAATAATATTTCTTAAAGTAGTTGCTGTCAGATTTTCAATTGCCATCAAAGGATTTTCCACTCCGTACGTAAATCGCTGCGGATCTGTAATCTGGAAAAAGATAACGGTATCAATCCGCATCGTAACATTATCTTTTGTGATCACTGGCTGCGGTGCAAAGTCGACAACTTGTTCTTTTAAATTGACTCTTTTGGCAATTCGTTCAAAAAACGGCCATTTCCAGTGAAGTCCAACTCCCCAGGTAGCTCTGTACGCGCCGACTCTCTCCACAATCATTGCATGTGCCTGAGGTACTACTTTAATACAGGAAATCAAAATCAGCAGCAATATGATAATTGCAGCCACCACTAAGATCGCTCCTGCCATATTTTCTGTTCCTAAAAATCCCATATTTTCTCCTCCTTCTAATCTTCCTATTCTTTTGGAATTTGTTTCGTTGTCTTACTGTCTTCTCACGATCAGTTTGACTCCGCTGATCTTTTCCACCACCACTTTCTCTCCTTCTAAGATCTGATTTCCATCTTTTTCTGATCTTGCCGTCCAAATCTGTCCTTGAATCTGTACTTGTCCTCTGCCCTCCAGATTTGAAATTTCTTCTGTCACAATTCCTGTCTGTCCAATCAAACTGTCGGCATTTGTTCTTA
>CALWCS010000178.1 GCA_944376425.1 uncultured Lachnospiraceae bacterium | reverse complement strand
CAGGTGCACTCTCCACCTGAATCACCCCTTTACAAAGTTCAACAATTCTCTTGACCAGTGCAAGCCCAAGACCGCTGCCCTCTGACTTACGAGATGGATCGCCCTGATAAAACTTTTCAAATATGTGCTTTTGCACTTCTTCTGTCATGCCGTCTCCTTCATCCGAAATTGACACAATAATAGTACTCGGCTTATCCTGTATAGTGATTCGTATCATACTTCCCTCATAAGAGTGTTTGATCGCATTATCAATCAGATTGCTCCAAACCTGCCACAATAAAGGGGCACTGCCAAAGTATAGCTGCCGAGGTAATTCCATATCAAATTCAATATTTTTAAGTGCCCATTTATTTTCCAGCATCAAGACACACTGACGAATCTGCTCATCAAGACGGTATTCCGTTTGATCTAAAACCAGTTCCTGATTTTCCAATTTTGACAACATTAAAATATTTCCGGAAAGACTAGAAAGCCTACGGGAGTTGTCAAGAATTTTTTCAATGTAGTGATTCCGTTTTTTTGTTGTCAGGTTTTCGTTTTGCAATAAGGTTGCATATCCTTCAATTGCTGCAATTGGGGTCTTAAACTCGTGCGAGACATTGGCAACAAAATCGCTTCTCAGCGTTTCCGTATGAGAAAGTTCATACGTCATAGCGTTAAACCGCTGTATCATTTCCTTTATTTCCATAATCCGTTCGTTTTCGGAAATCTTAATTTCAAAATTTCCCCTGGAAAGTTCATCAAAGGCGTTGCTGATATTTTGAATTGGACAGATAATCAATTTTCCGACAAATACTGCAATCACCACTCCCAATAAAATACTGCCAAGAGCAAATAAAAAGAGAGGGATATGTCTTACTCTAGGATCTATCTCGATCAAATTCATCTTATATAATATAAGCCAACATACGGTAACGAATAAGAATAGAGCAAAAATGGTAGCAAATACCAATATAGAAAAATAAAGCCATAATTTGGAATGTGTTTTTTTATTTTTATTCAACTTTTTTTCACCGCCTTATATCCAAGTCCGCGCACCGTAATGATCTCAAAGTCTGAACAGTTCCGAAATCGGTCGCGCAAACGGTTAATATGCGTATTTATGGTACGTTCATCCGTTTCAGAAAACATTCCCCAGATTTCATCCATCAACTGCTGACGCGTAAAAATTTTATTAGGATAAGACAGTAATTTATAGAGCAGATAAAATTCTTTTTGGGGTAACATGGTTTCCTCTCCGTGAATTGTTACGGTGAGTGCATCATAATTCAGCATTGTAGAACCCATCACGATTTTCTTTTCACTTGATATCCTTGACCGGCGCAAAAGTGCTTCTACCCGCAGAACAAGTTCTTTTACGTTGATAGGCTTAATCATATAATCATCCGTCCCTGCACGGAAACCTTTCTGAATATCCTCAAACTGTGCTTTTGCCGTTACCATTAAAATGGGAATATTGTAATTCGCCTGGCGCAAAGATTTTGTCAATTCATATCCGTCCATATTCGGCATCATAATATCAGCAACAATCAAATCAATATATTCTTTTTCCATAATATCTAAAGCCTCCATTCCGTCAAACGCCGACAGTGTACGATAGCCGCCGTCTGAAAGTACTGTACAGAATAGTTCCTGCATATCTGCGTTATCTTCCACTACAAGAATTGTAAACATAACATTGCCTCCCGCCTGATTAACATATCATTACAGCATAATCCGAACAGATTTGTCTGCTTATCAGTTTTTCTTAATTATAACAGTAAAATATCACAATAAGATAAACAAATCCTCTCTTCTGCAAATTTTTCGTTTATTTTCAGTTTATCTTCCCGTGTCCGAGAGTTTATCTTCTTCTGTTAAACTTTTAAAGCAGAACAGGAGGTAATTTTATGCTTAGATTAAAAAATATCGTCAAAACTTATAAAACTGGCGATTTGACTCAAGATGCCTTAAAAGGAGTCAGTATTGCTTTTCGGGAAAATGAGTTTGTTTCTATTCTTGGACAAAGTGGTTCCGGCAAAACTACCATGCTTAATATCATTGGCGGTCTGGACTGCTACACCAGCGGTGATTTGATTATAGAGGGCGTCTCTACAAAAACGTATAAGGATGCAGATTGGGATTATTACCGCAATCATTCCATTGGCTTTGTGTTTCAAAGTTATAATCTAATTCCTCATCAAAGCATCCTGGCTAATGTAGAAATGGCACTGACTTTAGCTGGAGTTTCCAAAAAAGAACGGCGAAAAAGAGCTATTGCCGTTTTGAAAAAAGTCGGACTAAGTGATCACATCTATAAAAAGCCAAATCAGATGTCTGGGGGGCAGATGCAGCGAGTAGCCATTGCCCGGGCATTGATCAATAATCCTTCCATACTTTTGGCAGATGAACCCACCGGTGCATTGGACAGTGAAACCAGTATTCAAATTATGGAACTTCTCAAAGAGATTGCTAAGGATAAGTTGGTAATTATGGTAACACATAATCCGGAACTGGCTCAAAAATATTCTACGCGGATTGTAAAACTATTAGACGGACAGATTGTCAGTGACAGCAATCCATATACGTCAAAAGAAGAAATCCGTCAGAAGGTAAAGCATAAAAAAATATCTATGTCTTTCTTAACTGCCCTCTCTCTTTCCTTTCATAATCTGTGGACAAAGAAAGGTCGTACTTTGCTTACCGCCTTTGCCGGATCTATTGGAATTATTGGTATTGCGCTCATTCTTTCTCTCTCCACCGGCATGAATGCCTACATTGCCGACGTTCAGAGAGATACCATGACTGCCTATCCTATCACTATCAGTGACGAAACTGTAGATGTCTCAGACTTAATTGGAATGCGTGGTGAAATCGTAGGTGAAATGCGAAACGATGACGAAAATCAAACAACAAATCGCAACAGCGTCTATGCTGATTACAGAGAATTAGAAACAAATGAACTGATTTCTTCTAGTGTTGTGGAAAATAATCTGACGGAATTTAAGAATTATCTGGATAATCCTGACAGTGATATCCATCAATATCTTGGCGAAAATGGCATTGTGTATACCTATGATGTGAACTTCCGCGTGTATTCTTATGATGCCAATGGAAATTTTATTGACAGCGACAGTGAACTTGAGGAAGCTTCCTCACAGATAAGTACTGCCAGCGGTCAAAATGGTATTTTAGGCAGACTGCAAAATTCTGCCGGTTTTAGTGATGCCGCTTCTTCTAAAGCCGCAAATTTTTCTCAGCTTATAGCTGGAAATAATGGAGAGACCGTCAATGAAATTGTCACTGACAATTATGACGTCCTCTATGGCAGCTGGCCAGAGGAATATAACGAGGTAGTTCTTGTACTGAAGGAAGATAACAGCGTCTCAGCAAATACTTTATATCAATTAGGGCTGATTACCAAAGAGCAATATGAAAATGCGGCGAAGGCTATCGAAGAGGGCAAAGAAGCGGAAGAAATTTATCTTGCTTACGAAGATATTTGCAGCCAAACTTTTTATCTTGTTGCTGCCTGTGATCAGTATATGGAAAATGAAAATGGCACCTTTACTTATCTGGAAGATGTGATGCTTTATGAGGAGGAACTGCTGAAAAACGCAGTGGAATTAAAAATCACTGGTATCATCCGTCCCAAAGAAAATGCGCAAAATGCTGATCTATCCACTGCCGTTGCCTATACTTCCAAATTGACGGATTATCTCATCTCCCACACAGACGAAAGTGCTATTATTCAGGCACAGGAAGCAGACAGCACAGTAAATGTACTGACCGGTATGGAATTTGAGGTTGCCAGTGATCAAGAAAAAGTAGAGGATGCAAAAGAATACCTAAGTTCCCTCAGTATTTCTGAAAAAGCTTCCTTTTATACTCTTATTATGTCTGACAGCGCCAAAACGGATATTGGCGCCCAAACTGCCATGGAATCTAATGGAGTTATGGATGAAACCATGATGGCAGCTGCCCTAGACCAGTGGCTGTCAGGTGATCCAAATTCGGAAATACTGCTAATAGTCTATGATGAATCTATTGCCGGCTCCACTTACGAAGAAAATATGAAAGCCTTTGGAAAGGTCAGTTACGACGCTCCTTCCTCTATCAGTCTTTACACAGACAGCTTTGAAAACAAAGACGCCATTGCCGCCTGTATCGCCGAGTATAACGAAACCGTCACAGAAGACGCTCGTATTACTTATACCGATTATGTGGCCATGCTGACATCTTCCATAACAACCATCATCGACGGAATTTCCTATGGGTTGATTGCCTTTGTAGCAATATCTCTGATGGTATCCTGTATTATGATTGGAATTATCACACATATCTCCGTCATGGAACGCACAAAAGAAATCGGTATTCTGCGTGCTCTCGGTGCTTCCAAACGGAATATTTCTCAGGTATTCAATGCAGAAACCTTTATTATTGGCTGCTGCTCTGGTTTACTGGGAATTGGAGTATCTTTGCTTGCCATCCTTCCCATCAATTCTGTGATCGAACGTCTGACTGGGATCACTGAGATGAATGCTCAGCTGCCTGTTTCCTCTGCATTGATTCTGATTGTCATTAGTATTGCAATTACCATGATCGGAGGACTGCTTCCAGCCAAGAGAGCTGCAAAGAAAGATCCAGTGATTGCGCTTAGGACAGAATAGAACGTGCAGGTACCGTTCTAAATCCGGACTTTACCTAGTAAAACCAGTAGGACAAAAAAATCTTGTAACTACTGGTTTTACTCATTTTGCTATTTATTTTATAATAAGGATTCTTCCTCTGATTCTTTTATTATTTTTACGATCCATACATTAAATGCTCAGAGTCATCTTATCGTTTCTGTTTTGTGATATCTTTCTTTTTATTCGCTCCGCAATGCCACGACAGGATCTTTTTTAGCAGCACTTCTCGACGGAATGATACCTGCAAACAAAGTCAGCAGTATGCTGATGCCGATCAGTACCAGTGCCACCGGTATCGGAAGAAATGCATTTAATGTATCAATCCCCGTCACATGATGCAAGATCATATTGACCGGAATACAAAGCAGATAGGTAATGATCACACCTAATGTGCCGGAATCAAACCCGATAATTACTGTTTCCGCATTGAAGATGTTTTATCAGTTTCTCAGTCGATACTTCTCGCAGTGCTTAGAAGAAAAACTGGCAAAAGGTGCTCTTCTTCCCGGACCTGTCGAATCTGTGACTGCATTTTATGTAAGCGGTCTTGTCGGAATGACTTTTCGCTGGATAAAAAGTGGTTATAAGCTTTCAAAAGAAGTAATGGCTTCCTGCCAATATAAATTAATGAAAGATATTCTTTGATGCAGACTTGTCCACGCAGATTTGCTTTCCGCAAGGAACCAATCTTCCCAAGATCGACTGCCGTGTCCGTGCGGAGCGTTTTTATTTCGAATCAAAAATATAAGTACTTGAACTTTCCTTTGAAACAAAAAATATATGAGGGTCATCCTGATTCATATCATTCAAGATGTCCCTCATTTGTATTTTCCGGCTGCCTTTTCTCTTACTTCTGTACGTCTATCCTCTCCAAGGCATACAGCGCCGCACCGGCTGCTCCTACAATTTCCGGTTCCGGGCAGATATACAGAGAATGCCCGGTCTTTTCCTCAATGGCTCGAACCACTCCCGGATTCTTTGCCACACCGCCGGTCATCATGAAATCCGGCTCCATCCCCACTCTCCGGAGCAGCGAAAATGCTTTATTGGCAATGGCATGACATACGCCGTCGGCAATGTCTGATTTTTCCCGGTTGTTAGCAATCAAAGAAATCACCTCTGACTCCGCAAATACGGAACACATACTGGTAATTTCTATTTTTTCTTTCGACTTCAAAGCAATCGCACCCAGCTCACCAATATCGATTTCCAGCGTGTGGGCAATCATTTCTAAAAAGCGTCCCGTCCCAGCGGCACATTTATCGTTCATGACAAAATCCTTTACTTCCCCTTTTTCATTTAACCGGATCGCCTTGCTGTCCTGACCGCCGATGTCTAAGATGGTACGGATGGCAGGATTAAAATAATGAGCTCCTTTTCCATGGCAACTGATTTCTGTCACGTTTTCGTCTGCATAGGAGATGCTCACTCTTCCGTAACCGGTAGAAACGATCCAGGAAATATCTTCCCGGGCAAGACCGCCCTTTTCCAGCACCTCTTGCAGCACTTTTTGTGCACTCTCTCCTGCTTTGGCCCCGGTACGCACTACGGAAAAT
>CALWCS010000177.1 GCA_944376425.1 uncultured Lachnospiraceae bacterium | reverse complement strand
ATTCATCATGGCTGAAATATCATATTCGTTATTGTGTGGAAAGAAAAAAATATTTTGTATATCCTTATGAAGCATTGTCAACTAATTTTACTGAAATAGGAACTCACAATGGTATTCATACGTCGTTGTATCAAGTGCCGATGCAGGTGGATATAGACAGAGAATATAATTTTCCATCGTTAAGGCAGGCAGAGGTTATATACGATGCCTTTTTTGAAAACCAGCTAATAGCCAAAATCCTGGATATTCCAGAGGGTGATCTATGTGTAGACCTGTATGGCAGTAAACCTGAATATATGAGAAAAAAATTTTGGCTGACAATACGAAAAGCAGATTATAAAATTGAAAGAAGTTTTGGCCTTGATTTGAGACCTCATGAGTTGAATGTAATACTGAACATTTCGGGTCAGGAAATAAGATTGTATAATACAGAACAGCCAGAAAAAAATGCGGCTACAGAATTGTCAATTTTTAAATATTTTGATTATTATTTTCGCCTCACCCCCGCACGTATTAAAGATTTGATCAAATTTCTTGTCTTTAAGATAAGAAGAAAGATTAAAAATAAATTAGAACGGCGATAAAGTTTGACAGACATAAGAGGGTATTGGAATGATAAAGATATTGGGAATTTTCACATGCTATAACAGAAAGGAATGTTCTGTAGCCTGTCTGAAAAGTCTAATGGAAGGAAATAAATCTTTGGAATTTACCTTTCTTGCGGTTGATGATGCCAGTACGGATGGAACTGCAGAGGCTTTAGAGGATTTAGGGAAGGTAAATGTTCTTGAAGGGAATGGTGGTTTGTATTATTCTGGCGGTATGAGGAAAGGCATTGAAGAGGCAAAAGGAAAATACCGTGATTATGATTACTGTCTTTTGTTTAATGATGATGTAAAATTTTATGCTGGGGCCGTAGAAAGAATGGTAAAACTGTTTTCCAAAGAAAGGCAGATACTGGTAGGTGCGACATGTGATGATACAGGAAAACTATCATATGGAGGAGTAAAAAAGCTGTCTTCATGGAAGCCGGCATTTGAAATTGTTATGTCCCGGGAAAAATTGGTGGAATGTGATACTTTTAATGCCAATTGTGTACTTATACCCTATAACCTGTTCCTAGAATTACCCAATATAGATAAAATTTATGTACATGCAATGGGAGATTTTGACTATGGTTTACAAGCCAAAGAGCATGGTTGTGTAATCAATCCGACAGACTTTTTTGTGGGTAAATGTAATGATAATCCGCTTCACGGAACCTGGAGAGATACTTCTCTCCCTATAAAGAAGCGGATACAATTAAAGGAAAGCCCCAAAGGACTTCCGGCAAGGCAGTGGTTTCATTTTGTAAGAAGATATTTTGGAATTCTCTCTGCTTGTTATAGTGCCATTACACCATATATTAAGATAATGATTGGAAAATCTTAAAAATCTGAAGAAACAAAGAAAATGCATACGGGAGAATAGCTATGAAAAAGCTTGTAATTATAACAAATATCCCCTCTCCATATCGGATTGATTTCTTTTATTATTTGCAGCAAAATGTAAAAGATTATAAAATTTTTATTATATATGCCAGCAAAAATGAGGATAATCGGATCTGGAAAGTAAATAAGGAGAAGATAAGCAACAGCTATTTCCTGGATTCATGGACCTGGAAGATTCCATTGCATGGGGATATAAAATATATACATTTTTCTAAAGGTGTGAACAGTCTTCTCATAAAATTGAAACCGGATATTATAGTTGGTTCAGAATATAATCCTACGACGCTTCAGGCGGTACGCTACTGCCGGAAACATGGTGTGCCGTATGTGAGCTGGACGGACGGAACTCTTCATTCGGAACGGAATATAAATGGCATTCAAAGATATTTTCGGCGTTATGTGATACAACATGCAGCGGCATATATTGGAAGCAGTACAAAATCACAGGAAGCACAGATTGCATATGGAGCAGATCCGGATAAATGTTTTGTCAGTTTTCTTACCGTAGATTTAGATAAATATATAGTTGCTCCGAAAAATAGAAAAGGGAATCGGATTCTTTTTGTAGGCAGATTGACAGAAGGAAAAGGTATTGATCTGTTATTTAAGGCGTTGAAAAAAATTGAAGAGCCGTATATTCTTACATTGGCAGGCTCTGGACCGGAAGAAAAAAATCTGCGTAGACTTGCGGAAGAACTTCAGATATCAGATAAAATAGAGTATTTGGGTTATCTTCAGCAGGAAGAATTGAAATGGGTCTATGCTTCAAGTGGGATATTTGTTCTTCCAACGAGATCAGACTGTTTTGCTCTGGTACTTTTGGAAGCCATGTGTGCAGGATTGCCAATTGTGTATTCTAAATATGCGGATGGCGGGTATGATTTAGTAGAAGAAGGGGAAAACGGGTATAGAGTTGATCCTTTTGATACGGAACAGTTTTCTAAATGCTTAAGAGAACTTTTACAAAATCCTGAACAGGCAGTTTTAATGGGAAAGGCATCTTTGCACAGAATCGGAAAATTTCGTTTTGAAGAAGTAAGTAAAGGTTTTATGGATGCTGTGCGAATGGTATCAGTGGAAGATAACGGAGATATATAAAATGATTCGAAAACAAAGAATCCTTCTCGTTCATAATTACTATAAGATTCCAGGTGGCGAGGATACAGTTATCGAAAATGAAAGGCGTCTTTTGGAAAATCATGGGCATGAGGTCATTCTGTATACTCGCTCAAACAGTGAAATGGATTCATTGTCAAAAGTAGGAAAACTATGCCTGCCTTTCATGACTTTATTTTCTGTTAAGACATATAATGATGTCAAAAAGTTGATTATACAATATAAAATAGATGTGGTGCATGTGCATAACACGCTGAGTCTGGTTAGTCCATCTGTCTATTATGCGGCCTTTTCCTGCGGCGTTCCAGTAGTGCAGACGGTACATAATTTCCGGATGTTGTGTCCGGCGGCTACTTTTGTAAGAAATGGGAAAGTTTGTGAGGAATGTCTGGAACATGGACTGGCGTGTGCAATTCGATATGGATGTTATCGTAATTCCAGAATGCAAACTTTTATGAGCGCAGCAATCCTGAAAATCCACCGAATACTTGGAACGTATAAAAAGTTATATTATATCTGCCTTACAGAATTTAATAAAGAAAAGCTGCTCTTGCTAAATAAAAAAGGAAAAGAATTTGTTCGGGAAGAACGAATTTTTATAAAACCTAATTTTGTATGGAGATTTGAAAAAGAGAAAGTTATTAAGAAAAAAGGATACATTTATATTGGCAGACTGGAAAAGCTAAAGGGGATTCGCTTGCTTTTAGAGGCGTGGAGGGAGTTACCGGAAGCACCTCTTATCCTTTGCGGAAGTGGTCCAGAAGAGGAATGGGTAAAAAGCTACCTCGAAGAAAATCATATGGAGCAGGTAAAACTAATGGGCCAATTATCTCATGAAGAGGTTATGCGTCATCTAGCAGAGTCGAAAGCGCTGATATTGCCGACGCTTTGCTATGAAGGACAGCCCATGGTGATACTGGAGAGTTATGCTGCTGGTACCCCGGTGTTGGCAAGTGATTTAGGTAATGCAGGTAATATGGTGATTCCAGAGGTAACAGGCTTCCGATTTGCACCAGGAGATCCGGCAGCTATAAGAGAAACGGTAAAAAAAATGGAACAGACAGAAAGCTGGGATACACAGTCATTTTATGAAAGATTCTATACTCCGGAAAAGAATTATGAAATTCTAAAAAACATATATGACAGGGTTGGAAAGGATTAAAGAAAATGCCATCAAAACAGCCATTCCCCACCTGCAAGATTCTTGGGGTGAATATTGCAGTGACCAACATGAAAAAAACAGTAGAATATCTGGATGCGCATATCAAAGAATTGTCAGGAGCTTATATCTGTGTATCAAACGTTCATACTACAGTAACGAGCTATAATGATGAAAACTATAGGGCTATTCAAAATAGAGCAGTAATTGCTTTGCCGGACGGCAAACCTCTTTCCGTAGTATGCAGGAAACGTGGTTTTATGGAAGCGGAACGTGTGACCGGGCCGGATTTGATGCGAGAGACTTTTCTGCTGTCAGCAAAAAAGGGCTGGCGGCATTATTTTTATGGAAGCACGGAGGAAACGCTCCAGGCTCTCCGTGCGGCGCTGGAAAAGACATATCCTGGTATTGTGATAGCGGGAATGTATTCGCCGCCGTTTCGACCACTGACTGCTGAAGAGGACAGGCAGGATATCGACAGAATCAATCAGGCCCAGGCGGATTTCATCTGGATCGGGCTTGGTGCACCCAAACAGGAACGCTGGATGGCTGCGCACCAGGAAAAGGTACAGGGACTGATGATAGGTGTGGGTGCAGGCTTTGATTACCATGCGGGGACACTGAAGCGTGCTCCGCTCTGGATGCAAAATCATAGTCTGGAGTGGATCTACCGGTTGTTACAGGACCCGGTGCGGTTGCTTAGACGGTATCTTATGACAAACACAAAGTATATATGGCTGATAAGTCGTGAAAATCGTAAAATGAAAAAGCGAGGAGTATAACGCCCTCGCTTTTTTAGATCTATGATAGCGTTGATTTTATGAAGTTATCCTGCGGCCATATGGGACTTAACGAGCCCCTTTTTTCATTACTACTACCCACAGCGTCATCAGAAGAATCCGGATATCTGAAGTAAGTGACCAGTTATCAATATATTCTAAATCCAATTTTAAAACCTCACGGAAATTAGTGATATCGCTCCTTCCACTGACCTGCCAGAGGCCTGTAAGTCCAGGTTTGATACTCAGGCGACGGCGGTAATAGAGATCGTATTGTTTAAATTCATCCACTGTAGGCGGACGGGTGCCGACCAGGCTCATATTACCAATCAGGATGTTGAAGAACTGGGGCAGCTCGTCCAGGCTGGTTTTGCGTAAGAATGCCCCCACCCGTGTCACGCGGGGATCGTTTTCCACCTTAAACATAGGGCCTTCCATTTCATTTTGCTCCATCAGTTCCTTTTTGCGTTCCTCTGCATCAATATACATAGAACGGAATTTGTATAGTCGAAAATAGCGGCCGTTTTTACCCACACGTTTCTGGGAAAAGAAAACAGGACCTGGTGAATCCAACTTGATGGCAATGGCGATGAAGGGGGTAAGAACCCCTGTAATTGCGAGACCAATGATAGAACCGATGATATCAATGATGCGTTTAATGAAAAGGCGTCGATAATCAAAGGTGCTGGCCTCGTAAGAAAGGACTGTGAAGCCTGCGAAGGATTCGGTTGTCTTGTGAGCTATCACATTATTGAAGTAATCAATGTTTACGTGGACAGTGATTCCCATGCTTTCAAAACGGATGATCAGTTCTTCGATCTGGGTTTTTGAATAATCTGGTAGATGAATAAAGACTTCATCAATTACTTTGGTTTTCAATTGTTCATAAAGATCCCTGTGGCCGGCTACAACAGGAATTTCGTTAATGAATACAGGTTCGTCTTCTTTGTCTTGATCCAACAGAGCAATTCCGGTTACCTCAAAACTCCATTCAGGGGAGGCTGTCAGTTTCTCCAGAACCTGATGAGCAGAATCAGAGGTGGTGATAATGAACATTTTATCGCTGCCGGAGCTTTTACGGTAAATTTGTGTAAAGTATTGCTTCAGCAGAAGGTGACCTGTATAGGTAAGCAAAATATTGTAAATGAAAAAGTAGACAAATACAAGGCGGGAGAAGTCTTCCCCCAGTTTGGATACATACAGGAAAAAACTGAGAAAAAAAATCAGTACAAAATTATATTTGCATACAGCAATAAACTCGATGTAGTAACCTCGTTTGAAAATATTTGTATTCCAGTCAAAAAGATAGTAGGACAGTAGATGAAAAAAGAGAATACAGGCAATCGTAGTAA
The DNA here is from genome assembly GCA_944376425.1 of uncultured Lachnospiraceae bacterium. GTDB lineage: Bacteria > Bacillota > Clostridia > Lachnospirales > Lachnospiraceae > JAGZHZ01. The sequence goes on along the minus strand of CALWCS010000177.1, from coordinate 373 downwards.
TATAAGTTCTGGAATAGATACGGTAGCTTTCTTCCACACCCCGGGTAAATACGGCCAAAGTAAAAGACAGAATGATACAAAAGCATTCCACTGCCAGTAAAGTGTAGTTTTGGATAAGTCTCTGCTTTTGACTGATATTTGACATATTTTTCTCCCTGCCTAAAAACTATTTGTTCTATTCTGTATCATAAAAGATCTGGCAGGGCTTGTCAAATTTTATATAGGCAATTTTGCCTACATTGTCCATTGTCCCCGAACCGCATCTGGTCTATAATAGACGGATAAGACATCTGGTGTCTGTAAACGGATGCCAGGAGAGGAGTTTTATATGAACTGGTTAAAAGAACATGAGATAGATTCCTGGATATTAAAG
>CALWCS010000176.1 GCA_944376425.1 uncultured Lachnospiraceae bacterium | reverse complement strand
TGTTTAAAAGAGATTGAGATTCCAAGTGTAAAAGAAATCAGTGTGGAATCGTTTATGGCATGTAGAAATCTGGAGCAAGTAATCCTTCCCGAGGGGCTTGAGTATCTGGGAATCTCAGCATTTGCCTGCTGTGAAAATTTAAAAGAGATTAGACTGCCGTCTACATTGAAAAAAATGGAATATAGTGTGTTCCATCAGTGTGCAAAATTAAAGACAATTTACCTGGCATCCGGAATATCACAAGAAATAGAAGAACAGTTAAAATATATGAGAATCTCTGCAAAAACAGAGAAAACAGGAGAAGAGAAAAAAGCAGAATTAGATGAGGGGGGAAAAGAAAAAATACAAAAGAAAGAAACAGATACAATCTTTGATCCGATTCAGTATCAACCAGACAAGGAAAAGGACCGAGTATTTATAGAAATCCCGCAAGGATACCAGAGAATCAAAGGAAGGGCTTTTGAAGAATGGACTTTGCTTGAAAGAATCTGGATGCCGGACTCAGTAAAAGAAATCGGAGCCAATGCCTTTTATGGATGCAGTCATCTGACACAGATTCGCTGGTCTCAAAATCTGGAAAAAATCGAAACAGGAGCTTTTTGCGGATGTTCCAGCTTAAAGAGAATCTGTCTGCCTGAAGGCGTGACAGAAATTGGAAATGCGGCATTTTTAAAATGTACACATCTGGAAAGTATCAAACTTCCTTCAAGTTTAAAAAAGATAGGAACCAATGTATTTCAAGGATGCTGTAATTTAAACAAGATTGAGATGGAAAGAGGGATCAGTCCGCAGATCAGGAAAGCATTGGAGGAAATCATCTAGGTTCCTTATAAGATTAAGAAAAAAGGGAAAGAAGGATGCAGAACGATGAAAAAGAGAGGATTTATCTGTTTCTTTTTTACTTTATTCTTTTGCACTGCATGCAGCATTCAAAATACAGAAGATAATTCTTCTGAACAGACAGAGGTACCGACGATTCGAGTCATGTGCTGGGCAGCAGGAAATACAAACGAAAACAGAGATCTGGATTTGGTCAATGAAGCACTTGGTGATTTGACACAAAGAAAAATCGGATGCCGTCTGGAAATGGTATATCCTTCGAATACACTGGATTATCGATTGGTTTTAGGTGCAAAAGAAGAGATGGACAATCAGGCAGATATTGTAGGGATGTATGAATGGACCTATGAACTTTACCGTCAGGAAGGATATTTACTGAAATTAGACGACTATCTAGAGCAATATGGAAGCGGTATTTTAGAAACACTGGGATGTGAAGCGGAAGACTTAATCGTAAAAGGATACGCAGGAGAAGAAGGAATCTATGGAGTTCCAAAGGCAATGCCGGAAATTCAGATCAAAGGAGTTGCAGTCAGAACAGATCTGCTTGAAAAATATCAGTTTTCTTTGGATGAAGTAAAAGATTTGGAAGATCTGGAACCTTTTTTGGAATCTATTGCCCAGAATGAAGAGATTACTCCTATCGTTCCTACGATTATGCAAACTGGCTTTTTCGTAAACAAAGAACTGGATGTGATAGGAAATACAGGCGCAGTTGTGCTGCGCGGAAATTCAGAAGATTTAAAAACAGAAAATCTTTTTAAGACACCTGAGTTTGAAGAATATATTTTGATGATGAAACGATGGAGAGAAAAAGAAATTTTGACAGATCAGATCGGAAGAGAAGACGAGTTGGGACTAAATCTTGTAGTTGCCGGAAAAGCGGCGGCGGCTCTGATTCCTGTGCGCCCTGATGAGACTGAGGAATGGCTTGGAATTTATGGAGATCAGATTACGATTCAGGGATTTGATATGAAACCGTTTATGACTACCCATAATAAATGGCAATACAACTGGTGCATTAATTCAACATGCAAATATCCGGAACTTGCTATCCAAGCACTGGAGTTAATGTACACGGATCCGGAGGTCAATAATTTAATGCTCTATGGTATCAAAGATCTCCACTATATTGTAGATCAAAACGGCTTCTTTTCTTATCCGGAGGGAATCAACTCTGAAAATGCGGGGTATTTTACAAACGAAAAATGGCAGTTTAATCGAAAAATAGGAGGGCTGTGGAAAGGAATGTCAGCAAATCAAAGACAAGAGATGGAGCAGTTTAATAGTCAAGCCCTATATTCTCCGGCATATGGATTTATTTTAGACGAAGAACCGATTGCAGCAGAACTTGCCTTGATGAATCAGATTATCAGTGAATCTTATACTTCGATCCAGGCAGGATTCGGAGAGGGAGAAGAAACTTTAAAAGAATTTCAGCAGAGAATTGAAAATGCCGGATTTTCAAAAGTTCAACAAGAGGTAGAACGACAGTTGAGGCAATGGAAGGCAAAATCCTGACAAAAAACGGACAAATCCTAACACAAAACGGAGATATCACCAAAAGTATATTGAAATTAAAAAAAGAATATAGTAATATCCGATACATAACACGGAAAAATATAGAAAAAATAGTGAAAAATAACGAAATCCGTGAAGAAAAGAAGGGGGAATTTGTCTTATGAAAAGAAGAAAAGCCTATGCAGCGATTTTGCTTGCCGGACTGATGATGACAAGCACATGCATGACCTCAATGGCAGCTACGACATCAAACGAAATCACACAGAGAGAGAAAGATAATGCAGAACTTGCCAAGACAGTGGCAGAGGAAGGAATGGTCTTACTGGAGAATAAAGATCAGACACTTCCGGTACAGGAAGAAACCATTGCATTATTTGGAAACGGTGCGATCCGTACCATTCGCGGCGGTACAGGTTCCGGAGATCCATTTAACGGAGGACTCAGCGGCGGTGGAGATGCCTTGGTAGATTTAAGTGAGAGATATCACATCAACATCTACGATGCGTTTGTCGCAGCAGGTTACAATGTGACAACATCCGATTTTCTTCTGGATTTTGCAGAAGGATATGATGAAGAAAAAGTAGCAGCAGGATCTAATCCGATGGCAACTTTCGCTTATCCAGAAATGGAAGTGACAGAAGATCTGATTAATCAGGCAAAAGAAGGAACAGACACGGCAATTTATGTAATCAGCCGAAATGCAGGAGAGGGAGCTGACAGAAGCCAGACGACAAAAAGCGGTCAGTCTATGGACGGAGAAACCTTTGAAGTAGGAGATTATGAACTGACAGATCTGGAAAAGAAAAATTTGGAACTGGTTGGAAAGTCCTTTGAACACGTTATCGTTGTACTTAACGTAGGCGGTGTTATGGACACAAGCTTTATGAATGAGATTGAAGGGCTGGATGCACTGTTACATATGTCCCAGGCAGGACAAGAAGCAGGAGCGGCACTTGTCGATGTTGTGACAGGAAAGACGACTCCATCGGGAAAACTGACCTCTACTTGGGCAAAACAATATTCTGACTATCCGGCATCCGAGACATTTGCGTCAAACGATGAAGATTCTCTTACCGAAGTTTACGAAGAAGGAATTTATGTAGGATATCGCTATTTTGACACGTTTGGAATTGAACCAGCCTATGAATTTGGCTATGGTTTATCCTATACAGATTTTGATATCGAAGTGCTTTCTGTAGAAGCAAATGAAGAGCAGGTAACGGTAAAAGTTTCTGTTACGAATACAGGAGATACTTATGCAGGAAAAGAAGTAGTACAGGTTTACTATTCCGCTCCGGACAGTGAAGAAGCAGAAAAAGAATATCAGGAACTGGGCGCTTATGCAAAAACTGACTTATTACAGCCAGGACAATCTCAGGAATTGACAATCAGCTACAGCACAAAAGATATGGCTTACTACAATGAATCAGAAGCAGCTTATATTTTGGATGCAGGAAACTATGTAGTTCGTGTCGGAAATTCTTCAAGAAATACACATGTGGCAGCCGTCTTATCACTGGATGAAGCAGTAAAAACAGAACAGCTCAGCAATCAGCTGACCGTTCCGGAAGACAGCCAGTTTGAAGAACTCTCCAAAGAAGGAGCAACTCCTTATACATATGAAGGAGAAGCTGATGAAATTGCTTCAGCACAGACAATTGCACTGTCAGGAGAAGCATTTGGAGAACCTGAAAATAACGCATCTCCATACGATGATGAATCTGTAACAACGTATACGACCGATCCAAATTATACAGCAAAACAGGATTATGAAGACGTAGAAGTTGTAGAAACGGCAGCAGATGCAAAATTAATCGACGTTTATAACGGAGACATTTCTCTTGAACAGTTTGTAGCTCAGATGTCCGTAGAAGAACTGGCTACCTTAAACTGTGGATCTGGATGGGGCGTAGCAAATGAGTATACTCCAATCGTAGGATCAAACTCTGATACGATTCCGGGTGCAGCAGGAGAAACTACCGTGAACTATTTTGACAGCTATGGAATTCCATCGATTGTAGTGGCAGACGGTCCTGGAGGAATCCGTATTAAACAGGAATATGAGGCAACAGACGTCAATACAGGAGAAGCAGAGACATATTATCAGTACTGTACTGCATGGCCGGTATCTGTACTTCGCGGTCAGACATGGAATACAGAACTTTTGGAAGAAGTAGGAGAGGCATTTGCAAAAGAACTCGAAGAGATGGGTATTACGATCGTTTTAGGACCAAGCTTAAATATTCATAGAGATCCTCTTTGCGGAAGAAACTTTGAATACTATTCAGAAGATCCATTGATTTCTGGAACGATGGCGGCAGCAGAGACAAACGGAATTCAGGAAACACCGGGAGTTGGAGCTTGTCTGAAACATTTTGCAGGAAATAACCAAGAAACAGACAGAAATACAACAAACAGTATCATGAGTGAACGTACCATGAGAGAAATCTATCTCAAAGGATTTGAGATCGCAGTGAAAGCTTCTCATCCAATGTCCATTATGACATCGTACAATCTCTTAAATGGGGTTCCAGCAGCAGACAGCTACGACTTATGTACGGACATTCCAAGAGGAGAATGGGGATTTGACGGATTGGTTATGACAGACTGGAACGGAGGATCATCTACACCTTCTATCTCTATGCATGCAGGAAATGATATGATTATGCCTGGCGGCACAGAAAGAGCACTCAATATTGCAGGCGGTGTACAAGATCTTGCTCCGAAATTTGATGAAAGAGGACAAGTTGCCGAGACCTCGACACTGATGTTTGGTTCTGTTAATGTGTATTCTGCTGACTGGGGAGAATTTACATTAGATCCAAGCGGCACGGATGAAGCAGTTGCAGAACTGGGCGCTGATTATACAGCAACGGTTGGCGAAGACGGACAGATTTTGGTAAACGGCGAACCAATCTATAAAGAATATGTAGCAGAATCCTGGGGACAGCCAGGAGAATATCAGACTCCTGTTACAACAGATGACGCAACGGTCAGCGAAGACGGAAAACAGATCATCTATCACGGAACCTATCCGGAAGATAATATCTGTATCGGAGATATTCAGAAATGTGTTATGAATAACTTAAGAGTTATCATGAACTCTATCGCAATGGAGACATTCTATGGTGAAGATCAGGTGACTATCACAAAATGGGCAGAGGGACGAGAGTTAGTAAGTCCGGTTTCTGTAGAAAAAAGTGAAGTACAATAAAAAATAAAACAATAAGCGATAAATAAGAGTTTCGGTCGACCAGCCGAGGCGTGATGAAAAAAGAAAGTATGTATCAGACGGCGCTGCAGCCAAAAAGGTTGCAGCGCTGTTTTTTTAAGAACCACGGACGGAAGTCTCGGTTACTTGTATCCGAGCGGTTCACAAGAAAGAAGCGATAGCTGCGCAATTTGTGCTTAGCAGGACACGCAGCTGCGCAGATGGTCACACAGAATTACATAAAATATTGATTTTCTTTTCTGTCTTTTAATTTTTGCGTAAACATTTTTGCAAAGCTTTCATATTCTTCCGTATCCATGTTTTTTGCATGAACAGGACAATTTCGGATACAACGAAAACAGGAAATACAGGTCTCAGTGATTGTCATACAGTCTTCTTTAATGGCATGGACAGGACATTCTCTGACACATAAGCCGCATTTCACGCAGACAGATGATGTCAATGGACGGAATTTTCCGCCCGCACCTCCATCTTTATATGGAATATTTCCGGGAATTTGAAAGTCTGATCGGTCATTTGCTTTTTGGAAGGCTTTTACGGCAAAGGCTTTGTCCTGCATAAAATCATTTTCGTCAGGACGCGTAATCTGGATATCTCCATAAGTATGGCGTCCAACAACGGCGGCAGCTCCTTTTACCACAAAGCCGAGGCTTTTGACCATGTCGGATAACTCAAGTAAAGCATCGTCATAGTCTCTGTTGCCATAGCTTACAACAACGAAACATGGGGTATCTTTGCCTTTCATATTAAAAAAACGTTCTCTAGCTACCAATGGTATTCTTCCACCATAGACCGGACTTCCGAAAATTACAAAATCTGTTTCTGTGAAATTTCGAGTTTCATAGTCAGAACAGGTCAAATCTATAGTTTCAATCATATCACTGATAGATTCCCCCATAACTTGTAATGTTTTCCGAGTATTGCCTGTAGGTGAGAAATAAATAATGCTGATTTTTTGATTCATAATGATTTACCTCCTTGGTCTGAAAGAAATTTTAAATGGTTAGGAGAAAGAAGAGAATTTCTGACGAAATTCTTTTGGAGAAAATCCGCTTTCTTCTTTAAAACATTTTGCAAAATAAGAAAAGTTTTGATACCCGCATTTTAAAGCCACCGTCTGTATCTGCATTTCTGTATACTGTAAAAGAAATCTTGCTTTTTCCATTCGCTTTTTTGAAACATAATCAGGAAGACTCATACCGACCTCTCGTTTAAAACATTTGGCAAGATAGTCGGGATTGACAAAAAAGCGTGAGGCGAGTTCCTTCCTGGAATAGCTGCTTTCCGGATGTTGGTCGATCATCTGCGTAATCTGATTAATTGCAGTTAAGACAGAAGAAAGATCCTCCGATTCTGAATAGGAAGCAGAAAGATCAGATTTTTTCTTCTGCAGCGGCTGTCGTTCCAGAGTAAAGTTAATGGCATTTTCTAAAGTAGTCTGAAGCTGTGCAGAGGATACTGGTTTTAGAAGATAGTCAAAAACATGATATCGGATTCCTTCCGTGGCATACTGAAAATCAGCATGGCAAGTTAAAAGGATTGAAGTAATGGAGCGTTTTGTTTCTTTCATCCACTGCAGCAGATCAAAGCCGGATCCGCCGGGCATTTCAATATCGCAGATCAGAATCGACACCGAATGATCTTGCAGATACTCGATGGCATCGGCAACGTCGCAGCAGGTGTGAATAGAAGAAAAAGAAAGCGGAAGATCTAAGATCTGAAGTTTTAGTGCTTCCAATGTAAAAATTTCATCATCAACTAACAAAAGATTCACGATAAATCCCTCCCGTGGAAAGAAGACGGCAGATGGATCAGAACAACAGCTCCGCCCGTCGCAAGATCATTAAAAAATTTCAAATAGGCATGTCCGCTATAAATATGGTATAATCTCCGTTTTACATTTTCAATTCCGATATGACGTTCGACTGAATCAGGAAGAATCAAAGGAGAAAGATCAGATGGATCGGAACGGGCATTAAGACATTCTAAGAGTGCGGGATCAAAGCCTGGTCCATTATCTTTAATTAGAATCTCAGAAGATTCTTCGCCGCAGTGAACAACAATGTGGATAGCGAGTTCTTTTTTTCTGTTAAATCCATACTTAATACTGTTTTCTACAAATGTCTGAATGGTCAGAATCGGAATTTGCATTTCTTCTAAATCTCCATAGACCTGAAAAGAAAAATGAAACTGGGCAGAAAGACGCAGTTCTTGAATATGGAGATAGTTTTTGGTATGTTCCAGTTCTTCTTTGATCGGCGCAAGTTCATCGGCAGCGTGAAAGACATAGCGGAAGTAACGAATCAGACTTGTCGCCATCTCTGTAATCAAATCATAGTGTTTTGTTGCCACCATACTGCAGATCAGATTCAACGAGTTTAAAAAGAAGTGGGGTTTGATCTGCATCGTTAAATATTGAATCTGAATATTTGTCTTTTCCAGCTCTTCTTCGTAGACACGGATTTTCAGATTTTGAATTTCCTGAATCATCTCATTGAAAGAAATCGTTACCTGAGTAAATTCATCTTTAGAAGGAGGAAGAGAGATCTGAGTAGAAAAATCTCCTTTTTTGACAGAAAGAATTCCGTCTAAAAGTCGCTTAAGCGGCGGAAAAATCTGTCTTGAAAGAAAAAGCATAGTCACAAAGATCAGCAGAAAACAAATGATGCAAAGCCAATAAAAAATAGAACGAAACGGCATTGTTTTCTGGAGAAAATCTTCCTGAGGGATACAAAGCGTCAGACGAAAATTTCCGGCAGAAGAATCGCAGTGGCTGTACATGCAATCCTCAGCAGAAAAATCCTGATCTGTCAAGAGATAATATTCCGAATCAGAAGAATCCAAAGGAGATAAAAAGATTGCGGTATTTTCAAAGAGACTCAGTTTACTTAATGGTTCCAGAAGCTGAGTATCTGTAATCCAGGCTCCCATGTACGTCTGATGATAAGATAAAATTTCAATCAGAAAAATCTTCCCTTGGATTGAAACCGGATACCAGTAAGCAATTTGCGGGCGGGAATCTCCATCGGTCTGTTCGATCTGATATTGTTCAATATAGTCCTGAAGAGCAAGTCTGTGAGTATAGGATTCTTTTTTCTGCGACTTCATGATCATGGTATCCGTATCAGGGGCATAGAAAAATAATCCTCCGATATTTTTATATGTAGTCAGAAAATTTTCCATATCAGACATCAAAGAGAGCTGTGCAAGATAGCTGTCCTGCGAATTTTCTCCAAAGATAAAACGATCAGAAGCATGATTTGAGATGGAAGTCAAAAGATAAGAAGAGACATGCTCTAGCTCATAGTCCATCCACTGTTGATAGACACTGAGCGTATCATTTGTATTTTCAAGAGTCTGGTCTGTCAAAGTTTTTGAACTGTAAAGATGAAAAAATAAAAAAACAAAAAAAGAAAAAAAGCAGATAACAGCGCAGACAAAAAGAAATTTTGCACGGATTGTAGAAAAGCAGTGCGGAAAATGAAAATTTGCTGTTTTTACCATAAAGAGTCCCCCAAAATCAATTGGTTTTTGCTTTATTGTAACACAGACAAAAAAATCTCACAACAAAAACAGACAGCCCGAAAAGGGCTGCCCGTCCATTCCATACAGGATGCATTTTACACATTAATTGTCTTCTTCCGCAACACTGGCATCCACAGTGTAAACCTGACGCTTTCTGGCTATGATATCGCTGGCAAGATATTCATCATATGTCGTGATTTTATCAATCAGAGTTCCATTTGGAAGAATTTCCATAATTCGGTTTGCAGTCGTCTCTACAATCTGATGGTCGTGAGAAGAAAACAGGATAACACCGGGGAACTTGATCATTCCATTATTTAAAGCTGTGATCGATTCCATATCGAGATGGTTGGTCGGCTCATCAAAGACGAGTACATTGGCACCTGAGATCATCATTTTGGAGAGAAGACAGCGTACTTTTTCACCGCCAGATAATACTTTTACTTTCTTTACGCCATCATCTCCGGCAAACAGCATACGTCCGAGAAAACCGCGCACATATGTCACATCTTTAATTTCAGAGAATTGTGTCAGCCAATCTACGATGGTCAGATCGTTATTGAACTCTTCTGTGCTGTCTTTGGGAAAATAAGCCTGAGTCGTTGTGATTCCCCATTTAAAGCTTCCGCTGTCAGGTTCCATCTCTCCCATCAGAATTTTAAACAGC
>CALWCS010000175.1 GCA_944376425.1 uncultured Lachnospiraceae bacterium | reverse complement strand
CGAAAGCAAAAACTTTACGTTTAAAATAATTTTCTCGAATGGCTATTCTATTTCGCGAGTAGAATAGTCATTTTTTCATTTTTCCTGCTTCATAAATATCGTCTATTTTAACTCCCAGTGCTAATGCCAAATTTGGGATATCGCACGCTTTAATTAATCTTCTTCCATTTAACATATCGCTTAGTTTTTGTGGGCTATATCCAGCCTTTTTTGCCACGTGCAAATTTTTCATACCTTTCTTTTCAATTAGAACCCTCAGTCCTGTGGATAATGGTTCATTTGCTTCTGAAATATTCATCTCTTTTTTCCCTCCTTATTTTGATTGATCTTCTGTTTTTCTTCTTTTTTCTGCATATTTTTAAGAGTCAGCTTCTGTATCTAATACATCATTTACTCTATTTTTCCTTCTCTTCCCCTACATCAAGTTGTTTTTGTTTCCTTTTTCCATAAATTCATTCACTCTCCCTATTGCTTAGTCGTTATTTCGAGTCGGCTCTGCTTCTCGGACAACTCCTCGCCCGCATCCGAGAACTTGCTCCCTGCTCTGAAATGCACCATCTTTTTTTGCAGGCACACCTTTCTCGAAATAATCCCAAAAAATATCTATACACATTGAATTAATCGTTTTTCCATAATATGTAGCTATATCAACAATCTTTTCATATAATGTTTTTGCTACAGATAATCCTAGTCTTTTTTTTATTTTCGTCACTTTTGCGTCATCTCCTGTATTCGTATTATATCATTGCGTCACTTTTGCGTCAATATGATTTTTGACAAATTTTTTATGTTATAATGACGATATAATGACGCAAAGGAGGTTAATACTATGCCATCTGATCTACCACGATATACATTACGTATTCCGCAAATACTTTTAGACAAAATACGTTATATTGCAGAAGAAAATGGACGTTCTGCCAACAAAGAGATTGAATTGATGATTAAGCAACGTATAAAAGACTATGAAGCTCAAAATGGACCTATCACTCTCTCTGATTCTTGAAATAACAACTTAATATGTATAGCATTGTCTGATTCACACTTGTTCCACGTTTTTCCGCCTCACTTCTGATCATCATTTCTAATGTTTCTGATGTTCTGATAGTAAGGCGGATTGTCGTCTGTTCTCGTTCCATCTTACTTTTCCCCACCCGAATCACTCCATTTTTCTATTTTCTGCATACTCTGATCTACTGTCTCCAGAAACTCTTCTGCTTTTTGCAGTAACTCGATTGCACCATCAATGATTTTCTCGGTTTCCTGCCGTAACTCCTTTGCTTGTTGAGTTAAGTTTTCTAGTGTCATGGTCTTTGCCCCTTTCTTCTTTTATCTTTCTAATTCTGCGATATATTGCATTTTATGTCCTATGGTTAAATTTTTTGAACTTTTAGAGTAAAAAAATAATCTGGAATATCTTGTTCTGTTAATCTCAAAAGTTGTAGCGCTTTACAAATATCAGTTTGTTTCCAACTTCTTTTCCCCTTTAATTTTAAGGAAAGTGTGCGTTCTGACCATCCCATTTCTGCTGCAAAATTTGACTGGGTTCCAAATATTTCTATAATTCGCCCTTTTAGTTTACTATAGTTAAATGACATTTGTTTTTATCCTTCCTTTTCAAAATTCAAAATATTGAACTAACCGTATGATATCATGATTGATATTGCCTGTCAATACATAGATTCATTTTTTTGAACCTTTATGTTTTTATTATTGAACTTTTGTATAATTTATGTTATATTCTATTTTAGAAAGGCGGTAATCTAAAATGAAAAAAGCAACCACTGCACAACGCTTAAAACAAATAATGGCTGAACGTAATTTACGCCAAGTTGATATTCTTAATTTAACAATACCTTATTGCAGTAAATATGGCGTCAAAATGAATAAATCGGATATCAGTCAATATTGTTCCGGGAAGACAGAACCTAATCAAGATAAACTATTTGTTCTAGGATCTGCTCTTAATGTAAGCGAAGCATGGCTTATGGGATATGATGTCCCCATGGAACGCGAAGTAAAATCAAAACTATCTGACAATGTTAATACAATTGCTGCTCATTTCGATGGTGATGAATATACAGAAGAAGAATTAGAAGAAATCAAACAATTTGCAGAATTTATTAAAAGCAAACGTAATTCTGATAAATAAACTAATATACCGAAGTGGGGAGGGAATTTCATGACTGCTTATGAAAAATTAGAAGCGGAAGCCTGCGAGGATGGTGTAGAAATCATTAGTAAAGAATTTAAAAGCGACCGTATTAAAGGCTTATACTGTGATAATACCGTTGCTTTGAATATAGATTTAAAAACAAATGCAGAAAAATCCTGTGTGCTTGCCGAAGAACTTGGTCATCATTATACATCTACTGGCAATATCACAGATTATAAAGAACTAGCGAACCGTAAACAAGAACTCCAAGCGCGTGTTTGGGCATATAACAAACAGATCGGTCTGATGGGCATTGTCAAAGCATTCGAGCATGGCTGCCGATCTTTACATGAATCAGCCGAATTTTTAGAAGTGACTGAAAAATTTCTAAAAGATGCCATCGATTGTTACCGAAGTAAATATGGACATATGGTGGCTGTAGATAATTATGTAATATACTTTATTCCAGCGTTAGGAGTTTTTAAAATTCGTTAGCCCCAAATTTTTAAGAGAAAATATAAAATTACTTTGAGGAAGGAAAAACTATGGATTTTCAAGAGGAACTAAAAAACTTTGCTTCAAAAATTGAATCATTAAAGGACCACATTCATACAGAAGAAGCCACAAAAACTTCTATTATTTTGCCGCTTTTTCATCTGCTTGGATATGACATTTTCAATCCTGCTGAATTTTGTCCTGAATTTATCGCTGATGTTGGCATAAAAAAAGGAGAAAAAGTAGACTACGCTATTTTAAACAATGGATCGCCTATGATTCTGATCGAAGTAAAATGTCTCAATCAGAAGTTAGATAAACATGATTCTCAATTATTTCGCTATTTTGCTACAACAAATGCAAAATTTGCCATCTTGACAAATGGTCTGCAATATCGTTTTTATACAGACTTAAAGGAACCAAATAAAATGGACAAAGATCCCTTTTTCCAATTTGATTTTTCAGATTTAACTTCTGACAAAATAGCTACTTTAGAACAATTTACCAAGAAAAATTTTAATGTCAAAAGTATTGTAGAGTCCGCTTCTCTTATGCAGTATGCTAGTTATTTTAAATCTATTTTTGCAGAACAACTCTCCAATCCTTCTGATGACTTTATCAAACTTTTCTTAAAAGGCATTTTCCCAGGTACTAAGACACAAGCTGTTATTGAGAAGTTTCGACCGATTTTAAAAGATTCACTCAATCAGTATATTGATGAATTATCCACTCAGAAGATCCTTAATGAATCGCAAAGTGCTACTGTTTTTCCAGCGCAAGACGAAATATTCCATCCGAATCTTTCTTCTTCTCAACTGGAGTTTTACCGTATTATAAAAGAAATATTAAGTAAAGATGCTGCTGAGAATGATATCACCTTTAAAATCACAGAAACTTATTTAGCTATCTTGTATCGCGGAAATAGCAGAAAGTGGATTTGCCGTTATATGGAAAACAGCTCACAGACACTTTTAATTCTTCCTGATGAAAACAAAAGGGAACTTCGTTACCGTTTAAATAATTTGGAAGATATCAAGAATTATTCTTCTAATATTAGTGAAATATTTTATAGATATCAAAATCCAGTATCTACCGAAGTGTTAGACACTACTCAGCATCTCTATACAAAATGGGGAAAAATTGCGTATCCGGGCGAAAATCGTTCTGCACATTTAGATTATCAATATTATAGAGATTTGACTCAAAATCTATAAATATAAAACAAAAGAAAAAGGGGAAAAGAAAATGAAGAAAAAAATTGTTGCATTATTATTAGCTATTACAGTATTACCGTGTAATGTCTTTGCAGCTGAAGCCGAAACGGAAATGAGTTATGATGAATTGCTGGCAAAGTATGAGGAACTTCAGGAAAAATATGACGAATTGGAAGCTAAGTTGGAAGAATTAATCGGGGATCAGGAAATAGAAGAACAGACTCCAGCGGAAGCTTATCAAGGCGATGTGTTAGAATATGGTTCGGGTATGTATAAAGTCGGAGTAGATATGGAACCAGGAGTCTATTTTTTGACTACTGATACTGATTATAAATACGGCGCATATGTAACTGTGTCTCGTGATGCCAATCAGGATGATCTTATCTATATTGAAAGTTTTGATCAAAATCTTATTGCCGAATTTCGTGATGGAGAGTATGTGACGATTGATCATGCAACTGCATCTACTTATACGCGAACAGAACCTGTTAATTTGGAAATGGATAATTTCGAAGTAGAAATCGGTGTCCACCTTCCTGCTGGGGAATATAAACTGGAAGCTACAGATTCACTTTTCGGCGGCTATTATACAATCTATTCGGATAATCGTTTTGACGATATTGTCGCAATTAATGATTTTGAGAATATTGGCTATGTATCTGTTTCAGATGGACAATTCCTTATTGTTCAAAACGGACGAATTATTCAATAAAAGAAATTCTCAAATAATTGTGGGAAAATCTCATTAGAGAAAGGATGTGATTTCATGCCATTGCCAAATGAGAAAGTCTATACTGCTGAAGATTACTGGAATCTTCCGGATGGGCGGCGCGCAGAACTAATTAATGGAACATTTTATAATATGGCTCCGCCAAGTCGGATTCATCAAAAGCTTTCTGTTCAGTTATGCAGAATAATCGGGAATTATATTGAATCTCATGATGGCTTTTGTGAAGTCTATTCCGCCCCATTTGCCGTCAATCTTAATTCAGATGATAAAATATATGTTGAACCAGATATCTCCGTTATTTGCGACTCTGAAAAGCTTACAGAGCATGGTTGTAATGGCGCACCCGATTTTATCATTGAAATTGTTTCTCCAAGTAGCCTGAAAATGGACTATGGTGAAAAGATAGTTTTATACCAGAATGCCGGTGTTCGGGAATACTGGATCGTGGATCCGGCAAAGCAACAGACAACAATGTATTATTATGAAGCAGATATCACTCCTGTGATTTTTGCTTTTAATCAGCCTATTGTTGTTGGTATCTATAAAGATCTTTCCATTACCATTGAAGATCTTTTATAAAAAGGAATTTTGTTATGATGTATCCATTTATGACACTTGACGATCAGACAGCAGTTGTACACTCTGAAACATATGACTCTAATGGTATCGAAACTGTCAAGGTTTATTTTGAAAAGCCTGTCTATGGTGGCTTTTATTCTGCTGAATGTTATCTTCCCTCTTATAAATGGGAAAATATTAACGGATTTTCTCAAACAGAAATTGAAAAATATCAAGAATTTCTTCAATCCGTAGCACATATTATAATTCGTTTAGCCCGTGAAGGGGGTTTTGATAGTACCTCAAATTGTTAAAATTAGATCATAAGATCATATTTCTGCTCAAATTGCTAAATTCAAGCAAAAACCGCCCCTGCGCCAACAGGAACGGCTTTTACATAGATCCTATACAGTCCTAGGAATGTATATAATCATCTCTCTCAAATTTGATTATATCATATTTTCCCAGTGCCTGTATAGGTGTTATTTTTATACTCTTTTTTAATACACTGTACAGGAGGGATAGTATGAATGAAAATTCAACTCAATTACAATATGGAGCATTATATATCCGTGTCTCCACCGATAAACAAGAAGAACTGTCTCCTGACGCTCAAAAACGTCTGCTACTGGACTATGCAAAGTCGCATAGCATCTTAATTTCTCCTGAATACATTTTTACAGAAAACGGTATTTCAGGTAGAAAAGCAACAAAGCGTCCGGAATTTCAACGTATGATTGCCATAGCCAAATCAAAAAATCCTCCGTTTTCTGTCATTCTGGTCTGGAAGTTCAGCCGTTTTGCCAGAAATCAAGAAGAATCGATTGTCTATAAGTCTATGTTGAAAAAACAATGTCATATAGACGTAATCAGCATCACAGAACCTCTGATCGATGGTCCTTTTGGCAGCCTGATCGAACGAATTATTGAATGGATGGATGAATATTACTCTATCAATCTTTCCAATGAAGTTCTAAGGGGAATGACAGAAAAAGCGCTGCGGGGCGGATATCAAACTACTCCCCCTTATGGATATACTTCTCCTGGATGCGGAAAGCCTTTTACTGTCGTTCCGGAAGAAGCTGAAGTTGTAAAATACATTTTTGATCAATACGTCCATATGCATAAAGATCCTACTGCCATTGCACGTCTCTTGAATGAAAAAAGCATTTTGACCAAACGAAAAGGATTATTTGAGAAAAGAAGCGTTACTTACATTCTTAAGAATCAATTTTATATCGGAAAGCTGATCTGGAATGGAATCGAACGTGATGGTACTCACGAAACCTTTATATCTCCAGAGCTCTTCCGAGAGGCAAATGAGCGTTTAGAGACTACGTTCAAGCCGAAGCATCGTCATAATATATCTACCTGCTCTCATTGGCTCTCTGGGCTTGTCAAATGTTCTCACTGCGGTGCCTCGCTTAGTTACAGCAGAAGTAAAGATCCTTCTTTTAACTGCTGGAAATATGCAAAAGGGATGCATCCTGGCAGTGCATGGATCACAGAAAAGACACTGGTCAATAGTGTATTGGAATATTTTCAGAAATTAATTGATGGAGCCGAGTTTTCTTTTTCTTACCACGCTCCTTCTTCTGCTTCTAAGATCGATGACACTGCTCTGTATCAGAAAGAGCTGGAAAAATTATCTGTTAAAGAAACACGCATCAGAGAAGCGTATGAAGCCGGTATTGATACCTTGGAAGAATACAAGACAAATAAACAGCGTTTGCATCAAGAGAGAGAACGTCTCGTTTCTCTTTTAGAGCAGACAAAGGTTGTGCCGGAAGATCCAGAAGAAGACCGCAAACAGCTAATGAGCAAAATTCAAAGTGTCTATGATATTCTAACGAATGATTCCATTGACTATGAAACAAAAGGAACTTTTATTCGTTCTATCGTAGAAGAGATTATTTGGGACCGTCCTAATAATACTTTGACTTTTCGCTTCTATATGTCAAAGCATTTTTAACTTTAAATTCCCTTGGCTAATCCTAATACCAAGGGAATCTAATTACCACAGCTGTTTGCTGATATATTGTAACTGATGTTTACATTTCGTAACAGAACGATTTACAATGACTCGAGTTCTATCAATTGTTTTTGTTTCGCCTTCTTTTAATAACTCTATTGGTTTTGCTTCAACAGATGAAATTCGACCTGATCCTAAAAAATCATCTAACATAAAAAGATGATTATCTGGGTTTTCTGTGCTTAACAGACTTCTATGCTTAGATAAAATATCGTATACTTTACCTAAATAAACTTTTGTCTGTTGGTTCGGTACATTCCTTGCTCCCGCAATTGTAGACCATCCACAATGCGTTAATACTACCATCTGTATTTTTGGCACATTCATATCATTTTCGAACAAATATTTTCTATACTCACTTTGAGGGTTCGTAAGAGTGCTAATTAATAATTCTAAGGATTTAATTGACTGTTGGTCTGTTCTGACGGGAACAACTAATGCATCTGCTGCGTACCACGCTAATTGTGTAGCACCTGCAAAAAATGGAGAGGTATCAATAATACATTTGTCCAATGAATTTTGTTTTAATTCTCTCTCTATTTCTGTTTTTAAAGAGTACAAGATACTATTAAGTGCTTGTTCTCTTTGAGGATATTGCAATCCAGAAGTTTGATTAATGGCTGTAATCAATTGGGATGGTAATAAATACAATTCATCCGATGAAGGAATATAATAGTTATTTTTTTCAGTAAAGTATTGATTTGTTGCTCCAATGAATGCTGCTACTCTAGTTGCCTTTCCTAATCCCGGCACTAAATAAGGCAAAATCATATCCCTGACATTTGTTTGATTACTGGCATAATAATTCTTATCATAAAAATAAGACAAGTTACCCTGTGGACATGTATCCACAGCCAACAGGTTATCAGCCAAATAGCTCAGATTAAATGACAGTGTCGTTTTTCCGATACCTCCACGCAGATTACACATTGCATAAGTTCTAAATTTAGGCAATCCTGGAATGTTAGCTGCATTTCCTTGAGCAATCTCATATTGTCTACTGATAATATCGCTTATTGCCATGACGTTTCCTCCTAAATTAGTTTTTCATTTTTAATATTTTTTTGTAATACTAATATTAGTATACGTTATTTTTAGTATAAACTCAACTATATATTATATTTTTTACTATAGGTTACAGAGATACGGTGGTCCTGACGGTGAAATGGGTGCTTCCATGCGATATCTTTCCCAACGTTTTACCATGCCAAACCGTATTTGTATGGGTGTTTTAACTGATATTGGTACCGAAGAATTAGCTCATCTGGAGATGGTTTCTACAATTGTCCATCAGTTGACCAGAAATTTAACTATGGAAGAAATCGAATCTTCAGGATTTGCTCCTTATTATGTTGACCATACAGTAGGAATCTGGCCTCAGGCAGCTGGAGGAATTCCTTTTAATGCTTGTGAATTTCAGTCGAAAGGGGATCCGATTACAGATCTTCATGAAAATCTTGCAGCAGAACAAAAAGCCCGTACAACGTATGATAATATTCTTCGTCTTGTAAAGGATCCAGACGTCATAGATCCTATTCGTTTTCTCCGCGCAAGAGAAATTGTTCACTATCAAAGATTTGGCGAGGCACTTCGCTCTGTACAAGATCAATTAGATTCTAAAAACTTTTATGCATTTAATCCTAGTTTTGACAATCCATGCAAAACCAGTTGTAAAAATTGTAAATAAAGGAAGTGATATAAATGAGTTTTATTTTTCCACCTAACTTTTCCGGATTCAGACCGCCTCCGCCCAGAAGACCTGAAAGACCATGTCCTCCCCCGCCGCCATGTCCTCCATGTCCTCCCCCGCCTGAGAAACCCGGTCCGCCTCACAGACCGCCCATGGGACCTCGCCCAAGATAATTTTTCTCCTTTCTGTTTTAACGGCCATGCTGCTGATATTCATCGGCAGTATGGCTTTTATCTTATCTTTGTTTTTCCTTAATATCAAAAACTCTCTATTTATTAAATTTCTACCATTTTTTCATGATTTCTTTAATTTTTGGTCACAAATCAACCACACTTATCCTTTATCTTTATTATCAAGCAAAGAACTTGCGAACAAACAAGCGGAGATCCGCAAGCCGCTTGGCTGCCAAAAAGCTTCTGATTTCACCTCCGTGCTGTGATATTTTGGCAGTAATTGATGGAATTTTCCATCAAAAAGGCATTTTGGATTTTACTCTGTTATTTGCCAAAATGCTTACCTGCGTTTTACATAAATTCCTTTTGCAGAGATGCTGATACAAGCTATTTTGTTTCAGCATCTTTTTTGTTTGCAAGTCCATCGTCAGGTAAGTCTGTGTGAAGAAATCCCACAAAGAAAAAACTTTTCTGTTTTAAAAATTTCATGGACAAATTCTCTCTTTTTGCGTTATGATAAGAAAAGTGTTTCATACGATTATTTTTACAGAGGAGTTTTTATTATGGATACTACAAGATTTGATCAATTAGATGGTTTTCGCGCATTTGCTATTTTTTTGGTCGTCGCTAGTCATACTTATTCTTTCGGAATGACAGGTCAGGGAGGATTGGGAGTCGCTATTTTCTTTACACTCAGTGGATTTTTACTTGCCATTCCATGGACACAAGACGCAGAAGAACGCTTTTGTTCTATTTCTTCGATTCCTGTTTTTTATCTTAAACGATTTTTACGTTTGATTCCTCCCTATTACCTTATCTTGCTTTGTGTTTACTGGGTTACAGATTCTTCTGAAAATTTACTGGGAAATCTTTTATTTTTTAACTGTCAGGGACATTTATGGTTTTTACAGCAAGAAGTCTTGTTTTATTTTTTAGCGCCTTTTTTAGTTTTGCTTTTGTTTTTTTTAAAGAAAAAATGCGGCATCAGCAATCTCTGGCTTGGATTTCTTTTGTTAATTGCTGCCTTTCTCTTTCAAAAATATTTTACTGCACAGGTTTTTTACTTAATCGGAAATGGTAAAGAACAAAGCTTTCGAATTGGTCTTTTTCTGACTGGGATGGCATTTGGATATTTTTTTAAATGCCGAAAATCACCTTTTATAAAAACTTTTTGGGGAAAATTTTTTGCAGATGTAATCTGTATTGTTTTAATTGGCTGTTCTATTTTTAGTTCTGCTTTCTTTCTTCAAAAGATAGATCCTTCGCTTTCTTCTTATTATGTAGGCTGGAACAAACCTCTTCTATGCGCAATAGGAAGTGGTCTTTTCCTATTTTTGATTCTTGCTAATCCAGATGGCATAATATCAAAAATCTTGAAACTTCCTATTTTGGTATCAATTGGAAAACTTAGTTATGGTATTTACCTTATTCACTTTTTTTTAATTCCATATGCTCCCTTTTCCACTCCTTCAAAAGTTTTCTTTGCCGTTTTTATTGCCAGCCTTGGTATCGCTATGATTGTCCAGAAATGGATTGAAAAACCGCTTCAAAAACTTTCTTCCCGTTTTGGTCAAGAAAATCATTAAAAAAATGATCTGCTCTTTTCGGGCTATATGCTCTAAAGTGCAGATCATTTTTCTTTTACGCTAAAATACTTAAAAAATATGTCACAAGCCAAAATACAGCAGCAGATCTTAAGAGCGCATTCTCTTTTGCAAACAGATTTGTCTTCTGCTGTCCTTTGTTTGTCATCCCTCTGACCATAATAATCAAAGCCAAAATCAGTATACATACAAATGTGATTGTCACCACAATTGTAGGCACAATATGTATACATCCTAAAAAGTTGATAAATCCGCCTATAATCAAAGCTGTGACAGCTATATTTTTCTTCTCGTCCTGATTCACCTTTTTCTCCTTTCTGTTTTTCTCTTCTCATCATAAAAAAAAGTATTCTCTCTGTCAAGTCTTTCTCTGTAAGCCTTTATTAGTCATTTTCTGACACATGAATATTGACACTTGTCAAAAAAAGTGTATACTATTCTTATTCCTTGGTACATGTTCCATTGAAACGGACATACGCAATCTGTTGCGCTATTCGTCCGTGAGCGCAGCTAATTATCTATGTTGTGCATAAAGCATCATTGTCTGCGTTCAAGCTATTTTAAAATTTTAGTCTGAAATTGAGGAGGGTTCATTTATGAAAATCGCAATTCCAGTAGACGAAAACCGAATTGATTCCACAGTATGCAGTTCGTACAGCCATGCTCCTTATTTTCTTCTGTATGATTTAAAGACGAAAGAATATCAGTTTTTATGGAATCAATTCGATGAAACAATTAAACGAGCTGATATTACTGCAACTCAAATTTTAGCAGATCAACAGGTTCATGTTCTCGTAACAAAACATTGTGCCAGACATACTGCATCTTTAGTGAACAGTGCCGATATCCGTGTATATCGTGCAAAATATGACACTGTTCAGGAAAATATTGATGCATTTGAAAAAAACGAATTGGAAATTATGACAGAGTTACGTCCCGATCTCTATCATTCTGCGGAACAGTAATTTTACCGTTCCGTCAGAATATTTGTTTTCCTTTGACATATTTTGCTTTGATATGGCGATCATCAGAGAGATAAATCATTCTTTCCAGTCTCTGTCTCAGACTAATTGAATGAGGATAGGGCAGATCTGTATCGTCAAGTATCACTGCGTCCATTTCATGTCCTTTTTCAAAACTTCCTGTCTTTCCAAAAAAACTTCCCCCACCTTTTGTACCCATAAAAAATACTTCTTCTAATTTTAAAGGCGCCTGGGTCTGGTCTACTAATCGCCATCTGATTTTTGACATCTGAATTGCATCTCCCATTGTCCTTAAAATCGATTCTGAGAAACCTCCTGCAATATCAGTGCCTAATCCGATATTCATCTTGTTTTCTAAATAAGTGCGAACTGGAGCAATTCCTGAGGCTAAATTTACATTCGATTGAGGACAATGCGCAATCCATACACTGTCTCTTTTTAATAGTTCCAATTCTTTATTTTCTGAGTAAATACAATGTGCCATAATTGTTTTTTCATGATTTCCTAAAAGTCCATATTTATCATATGCTTCTGCATAACAGTCTGTATCTGGATGGAGTTCATGTACCCAGGAAATTTCATCCGGATTTTCTGATAGATGAGATTGTACCGGTATTTTCATTTGTTTTTCCATATTTCCCAGTTCTAAAAGCAACTTATCAGAACAGCTTGGTATAAAACGCGGAGTCAAAATCGGTTTCACATTCTCATAACGATTCTGTACTTGCTCCAGCCATTCTTTTGTTGCTCTTAAAGAATCCCCTGCATTTTTTTCACATAAAAATTCTGGTGCATTTTGATCCATATTCACTTTCCCAATATACGTCTTTAATCCCGTCTTTTCCATATAATCCATTAAACAAATTGTTGATTTTATATGAATGGTTCCAAAAATGACTGCTCTTGTTGTTGCACTTTTTTTTATATTTTCTGCAAACATTTGGTATGCACGGTCTGCGTACTCTAAATCTGCATATTTGGCTTCTTCAGGAAAAGTAATATTTTCCAGCCAATCTAATAATTCTAAATCCATTCCAAAGCCCCGAAAGGCAAACTGTGGCGCATGAAGATGTAAATCTGTACATCCTGGAATGATCAGACAGTCTCCATAGTCTTTTATTATAAAATTCTGATATTTTTCAGGAATCTTTTGAAAAATACCGACAGATTTTCCGTTTTCGCATATCAAAAAACTGTTTTTTGCCATAATCAGATTTTTACTGTCCTGACTATAACAGAGATTTCCTTTTAAAATTAAATTTCTTTCCATTTATGTTTCACTCCTGCCTATTAGATTTCATAAAAGCGCAATACGTGCAGTGGATAATACTGATCGCCATAAGCCCATGGTCCCATCGTCTCTGCATCTGCTTCCTCTCTCATTATTCCTCCTGAAGCTTGCATCGCATATTCCTGCGCATATTCTTCTGTCCATCTTACATCGCCCTTTTCTTTTAAAAAAGCTAAGAATCCGTCAATTCCAAAATTATATCCTTGAAGTGCAATTTTTATTTTTTCCAGGTCTTCCGGTCCTTCACATTCTACCTTTTCCAGTGCATATTTTAATTCTTGTATTCCACAATCGATAGAATAAGAAGGATCTGTAATCCCATTTGGTACATGTGGATATCGTGTGTTGACTACGCCTTCTGCACACTGCATCACATCAAGGGAGCGTCCCCCGCTTTCTTGCATCATCACTGCCATAATCAAATTCACATAGTCTGACATTCCATATTTTTCTGCCACCATCTCTACCTCACTGCGATATGATTCACATTCCTCTGTCAGAACAATTTTCTGTTCTCCTGTCTCTCCAGACTCGCGATTTCCTGCATTTTCGGGTTGAAAAACAACATAAAAAATTGTTGCAATTACAAGAGCCATACTTAATACAAAAATTGTCACACGTTTTCGTATTTGTCTTTGACGTTTTCGCCTTGACTCACTAATGTGTTTCTTCATGTTTTTCTCCCATTGTATCTCATTTACAATTTATAAACTGCGGTCAAATGAAAGGGTCTTGTTATATTCCCTTTTTAAAACCAATTTCCTCAATCACTTCTTTATTCATTCCATTCTTTATCCATTTGTTTCTATCAGTTTTTCATGAAAATAGAGCCGTTGCAACTTTTTTGTACTCCTATCCTATCTCGTGTACATAAAATTTTTATTGCAGCAGCTCTATTTTTTCTATCTCTTGTTGATAAAATCTAATTTTTCTCTATAGAAAGATCACAGCTTCTTCCGTGACTAGATATTGTTATAAAAATATAATTACAGCAGCTCTTTTCTAAGTTTCTCCGGATCTTTTAAAGACAATTGCGCCGGAGCAACATCCAGAACCGTTTTGGCTCCTTCTATTCCTTCTTTTTTCATACGATATGCTGCTCTTGCATATGCCACAAGAATACTTGCCGTAAACTCCGGATTAGAATCTAATTTTAATGAATATTCAATCACATGTGTCTGATCTCCGGCTGTCTTTCCGCTTCGAATCACAAATCCTCCATGAGGCATCTTGCTATGTTTTTCTCTTAGTTCTTCTTCTGTAATAAACGTCACAGTCGTATCATAATCTGAAAAATAATTTGGCATTGTCTTAATTGCTTCTTCGATTGCCTTTAAATCTGCTCCCTCTTCCGGAACAACATAGCATTCTCTTAAATGTTTCTGTCTTGTCGTTAATTCCGGTTCTGTTCCTTTTCTTACTTCATCTACTGCCGACTCAATCGGCACAGTATACTGAATGCCGTTTTTTACGCCCGGTACACGACGGATCGCATCAGAGTGTCCCTGACTTACTCCTTTTCCCCAGAACGTATACGTACTCCCAACCGGAAGAATCGCCTCTGCATAAGCACGGTTAATGGAAAACATTCCCGGATCCCAGCCAACAGAAATAATGCTGACGTGATGACCTTCTTTTGCCTTGCGATCCATAGAATCAAAATATTCCGGAATGCGGGCATGCGTATCAAAGCTGTCTACCGTGTTAAAACTTGCCGCAAATTCTGGACCCATTACTGGAAGATCTGTAGCAGAGCCTCCGCACAGGATCATCACATCAATCTGATCTTTCATCTCCTGTGCTTCTTTTATCTGGTAAACCCCTGTCTCTTTTGTCTTAATTTTAAGGGTCTGGGGATCTCTTCTTGTAAACACACCGGCAAGCTCCATATCTGGATTTTGCATAATTGCAGCCTCTACTCCACGTCCTATGTTTCCATATCCTACAATCCCAATTCTTATTTTTTCCATCTTTGTTCCTCCTGTATGAAAATAGATTTTTATCTATTTTAGCATCCTCTGTTTTATTTTTCTACTAAAATTCCAGATTTTACACTCCAATTTTCTCTGAAATTTCTTTTGCAAACTGATAAGCCCTATCCAGATCTGCCTGATCTGGATGAAGCAATGCTTCATCATAATTGCGTATCATCTGGTCTGCTACTTTCTCCATTTTAGGGTCTTCCCGCATCTGTTCATATTTTCTTCTGACAGCCGCTCCCATTTTTCCCTGACAAAAAAAACTTCCCAGATACTCAGCGTCTTCTGGTATCCATGCTTTTATCTGCTGCTCTATCTTCTTTTCATACTCTTCGTCTTTTTTAAAACCGCACGTTCCAAATAAAGCAATCTTTTTTCCTTCTAATTCTCCTAAATATTCCAGAATATCCAAACTGGCGCTTCCGCGATTTACCCAGAAACCAATAAAATATACGTCCGCATCTGTATTACAATGTTCTTCTTCCTCTAAATCCACAATATCTTTTGAGTTAGAAACAATTCCATTATAGATTGCCACTGCCACTTTTTTTGTATTTCCTGTTTTGCTTACAAAGACTACTTTATATTGTTTCATAGAAATCCTTCTTTCTGAATTGTATTTCTTCCATTTTTTATTTATTTTCTATCCTAAGTCTTTTTGTACGCAGAAACAAGAAAATTTTTCTAAACAATTCTTAAAAAAGACTTTCTTTTCTTCTTTCTCCCTCAATCAATCCCAGCCATAAAAATAAGAAAAATGTAATGATACTCTGACTGATATTCACTGTGGACTGTACTGCATAAGAAATCACTCCTGCAAACAATACAAGAAAAATGAGAGAGTCTTTTGAACGTTTTATCGCAGTACACATGCTCTGTACAAGTAATCCCACATAAGCAGTCACTCCTGCGATTCCAATTGTGACAAGATATTGTAAATATTCATTATGAGCATTATCATAAATCTTTCCTGCAATATTAATCATGTCATCTCTGTAAAATAAATTCATCATGGAACGAATTGTATCCAGTCCACATCCAAAAATTTTTTGTATAAAAGGAAGATCTAAATAAATCCAGAAAGATCTTTTCCATATAAACCCTCGATATGTACCCCATTCATCATTAAATTCCAAAAAATCTCCCTGATTTAAGAAGGTTAAAATTTCTTTCCGATTCATCCATAACACAACGACAACACATAATCCCATCAAAGAAAGCACCATCGCTAAAAGCTGCTTTTTAGTAAAGTGTCTTTCTCTTAAAAATTTCATTCCTTTTAGTACCAGAGGATAACAGATTCCTAAAATTGCTGCAACAATCAAAAGTTTTTCATTGGCAAACATCTCTGCAAATCCCCCTTTATAGGCAATTGCGTGGTCGCCTGCTATGATCTGAAGCACTCCCATAAGACCGGAAGAAGCAAGAATTAAAATAATGCCATAGACCCATTTGCGTAAAAAACGTTTTTGAATATGAAAAAGTACAAGAAAAAAGAGGCATAATACAATGATTCCTAAAAATCCGCTGTCACTGTTTCCGGCAATTAGCCCTCCCATGCCGATCACAATTCCGACAATGCCCCCAATCTGAAAGCTTCTCTTCTTTGCTATACAGAAAAGAGCAAATGCCATGCTGACATACATACTGGCAAAGCCAGAAAAAATATTGATATTGCCAACAGTTGAAATAAACATTGATTGCTGTTCTTCTGATAAAATTAACTGAATATTTAAGGGATCAATTTCAAAATGATTGAGAATTGCGAGCAAATTGACTGCTCCTCCACTTATCAGAAAAATCCACGCTAAAATTTTACTTTTACAATATCCTCGTGATACCATAAAATATACGAGTCCATATAAAATCATTGCAAGTAATCCATTATATCTTCCTTCTGATCCTGTCCATGCTATTTCTTTATACTCTGTAAAGATCTGAGAAGTCAGACAACATGCCAAAAAAAAGAGCATCCATTTATCTGCTGATGACAGGGAAAAAAGCCGTTTTCTGCAATACTCGTCTTTTAAGCAAGTCAAATAAAGAATCATCATCCCAACTGCATAAACCCCTGTTGCAATTCCAAAAAATGCATATTTAGAAATCAAAATATTAAAAAAACCATTCTGATAAAATAATGGGAATATACCGCCCATCACCGCTAGATAAATCCAGGTAAATTTCTGTGCAAACATCCATCCCTTTTTCTTTTCTGTCATTCTTCATCTTCCTTTTAAATTTTTTTGCTATTATATCACTTTCTTTTTTTTCATACAACTGATGTCACAAATTCTTCACAAAAAAAATCCCGCAATTAACAGTATTTTCTACTGCTGATTGCGAGACGTTATCTTTTTTAAAAAGTCATCATGGCTGCTCCCCATGTCAGTCCTGCTCCAAAACCTGACAGCACTATTTTATTTCCTCTTTTTAACTGTCCGGACTGATTCCATTCATCTAATAAAATTGGGATACTGGCAGCAGAAGTGTTTCCATAATGTGCTAAATTAACCGGAAATCTCTTTTCGTCTACACAAAGCCGTTTCGCTACGGAACGAATAATTCTCTGATTTGCCTGATGCAGTAAAAACCAGTCAATTTCATCTGAAGAGATCTTTGCCGCCGTTAAGACTTCTTCAATACATTCCGGTACTTTTCTGACTGCAAACTTAAATACTTCCTGACCATCCATCCATACTTTTTCTTTTCGATTTCCTGCCAAACTCCAACGGTTATCCTCCCGGTGACAATCACATGTCAAAACATCACCTTTTTCTCCGTCAGAATGCTGAACGAAAATATATGGCATTTCTTTGTCAGCCTCTACCACTGCTGCCCCAGCGCCATCTCCAAACAAAATGCAGCTGCTTCTGTCTGTCCAGTCAATTGTTTTTGAAACCGTCTCGGCGCCAATAATTAATGCTCTTTTATACATGCCAAGAGAAAAATATGCAAATGCTGTGTTAAGAGCAAACAAAAATCCTGAACACGCTGCATTCATTTCAAATGCTACCGCACAACGACATCCAAGTTCTCCCTGCACAGCACATGCTGTATTCGGCATGCTTCGATCTGGTGTAAAAGTTGAAACAATTAAAAGATCTATACTTTCCGGGGCAATTCTTCCATTCTCCAGCGCTTTTCTGCCGGCTTCCACAGCCATGGAAGTTGTTGTCTCGTCGACCGCAATTCTTCTTTCCAGAATACCTGTCCTTTCTCTGATCCATTCATCGCTTGTCTCAACAATCTCTGAAATCTCGTCATTGG
Organism: uncultured Lachnospiraceae bacterium; assembly: GCA_944376425.1. GTDB lineage: Bacteria > Bacillota > Clostridia > Lachnospirales > Lachnospiraceae > JAGZHZ01. Next base: position 25,739 of record CALWCS010000175.1, on the reverse strand, counting down.
TTACTATTTTTTTTGGAAGTATACTCCCGGTTCCTATTATCTTCATTGTCACAAATACCTACTTTAAAATTATTTTGATTATCAAACTATTTTTAAAGTAAGTATATTCGTTTCCAAGTTATTTGTCAACATCTTTTTATTGTTTTCCTGTGCTGCCAAATCCTCCCCTCATTTCCCCTTCTAAATGATCAACTTCCTCAAAACAAATTTCCGGCTGGTTCTTCACAATGCGAAATTGGCAAATTCTATCATTTATATGAACAATTGTATCACGGACAGCAAGAACAGGCATTTTGTAAATATCATTTTCAGAACAATAACTGCCGTCTACGATACCAACTCCATTTGTCTGAATCAGTCCAAAATTTTTAAATGTTGAACTTCTTGGAGCAATATGTGCCTCATATCCGGTTGGCAGCTTCATCGAAATTCCTAAAGAAATTAACGCATATTCTCCTTTTTTTAAGTGTACCTCTTCAGCCGCTCGCAGATCAATCCAATCTCCTTTGGAAATCTTTTCAATCTTCTCAATTTCTTTGCTGTGATACAGAATCTGAATTTTTTCCATTTTTTTCACCTTTCATGCAATACAATTTTTCCTGCCGTTAAAGTTTTTTGCACATCAATCACACGCTGATTTGCGCTTCCTTTCCAATGAAGGGTTTTATCTGCTCTATTTTTTATAAATTCTCCATCTACCAAAACATCCAGATACTTTATAATTTCTAAGTTTTCCATTTCTTCCCACACAGCTCCTGTATAAAGCCAAATCGTTTTCTTTGGATACTTCTTTTTGATTTCTTTTGCAAGTGCTGTCACTTCTAAAAGATTTTGGGAATGGAGAGGATCTCCGCCGCTAAATGTAATTCCGGAAATATAATCTTTCTTTAATTCTTCCATGATCTCATTCTTTGCTTTTTCGTCAAAAAAAAGACCTGTATTGGGGTCCCATGTCATTGGATTGTGACATCCCAGGCAGCAATGACTACATCCTGATACCCAAAGCACCACTCGAAGTCCATCGCCATTTAACATATCGTCCTTCGTAATATTATGAAATCGCATTTGATCTGCTTCCCTTCTTTTTCTCTCTGTAAGGCAGTAGAGTTATAGTATCACGGCTTTTCTAAAACGTCAAGCTTCTTTCTTCCTCACAGTGCGATCATCTGAATTTTTTATTGTATAAAAATTAGAGTTTCTTCTATAAGGACTTTTCTTTGAAATAAAAAAAGAGTCTCCTGATCTTTCTCTTTGATCTGCTGGAGACTCTTTTCCTTTTATAAATTATCTTTTATTATCTTTCCAAATTTTTAAAGCTTAAAGCAGCTCTATAAATAGCTTCTGCATCTGTCTCATTATCCGTAGTACCATTTAATACATAGGCAACTTCGCTGTTTTTCAGATAATATACAATATTGTAATCTTCTCTGGCTCCTTCTGTCCAGCAAACACTGATTAATTCCCAGTCGCCAATGCTCTCATTTTGGTATCTTACAACATCCCATCCAGTTGTATCTTCAAACTCTTCCTGAGTTTCCGGATAAGCATCCATTTCTCTTTGTGCTGTTCTTAAGTTCATCTCTTCTACTGTCAAGGTGTTATCTCCAGAAGTAAATACAACTCTGTCTTCTGCTGTCTCATCTTCCCATGAGTCATCTGGCAGTGTCATTGTGAAAGAACCATCTTCTGCTTCATAAACTACAGTTTCTGTTGCCTCAGTTTCCTCTTCGGTCATTTTCTCGGTTTCCTCTTCTGTTTCTTCCTCGGTCATTTCCTCAGTTTCCTCTTCCGTTTCTTCCTCGGTCATTTCCTCAGTTTCCTCTTCCGTTTCTTCCTCAGTCATTTCTTCGGTTTCCTCTTCCGTTTCTTCCTCAGTCATTTCTTCGGTTTCCTCTTCGGTCTCTATCTCTGCTTCTGTAGCATCTGCTACCGTTGCTTCTGCTTCTGTCGCGTCTGCTGGAGTCGCCGGCAATTCTTGAATTTCAAAATCAAAACTCATAACCGCTTCATACACCTGATCTGCTTTTACTCTATCAGCATAAGATACGGCTGATAAAACATATCCTTCGTTTTCGCTTGCTGTAATATACTCGATAGTATAGAAGGTTGGTTCTGTATCAGAACTATACTTTGCGTAAGCACATACAAATTCCTTATCTTCATTGATTTCTTTTGTATATTCTAATACTTCTATATCGACATCATATTCAGACTGCGTAATATTCTCTTCGATTTGTTCTATATACTCTTCTTTTGTATCTGGATTTTCATCAAGCATCATTGCCTCTCCCAGCCCTGCTTGTAAACCATGTAAGATAAAAATAGCGGACTCATCTCCCGAATACAGATACATCTGAACGCCTTCTTCTACAATGGCCTCTTCCCAGCTGTCATCTGGCAATGTAAGATGAAATGCTCCATCAGGAGATGTATATTCTACCGGTTCTGATGGCACTGCCTCTGCTGGAGTTGCATCTGCTTCTGTTGCATCCGATGGGGTTGCATCTGCCGAAGTAGCGTCTGCTTCTACTGCATCCGATGGGGTTGTTTCTGTTGATTCTGTCTCTACCTCTGATGGGGTTGCGTCTGCTAAAGTTGCTTCTGGTGATTTTGCATCTGACGGGGTTGCGTCTGTTGATTCTGTCTCTGCCTCTGACGATGTTGCGTCTGCTAAAGTCGCTTCTGGTGATTCTGCATCTGACGGGGTTGCGTCTGCGGAAGTTGCGTCTGCTGGACTTGCTTCCTCTGCTGTATCCTCTGTTTCTGTTTCTTCTGTCTCCTCTTCTGTTACTTCCTCAGTTTCGTCTGTTGTCTCTGTCTGGACTTCTGTTACTACTTCTGTCTCTGTTTCATCCTCAGAACCGCCGCATCCCGATAGAGCCATTGCACTCAATGTGATGCACAGAGTCGCCATTACCACTTTCTTTTTCATCCTACCCACTCCTTAATAATAAAAATTTTATGGTCTTTATTTTTGGATCGTCCTGACCACAAAACAATCCACTGTACAAAGTGTTGAAAGCCTTTCCTTGTTTTCTGACTCACTACAGATTAAAAACCGTCTCAAGCAATCACTTGAGACGGTTATATACAAGATAAAAAAGACATCTTTTTTTATTCATTCCAGGTCATCGTCTCAAATTTCCTTTTAAAAGATATTGTCTTTTGGCAGTATTCTGTTTTCATTCCTGTCCTGACGATGTCCCATATTTTGATGTATCTCTCAAGAATGTACTCAGAATTATCTTTCAATCCTTTTTTTGCACTATTTGCTAATAGAATAGTACAAAACTAAAATCTTGTCAATAGAATTTCTTTTGTATACTCTTTAATTATTTATTTTTTATCTACATCTTTCATACTAAAACTGATTCTTCCTAATTTGTCTTTTCCAAGACATACAACTTTCACACGATCTCCTAATGTCAGTACATCTTCTACGCGGTTAATTCTTTCTTTCGAAATTTTAGAAATGTGCACCATTCCTTCTTTTCCCGGAGCGAATTCCAAAAATGCTCCAAACTCTTTAATATTGACAACTTTACCGCTGTAAATCTGTCCTTCTTCAAAATCAGATACAATAATCTGAATCAATTCTGCTGCTTTTTCCATAGAAGCCTGATCGATTCCGCAGATTGAAACTGCTCCATCATCTGTAATGTCTATTTTTACACCGGTCTCATCAATAATAGCATTGATCGTCTTACCTCTTTGTCCTACGACATCTCCGATTTTCTGTGGATCAATCTGAATTTGAATAATCTTAGGCGCATATTCTCCGACATGATCTCGTGGTTTTGAGATAACGGGATCCATAACATTATCTAAAATATACAGTCTTGCCTCTCTCGTTCTGGCAATTGCCTCCTCAATAATCTGACGGGTCAATCCATGAATCTTAATGTCCATCTGAATTGCAGTGATACCGTCTCTTGTTCCTGCCACCTTAAAATCCATATCGCCGAAGAAATCTTCCAGTCCCTGGATGTCTGTCAGTACAATATAGTCCTCATCCGTTTCCCCTGTCACAAGTCCGCATGAAATTCCTGCAACCGGTTTTTTAATCGGCACACCAGCTGCCATCAAAGACATACTAGATGCGCAGATACTTGCCTGAGATGTCGAGCCATTTGACTCAAACGTCTCTGATACCGTACGGATTGCATATGGAAATTCTTCTTCACTTGGCAATACAGGAACTAAAGCTCTCTCGGCAAGCGCTCCGTGTCCGATCTCTCTTCTTCCAGGTCCTCTGGAAGGTTTTGTCTCTCCAACGGAATATGACGGGAAATTATAATGATGCATATATCGTTTTGATGTCTCTTCTACATCTAATCCATCAATTTTCTGTGCCTCTGAAAGCGGCGCCAGTGTCGTAACCGTACAAATCTGAGTTTGTCCTCTTGTAAACATCGCTGATCCGTGTACTCTTGGGATCAAATCCACCTCTGCCGCAAGAGGACGAATTTGTTTGATTTCTCTTCCATCAGGACGTTTATGGTCTTTTAAAATCATCTTGCGAACTGTCTTTTTCTGATACTGGTAGAGAGCTTCATCAATCAGTCCAAGCCACTCTTCATTTTCTGCAAATGCCTCTTCCAGTTTTTCTTTCATCAATTTAATGTTTTCTTCCCGTTTTTGTTTTTCATCCGTAAAAACAGCTACTTCCATCTCTTCTGGCGTCACCATTTTTTTGATTTCTTCCATTAATTCTTCCGGAACTGCACAGCTGGTATATTCATGCTTTGGTTTTCCGCATTCTGCCACAATCTGATCAATAAATTGGATTACTTCCTGATTCATTTCATGTGCAGCAAAAATTGCTTCAATCATTTTCGCTTCCGGAATCTCGTTTGCTCCTGCTTCAATCATAATTACTTTGTCTCTTGTAGAAGCAACTGTCAGCTGTAAATCCGATACTGCCTTTTGGGCAGCGGTCGGGTTGAATATAAGTTCCCCGTTCACCATCCCAACCTGTGTGCTGGATGTCGGTCCGTCAAACGGAATATCTGAGATTGCCGTTGCGATTGCAGAACCTAGCATTGCAGTCAGTTCCGGACTACAGTCTGGATCTACTGACATAACTAAATTGTTTAATGTCACATCATTTCTGTAATCTTTTGGGAAAAGAGGTCTCATCGGTCTGTCGATTACACGTGAAGTCAAAATAGCATTTTCCGATGCTTTCCCTTCTCTTTTGTTAAATCCGCCGGGAATTTTTCCCACCGCATATAATTTTTCTTCATATTCTACGCTCAGAGGGAAAAAATCGACTCCTTCTCTCGGTTTGTCAGAGGCTGTCGCCGTAGAAAGCACTGTTGTATCTCCATAGTGCATGAAAGCTGCTCCATTTGCCTGTGCAGCTACTCTTCCCACATCAACAGTCAGGGTTCTTCCTGCTAATTCCATTGAAAAACTTTTATACATATTTTTTCTCCTTTTTCTATACAGAGCCGATCCGAAACAACTGAAAAACAGATCTGCTTTCAGATCTGCTTTTCAGTGGTCTCGGGATTGTACTCTGCATTCTGAAATGATAATAATGAATGATAAATTGAAATTGCTGATGAAACAAGCAAAAATACAGGGACGGATTCCTCCGTCCCTTTTTATTATTTTCTGATTCCTAATTTTGCAATTAAAGCACGGTATCCTTCCAGATCAGTTTTCTTTAAATAAGCAAGTAATCCTCTTCTTTGACCTACCATTTTCAGCAGACCTCTTCTGGAGTGATGATCCTTTGGATTTTCTTTTAAGTGAGCTGTCAGCTCCTGAATTCTTGCTGTTAAAATTGCAATCTGAACTTCCGGTGATCCTGTATCTCCCGGTTTTCTTGCATATTCATTGATAATTGCTGTTTTCTTTTCTTTCGAAATCATTTTTCTTCCTCCTATTATTGAAACGCCTGATACTAAGAAATAGGTCGGAGTGTCCTTATTTCTGAATATCGGCTGACTCATACTGCATAACTATAACACATTTCATGCTTTATGTAAAGCCGTAATTTTACATTTTTACTGTTTATAAAAGAGCAAGAAAACCGCATTGAAAAACTTTTTCTTTTCTTTGATGATTCAGGTGTCAAAAGACCACTTTTTCTGTCTTATAACATTCGTCTAAAGACCTCTAAAGGCACCTCAAAATTCTGTTTTCCTTGCAATCATCGGTTCTATGATTTTAAAAATGACCTTTTGACGCCTGAATCATCTTAAAAAATAAAAAAGGAAAAAAGTTAAAATTGCCAAAACACAAAATCCCATTCCCAAGTAGTATAAGACCTGGGACATTTTCTGCATCGGTGTACTTTCTGTAATCTTAAAATGATATGGTTTTTCTATATCATAGGAAATTTCTACCATTTGGTTTACAGAATAATCGGCTGGATTATTTCCTTTTGGGTATCGCTGTTTATAAAGCAGTCCTTCTGCATAAAAAGCAATCAGAGGATAATAATAATCATGGATTCCCTGGCGAATTCCTTCTTCATCAGGCGTATCCGGAATCAATGCTTCTACAATTCCAGTCGTATGCCCTCTATATTCTTCTTTCATCTGGCAATAATTTCTGCAAATAAAGCCTGCCACTAAAAGTATCGCTCCAATGATAATAAATGTCACACAGATAATCCACATAATATTATTCATGAAAATACTCCTTTCCTAAAGAAATATCCACCTTCATTCTTTCTGTTAATTCTTCTAAAGACTGAAATTTCTTCTCCGGACGGACGTATTGATACAATTGAACCTCAATTTTCTTTCCGTACAAATCTTGATCAAAATGAAACAAATAGGTTTCTACTCCTCGAAATGCTGTTTTTCCCACTGTAGGTTTGTACCCGATATTGGTGATTCCTGCGTATTCTTTCCTGTCAATTACTGTCTTTGAAACGTAGACACCATTTGGAGGAAGTAATTTTTCATCGGAAGGGATCAGATTCGTTGTCGGCATCCCAAGCGTTCTGCCGACTTTTCTCCCATGTTTTACCTCTCCTATAATCGGAAAGTGATATCCCAGCAGCTCATTAACCAAAACAATATCTCCTCTTTCCAGAGCTTCTCGAATATACGTACTGCTGATCTCCCTGTTTTGTCTTTTTTCCTTCTCCATTACTATAACCTGATAGTCATATTTCTCCTGCAGCTTGATCAACAAATCACAGTCTCCCCTGCGTTGATAACCAAAATGAAAATCGGTTCCTACTACAATCTGTTTGGCATGGAGCTGTCTGATTAAAATCCGGTCAATAAATTCTTCCGGTTCCATATGAGAAATTTGAGGAATAAAAGGGCATCGAATCACATAATCTACACCCTGTCTGCGAAGGACTTCTTTTTGTTCTTCTTCACTTAGCAGCAGTTGCCTTTTTCCCGGATTCGTTGTAAAAACTACACTTTTTAGACCGTCTTTTCTCAAATTCAGAATTTGACGTATCAATTTTTGGTGACCTTTATGCACTCCGTCAAATTTTCCGAGCGTTACTGCTGTATGTTCCTGAATTAAAAATTCTGTCGTTCCCTGAATGTATTCCATAAGCTCCTCCATCCACTCTGTGAAATTCAAGAATGCCTCTGCCTTCTTACGACGGCTTGCTTTCGCTTCTCTGATTATGTGCCTTTTCCATGTCTTTCATTCTGCCGGAAGCTCTTATTCTTTTCTTTGCCTATCTTGGTACACAGATCGTCTATTCTTTTTCAAAAAATATTTTCACTGGCCAGAATCCTTTTCTGTTTTCCTCAAAACGATAAATTCCGTAAAAAATTCCTTCTTCGTCATACACACGTACCTGTTCCTGGTCCTGGAACTCATTTTTCTCTCTTTGATATCCTAGCACAAATGGATTTCCATTTTCAAGTAATTTCTGATACATTTTCTTTACAGTTACCTTACGAAGTTTTTCAAACATTTGATCTACAGCAGTTACCATTTCCAAAATAGTTCCATCTTTGGCTCTCTTTTCAATTTCCGCAATATGGATACTATTCTGTACAGAAAAGCTTCCCACTTCCATTCTGAGAAGCTGTTCCATACATCCTCCGCACTGTAGTTTTTCCCCAATGTCATGACAAAGTGTACGGATATATGTTCCTTTTGAACACTGAACTGTCAACGTTACTCTAGGAAGGTTGACAGATTCTACAGTAATTTTAAAAATTTTTATGCTGCGTGGCTTTCTCTCTACTTCTTTTCCTTCTCTGGCAAGTTCATACAATTTTCTGCCATTGACTTTTAAGGCGGAATACATAGGAGGAATCTGACTGTACATCCCTTCAAATGACTGTATCACATTTTTTACTTCTTCTTCCGTCACTGTCACTTTCTGCTGCCTCAAAATTTTTCCCGATATATCTTGAGTATCTGTCACAATCCCAAGAAGCATTCCGGCACGGTATGTTTTCTTTTCTTCCGTCAGAAAATCGCACAGTTTCGTTGCTTTGCCAAGGCATACAGGAAGCACTCCTTCTGCATCCGGATCGAGTGTCCCTGTATGTCCGATTTTCTTCTGTTTTAAAATCCCGCGTAATTTTGCGACTACATCATGAGAAGTGTATCCTTTTTCCTTATATACATTAATTATTCCGTGAATCACTCGTCTTTCTCCTGCTTTTGATGTAGTTGTCTTTCGATCTGACCCGTCAGATTATTCAGCACGTCATAGACGGAGCCCTGCATCGTGCATCCAGCGGCGCGCACATGACCGCCTCCTCCAAAATAGCAGGCAACTTCATTTACATCTACATTTCCGTTTGAACGCATGCTGACTCTGTATTCCTGAACATTGCTTTCGTAAAGAAAAATTGCAACTTCTACCCCTTTTGTTGTCCTTAACTGACTGACAATTCCATCTAGATCACTTGGTTTTACATTGTAAAATTCAAACTCTTTTTGACGAATTGCACTGACAATACATTTTCCGTCTAACAACATAATGCTTTCTAGCAATGCTCTTCCTAGAATCTGTTTTTGTACATATGTTTTATAATTAAATGTCTCGTCGATAATCCGGTTAAAGTCAATTCCCTTCTCCATCAGTACAGCTGCCACCCGCATCGTCTTAGGTGAAGTGCAGGAATATTGAAAAACCCCCGTATCATGTACAATTCCCATATATAAAGCTTCTGCAACTTCTTTTGTAATTTTCTCCTGCTCTATCATATCAAAAATGACTTCTGCCGTAGAGCTTGCATCCGGCACAATATAATTAACCTTTGCATATCCCTTATTACTGATGTGATGGTCAATGCATACCGTCTTTTTCGCAGTGTCAAAATAACACTGCGCTTTTCCCAGACGCTCTTTATCTCCACTGTCCAGTGCGATAAACAGATCGTATTCTTTTTTATCTTCATAAGAATTGCGGATCTTATCAGCCCCTTTTAAAAATTGATAAGAACCTGGAACTTCTTCAAGATAAACCGTTACTTCTGTTAATTGTGGGAAATTTTCTATCAAATATTGAGATAATCCCAGGCAGGAACCCACACAATCTCCGTCAGGGCGGATATGTCCGGCAATTGCAATTGTCGAAACACCTTCTATCTCTGCTTTGATTTTATTCATTTTCCTCATCCTTTTCTTGCGAAGACAAATCTTTATTTACAGTATCAATTAATTTTGACATTGCTACTCCGTATTCAATGGACTGGTCTAAAATAAAATGTATTTCCGGTGTGTTGCGCAGATTGATCGTCTGTGCCAGCTGTCTGCGGATATATCCCTCCGCGCTTTTTAAACCTGCAATTGTATTTTTCTGCGCCTCTTCATTTCCAAGCACGCTGATATACGCTTTGCATGTCTTTAAGTCCGGTGCCACTTCTACCGATACGACTGAAGTCATCGGATGAATTCTCGGATCTTTTATCTCACCTTGAATAATTTTACACAGTTCACGCATTACTTCCCCATTGATCCGGGTATTTTTAATGCTGTTTTTTCTCATAGCCTCAACTCCATTTTCTATCTTGGAACTTCTACCATCGTATAAGCTTCCACCTGGTCAAATTCTTTAATATCATTAAATTTTTCAAATACCATACCACATTCAAATCCGCTTCTGACTTCTTTTACGTCATCTTTTCCACGTTTTAAAGAAGCAAGAGCTCCTTCAAATATCTGCTCTTTTTCTCGGAACACGCGAACCTGGCAGCCTCTTTGAATCACACCGTCTAACACGTAAGACCCCGCAATATTTCCTATTCCGGATGCCTTAAAGATCTGACGTACTTCTGCATGCCCAATAATTTTTTCTTCATAGATCGGTTCCAGCATTCCTTTCATTGCAGATTCTACATCTGCAATAGCATCATAAATCACACGGTAAAGTCTGATATCTACTCCTTCTCTTTCTGCCGTCGCCTTTGCCGTTGCATCCGGTCTTACATTAAATCCAATGATAATTGCGTTAGACGCAGAAGCAAGGCTGACATCTGATTCTGTAATTGCTCCGACACCTCCGTGGATAATTTTTACAACGACCTCTTCATTTGACAATTTCAAAAGGCTCTGACTTACTGCCTCTACAGAACCTTGTACGTCTGCTTTTACAATAATATTGAGTTCTTTCAGATTTCCTGCCTGAATCTGGCTAAATAAATCATCCAGAGACATTTTTGATTTTGTCTCTTCTAAAAGTTTTTCACGTCCTTCGCTGATAAATGTTTCAGCAAAATTCCGCGCTTCTTTTTCATTTCCTGGCGAGATAAAAATTTCTCCTGCATTTGGTACATCACTCAGTCCTAAAATCTCAACCGGTGTAGACGGACCTGCTTCTTTTACTCTTCTTCCATTGTGATCCATCATGGCACGTACTTTTCCATAGCAAGATCCTGCTGCAATCGGGTCTCCAACATGAAGCGTTCCTTTTTGTACTAATACTGTTGCAACCGGTCCTTTTCCTTTATCAAGCTGTGCTTCAATGACAAGTCCTCTCGCTCTTCTCTTTGGATTTGCTTTTAATTCGCTCACTTCTGCTGTCAGCAAAATCATTTCCAGCAACTGATCGATTCCTTCCTGTGTCTTTGCAGATACTGGTACATAGACTGTACTTCCGCCCCAGTCTTCTGGAATCAGACCATATTCAGACAATTCTTGTTTTACACGTTCTACATTGGCACTCGGTTTATCAATCTTGTTAACCGCAACGATAATTTCAATTCCCGCTGCTTTCGCATGATTGATGGCTTCTACGGTCTGCGGCATCACTCCATCGTCTGCTGCAACTACTAAGATTGCAATATCTGTTGAGTTTGCTCCGCGCATACGCATTGCAGTAAATGCTTCGTGTCCCGGAGTATCAAGGAACGTAATTTTCTGTCCGTCAACCGAAACTACATACGCACCGATGTGTTGTGTAATACCTCCTGCTTCTTTGTCAATGACATGCGTATTCCGGATCGCATCCAAAAGAGAAGTTTTTCCATGATCGACATGTCCCATTACACAGATAACCGGCGGTCTTGGTACCAGCGATGCCTCATCGTCTTCTTCATCTTTTAAAAGCTCTTCCAAAACATTAATTTTTTCTTCCGGTTCTGCAATACAGTTAAATTCTAAAGCAATTTCTTCTGCTTTGTCATAGTCAATCTCCTGGTTAACCGTCACCATTACGCCTTCCAAAAACAGTTTCTTTACAATCGCTGACGGCTGTATTTTCATTTTATCGGCAAGTTCTTTAATCGTCAATCTTTCTGGAAGTACGATCGTTTTAATCGTATCTTCTTTTTCAACTGGCTGCTGCTGAACAGGTTTTGGCTGTTTTTGCGAATTCTTTTGTGTATTTCTTCCACTGTTTTTTCCAGTCATTCTTCCGCTGTTCGGACGTCCGAATCCCTTTTCTTTCTCGCGGTCTCTTTCTCTTTCTTTCTCTCTGTCATACCGTTTCTCTCTGTCATTTTTCATCCTGGATTCTTTTGTAATCGGACGATCCTCTACAACAGGTGCTTTTGGAATTGGAATCGATCTTCCCTGTCCGCCTTGTGGTCTGCCTCCTTGCATTCTGCCGCTTTGATCGCCTTGTGGTCTTTCTCCTTGAGTTCTTCCGCTCTGCATTCTGCCATTTTGATCGCCTTGTGGTCTGCTCCCCTGCGGTCTGTTATTCTGTGAGCGGTTGCCTTGCGGTCTGTTTGTTCCAAAATTTCTTCCTCTTTGTTCATTTGATGTTTTGTTTTCCTGACCGTTCTGCTCCTGCGCTCTGCCTCCCTGACGGTTCTGGTTTCTGTTTCCCTGACCATTTTGTCCCTGGTTTCTGCCGCCCTGTCCGTTTTGATTTCTCTGGTTATTTTGTCCCTGCATTCTGCCTCCCTGACGTCCTGCACCTGCGCCGCCACGGCTGTTCTGGGGACGGAATACCTGGGTAATATTTTTCTTTTTAGGAGCATTCGCAGTTCCTTCTTTTTTCTCTAATTCATTTTTTATCATTTCTACATTCTTATCTTCAATCGTACTCATATGGCTCTTTACTCTAATTTCCTTTTCTAATAAAAAATTTATAATTTCTCTACTATCTATATTTAATTCTTTTGCTAACTCATGAACTCTTATTTTACCGGTCATATACCCTCACACCTCCATTAACTGGTTTCGTGGAGTACCTTTTCTATGGCTTTTCCAAGTCCTGCATCCTGCACAGCAAGCGAGGCGCGGAATTCCTTCCCCATAGCCTTTCCCAATTCGTCCTTTGTTCCATAGAAATAAATCGGCACGCAATAATATTCACACATATTCCGAAATTTCTTTTTGGTATTTTCTGATGCCTCTTCTGAAACGATCACAAGACTCGCTTTTCCTGTTTTTACAGATTTTTCTGTGGAAAATCCTCCGCTTGTAACCTTTCCTGCCTTGGTAGCTAAGCCGATCAGAGAGAATACTTTATTTCGTTTCAATTTTCTCAATCTCCTCTTTTAAGTTTTCATATACTGATGGAGGAATATTTGTCTTTAAAGAACGCTCTAATCCTTTATTTTTAATTGCTTTTTCAAAACACTCTTTTGAGAAACACAAATATGCACCTCTGCCATTTTTTCTGCCCGTAAGGTCAATTACAATCTCGCCTTCCGGCGTTTTTAAGATTCGCATCATTTCTTTTTTGTTTTTCATTTCCTGACATCCGGTACATTTGCGCATCGGCATTTTTTTTCCCTGATTCATTCTGTCTCCTTATTCTTCCAGTGTGATCTCTGCTTCCTCTGAGTCTTCCTGCTGATTTTCCTCTGATTCCATCGTTTCTTCGTAATACCCTTCCTCGTTCAGATGATCAAACTCTCCGCTTTCTCTTGCCTGTGTCTCACTTTTGATATCGATCTTAAATCCAGTCAGTTTTGCTGCAAGTCTTGCATTTTGTCCTTCTTTTCCAATTGCAAGAGATAACTGATAATCAGGTACAATCACTTTTGCCGTCTTTTCTCCATCATCGGAAACTTCTGCAATGACAGAAATCACCTTTGCAGGACTTAAGGCATTTTCAATCAACACTGCAGAATTATCACTCCAATTGATTACGTCGATCTTCTCACCGCGCAGTTCGTTTACAATTGTGTTGACTCTTGATCCATTCGGTCCGACGCATGCTCCTACTGGATCAACATCAGGATTATTAGACCAAACTGCTATCTTTGTTCTGCTTCCCGGCTCTCTTGCAATGCTTTTGATCTCAACAATTCCGTCCTTAACTTCTGTGACTTCTGCTTCAAACAGTCTTTTTACCAGCTCCGGATGCGTTCTGGAGACAAGAATCTTTGGTCCTTTCGGCGTATCTTTTACTTCCAGGACATATACTTTAATTCGTTCTGTCGGATAAAACTTTTCACCCTTTGCCTGCTCATTTTCATTTAACATTGCATCGACTTTGCCCATATTAATGCTGACATTCTTTCCAACATAGCGCTGTACAATACCGGTGACTACATCTTTTTCTTTTTCATAGTATTGTTTATACAATACTTTTCGTTCTTCTTCACGTATTTTTTGAAGAATTACATTCTTAGCATTTTGTGTTGCAATTCTTCCAAATTCTTTTGATTTAATTTCTACATTCACAATGTCGCCCAGCTCATATTTTGTATCAATCATTTTTGCATTTGCAAGGCTGATTTCCATGATTTCATCTTCCACTTTATCTACTACTGTTTTTTCTGCATAAACGCCAAAGTCACAGGTTTCCGGATCAATAAATACTTTTACATTATCCGACTTTCCAAAGTGGTTTTTACAGGCCTGAATCAGCGACTGCTCAATCGCTTCCAATAAAGTATCTTTACTGATATCTTTTTCCTTCTCCAGAATATTCAAAGCCTCTAATAATTCATTGTTCATGATTTCATATTTCCTCCTTTAATTAAAAGTCGAAGGCAAGCCTGACTAGAGCAATGTCAGCTCTTGCGAACGTCATTTTTTCTTCATTTTCCAGTTCAATCGTGATGCTGTCTTTATCATATGCCGTTAATATACCTGTAAATTCTTTCTGCCGATTGACAGCGCGATAAGTGCGTACCTCGATTTCTTCTCCCAGACTGCGTGCGAAATCTCTCTCTTTTTTAAGCGGTCTTCCAAGTCCCGGCGAACTGACTTCCAATATATAAGCTTCTTTTACAAAGTCTTCCTCATCTAGCTTATCGCTCAGTTCTCTGCTGATTATTTCACAATCATCTACGGTAATTCCTCCTGGCTTGTCAATATAGGCTCTTAAATACCAATTGCCTCCTTCTTTGACATATTCCACATCAACTAGCTCAAACCCGTTTTTCTCTATCATAGGGTTTAGGATCTCTTCTGTCTTCTGCTCATATATTTCTTTTTTTGTCATCCAATCCGCCTCTCTTTGTTTCATTTTTTCTGGTTTTGCTGCTATGCGCAAACGAGAGTGGACAATTGTCCACTCTCGTTTGCGCCAGTAACATGTACACTTAATCATTCATATTATATCATGCTTTGTATTTGATTGCAATACCCAATTTCTCTATCTTTGTTTCGTTCCCTTTGCATCTCTTTTTGCTGTTTTTAGTTTCTGAAGATCTACTTCTTTTTCTCCATAGAAAACTATTTTTTCCTCTTTTTGTTCCGGATGAAAAGCATAAACTCTTTCTAATTCATCTTTTTCTGCCAATTTCATCCCCCGCACTCCAAAAGCTGCCTTTTTTTTGATGGGAATCTCCTCAGCTTTAAAGCGCAAAAAATATCCCTCTTTTGACTGTAGCACAAGATCATCTTGCACACTCACGCAAGTCACACAGATCAACTGATCTTCTGGTGCTACTTTTGTCGCCATCACCATGCGTTTACTTGCTTCAAACTCAGCTCCATCCGTTAATTTCAGCATTGCACGCTGTGTTGCAAATAATATTTTTGATTTAAGAACTGTCTCTAATGTCTCTATATAAAGGATCGTTTCTTCACCGCTGTTATAATTGCAGACATTATCAATTGGAATCCCCTTATCCCGAAATTTTCCAAACGGCAGATCCTGTACTTTTATTAAATGCTCTTTTCCCTGATCTGTAAAAATGCAGATTTTATCTATGTTCTTACAAGAAATCACGTATTTATTTTCTTTATCTGCTGCTTCTTTATTTCTTTCATACACAGACTGATCAATCACTCTGGCATATCCAAAACGATCCATCAAAAATATGACTTCCATTGGCTCTGTTTTCTTCTCTTCATAGACAGCCTCTTTGGCATTCTCCACAATAGTCTTACGAGGTACGGCATATTCCTTTTTCAGATTTTCGATATCTTTTATAATCACTTTTGCCATTGCACTGTAATGGTTCAGAATTTCTTCATACGTCTCAATATTTTTCATCGTTTTATGATATTCTTTTTCCAGTGCCTCGATCTCCAGTCCAATCAGTTTATACAGTCTCATTTCTAAAATAGCATCTGCCTGCTTTTCTGTAAAGCAAAGACGTGCCGCCTCTTTTTGTGATGTTTTTCTTCGAAAAGCAATCCCTTGTGTTGTTCCGTAAACGAGACACTCTTTTACCTGTTTTTGATTTTTGCTTCCTCTTAAAATCTCAATAATCAAATCCATCACATCATATGCTTTCATCAGCCCTTCCTGGATTTCTTTTTTCTCCATTTCTTTTTGAAGCAGATTTTTATATTTTCTGCTCGTAATTTCAAACTGAAATTCTATATGATGATCAATGATCTCTTTTAAGCCCAGTGTTTCTGGTTTTCCGTCGCAGACTGCAAGCATATTGACACTGAAGGTATCCTCCAGACGTGTTTTTTTATACAGTAAATTGACTATGTTCTGTGCATCCGCATCCTTTTTTAATTCTAATACGATTCGGATTCCGTCTTTGGAAGACTGATTAGAAATATCGACGATCTCTGTTACTTTTTTCGTCTCCACCAGATTTGCCACGTCATTTAAAAACTTGCCAATGTTTGCTCCCATCATCGTATAGGGAATCTCTGTAATCACAATTCTCTGCTTTCCGCCTTTGCCCTGCTCGATTTCCACCTTTCCACGAAGACGAATTTTTCCGCTTCCTCTTTCATAGATCTCCTTTAATTCATCTTTATTGATCACAATTCCGCCGGTCGGAAAATCGGGTCCCTGCACGTATTCCATCAGTTCTTGTGTTGTAATCTCTCTTTTTTTAATCGCAGCTTTGACCGCATCTAACACTTCTCCCAGATTATGAGGCGGAATGCTTGTCACCATGCCGACTGCGATTCCTTCTGAACCATTGACCAGTAAATTCGGAAGTCTTACCGGAAGTACTTCCGGTTCCTTTCCTGTCGCATCAAAATTCGGTACAAAATCTACTACATC
The DNA here is from genome assembly GCA_944376425.1 of uncultured Lachnospiraceae bacterium. GTDB lineage: Bacteria > Bacillota > Clostridia > Lachnospirales > Lachnospiraceae > JAGZHZ01. The sequence goes on along the minus strand of CALWCS010000175.1, from coordinate 8,959 downwards.
CTGATCCAGATCTCTTAAAAAGACTTCCTGTGTCACCTTCTGAAGACGCGCCTCCGTATATCGCATCGCCGCTGCGCCGTCTCCCTCAATTGAACCAAAATTTCCATGTCCGTCCACTAAAGGCATCCCTTTTTTAAAATCCTGTGCCATCACTACAAGCGCCTCATAAATAGAGCTGTCTCCGTGAGGATGATACTTGCCCATGGTATCTCCCACGATTCTGGCGCATTTGCGGTATGGTTTATCATATTTAATTCCTAGTTCGTACATATCATACAGGGTTCTTCTTTGCACAGGTTTCAATCCGTCTCTGATATCCGGAAGGGCTCTGGAAACAATAACGCTCATTGCATAATCAATATAAGACTTCTGCATAATGTCTGCATATTCTGTTCTTAAAATCTGTTCTTCCATTTACCTGCTCCTTTATACATCCAGTTCTGCATCGTTTGCATGTTCATAAATAAATGCCTTTCTTGGAGGGACATCGGTTCCCATCAGCATTTCTGTCACATCAGATGCAATTCGTGCGTCTTCTATTTCGACACGCTTTAAAATTCTTGTTTTGGGATCTAAGGTTGTCTCCCAAAGCTGCTCAGGATCCATTTCTCCTAATCCTTTGTATCGCTGAAGCGTGAAACTTCCTCTATGTGTTTTTCTATATTTTTCCAATGCTCTGTCGTCATACAAGTATTCTTCTTTTCCTCGTGCCGGCATTACTTTGTACAGAGGGGGCATAGCAATATAGACGTGTCCTTCATAGATCAGATCCGGCATAAAACGGTAAAACAGTGTCAGAAGCAAGGTACAGATGTGTGCTCCATCCACATCTGCATCTGCCATAATAATAATTTTGTCATAACGCAGTTTCGTAATATCAAAATCATTTCCATATCCTTCCGAAAATCCGCAGCCAAATGCATTGATCATTGTCTTAATTTCTGCATTCGCAAGAATTTTATCAATGCTTGCCTTTTCTACATTTAAAATCTTTCCGCGTATCGGCAAAATAGCCTGAAAGTTTCGATCTCTCGCTGTCTTTGCCGATCCGCCTGCCGAATCTCCTTCTACGATAAAGATTTCACACTGTGATGAATCGCGGCTTTCACAGTTAGCAAGTTTTCCGTTGGAATCAAAAGAATATTTCTGTTTTGTCAGCATATTTGTCTTTGCTTTTTCTTCCGTCTTTCTGATTTTTGCCGCTTTTTCCGCGCATCCAAGAACTGTCTTTAAAATTTCCAAATTACGGTCAAAATAGCGTACTGCCTCTTCTCCTACAATCTTGCTGGTAGCCTTTGCAGCATCCTGATTATCCAGCTTTGTCTTTGTCTGTCCCTCAAAGCGCGGTGCAGGATGTTTAATAGAGATCACTGCTGTCAAACCATTTCGAATATCTGCTCCTGTAAAATTTGCATCTTTTTCTTTTAAAATGCCAAGTTCTCTGGCATAGTTGTTCATTACCGTCGTAAAAACAGTCTTAAATCCGGTCAGGTGCGTACCGCCTTCTGCATTATAAATATTATTGCAAAATCCCAATACATTTTCATGAAATTCATTGACATACTGAAAAGCGCATTCTATTGTAATGCCTTCACTTTCTCCTTTTAAATATACAGGATCATGAAGTACTTCTTTTTTCTTGTTCAAATCTTTAATAAATCCAATAATGCCATCAGGTTCGTGAAACGTTACCTGTTCTTCTTTTCCTTCTCTCTTATCGCGGAACAAAATCGTCAGTTCCGGATTTAGATATGCTGTCTCATGCAGTCTGCTTTTTACTTCTGTTGCAGAAAATATTGTCTTTTCAAAAATCTCGGGATCCGGCAGAAAATTAATTTTTGTTCCAGTTTTCTTTGTCTTTCCAACAATCGGCAGCAGTCCGTTCTCTAATTCCAGCGTAGGAACTCCTCTTTGATATCTGTCATAATGAATGGCTCCTTCCCTGCTGATCCAGATTTCCAGTTTTTCTGACAAAGCATTGACCACCGAAGAGCCTACTCCATGAAGCCCGCCGCTGGTCTTATAGACAGAATTATCAAACTTTCCTCCTGCATGGAGTGTCGTAAAGACAAGTCTCTCAGCTGAAATTCCTTTTTCATGCATACCAACCGGAATTCCTCTTCCGTTATCCTGAATCGTAGCAGATCCATCTTTTTCCAATATCACTTCTATCTGATCGCAAAAACCGGCAAGATGCTCATCTACAGAATTATCTACAATTTCATAGATTAAATGATTCAAACCTTTTCTGGAAACACTGCCGATATACATCCCCGGTCGTTTTCGTACCGCTTCTAGTCCTTCTAAAACGGAAATGCTGCTTGCATCATACGTTACCTGTTTTGTCATATCCATTTTCCTTTCCTTCATCGTCTAATGGCTATTATAACAACAGTTTCCGCAAAAATGCAAGCAAAAAATAGAACATAAGATCGAAAGAAGTTTTCACGACAAAAAAGGAACGCCGCTTTTTATAATATCATTTTTTGCAGCATTCCTTTTTTTCTTTCAGATCTCAAAAATTTTTACTGTCCAAAATTTACTTTTAAAAACTCACATCATGCAATCCACGGTGTTCCAAACATCTGTACCCAATACCATGTACCGTTTGCATAGGCAAGACCGATTCCGGTATCTTTATAGCTCGATGTCAGAATGTTCTGACGGTGTCCGCTTGAATTCATCCACATACTTACAACTTGTTCTACATTGGGTAAAGCTGACGTATTCTGTGCAATGTTTTCCCCCGCCTGTGCGTAGGAATATGCACTCTTAATTGCAGTAAAGCACATCTTGCCGTTTGGTCTTGTATGATCGAACAAAATCTTTAATTCCGGTGCACGAACGGCTGCTCCATTTAAAAGATATTTATTCATTTTAAGCGGAGCAATTCCTCTTTTTTCCCTCTCGTCATTAATCGCTGCAAGCATTTTATAACAATATGATTTTCCGTCTGCTCCAACATAATCACTGCCTAGAACCCGATTTGTTGCCATGGAACCATCTACCAGGAAATAATATCTGTCTTCTCCAAGAACCACCCATCCTTTTGCCAACGTTCCCTTTGATGTCAGATAGCACTTCTTTCCGTTTCGTGTCATAAACCGGCTGACTACCATTGTCCCGTCTGAGGAAAAATAATACGTATTTCCCCCGTACGTCTGCCATCCTGTCAAGACAGCTGACTGAGCATTTAATAAATATTTTTTGCCGTTTAACGTCTTAAATCCGGCGCCGCTGATACGTACTCCGTCACTTTGAAACAGATATCTCTTGCCTCCGATGGCTGTGACACCTTTTGCCGCTTTTCCTGTTCTTAAAAAGTAGAATGTCTTTCCATTAATTACTTTCCATCTGCTTTTTAAAAGTGTATAGTTCTGGCAAATATAATAACGCTCTCCTTTATAGGAACGCAGACCTCTTTCTGCCTCTCCCTTTGCATTAAAATAATACGTATTGCTTCCGACTGTTTTTACGATATTCTTGTAGCATCTTCCATAAGATGCAAAACAATACAGTTTTCCATTGATTTTGTATACACCGCTTGTATAGGCTTTTCCGTCACTTCCCAGATAATACGTTCCTCCGTTATAATCCCAAAATGTATTGCTCTGCCGATATCCTCTCTCATTAAATGCATAATAGGCAGATCCTATTTTAACTACTTTATTTACAATTGCGTCTCCTGTTTTTGAAAAATACAACGTATTATTTCCAAGTTTCATAAAGCGGCTTCTTACCATTGCACCGTAACGCTCAGTTCCTTCTCTGCGGAAATAATAAGACTTTCCATTGATTTTGGCATATCCTGTCACCATATGTCCATTTTCATCAAAGTACCATGTCTCTGATCCGACGGTTACAAACCGATTTTTCACTTTCTGTCCATTTTCCCAGTATACCGTATAACCGTTCTCTGTACCAAAGCCATTTTGCACTTGATTTACTTGTGCTGCCTGTACTTTAGACTGACTCTGAAGACAGCCTGTTCCTGCCAATAAAATCCCCACTATCAGCAATATTTGACGTACTTTTCTCTTCATTCTTTCCTTCCTCTTTTTCTCTACTCTTCTGATACAATTCTTAGCATCTCCGAAATCATTTCCTCATCTTTTAGCCGGAATTTTACTTCCACACGTCTGGAAGCTTCCATATTGACGCTTCCGTCTTCGTTTAAAATCGGATCGCTCATCGAGTGTCCATTCACTGTCAGTTTCTCCTGAAGCAGCGCAATCTGTTCACTGTCTAAAAATTCCTCATCGATGGAAAGCAAATACTGCGCAACTGCAAGGGAACGTCTTTGAGAAAGTTCCAGATTATAGTCATAATCTCCATTTGTATCTGTATAGCCATCAATAATAATTTCCGCTACATTGTCCCGGTATTCTTCCCCTAGTAAAACCTGACAATAAATTGGCAGTATCTGGCTTAAAACTTCCTCTCCTTCTTCTAAAAGAGTCGTATCATCATAATCAAACATAACATTTGCATCCAGCAGCAATGCCCCAGTCTGCTCATCAATATCCACGCTGATATTGTGATTGGTGAATTCATTGCGCAGCGCCTCAATTACGTCTGCCTTTACTCCTACGATTCTATCAAGCTGTTCCTGCTTTTCTTGGACTTCTGCTGCCTGTGCTTCCAGCGTAGTTTGTTGTTCTGCAAGTTCTGCTTTTTGCTGTTCTAGCTGTTCTTCCTGCTGGGCAAGTGTCGTCCGCTGATCGGCAAGCTCTTGTTCCTGATTGTCTAGTGTTGTCTGCTGTGTTGTTATTTTTTCCTGCTGTTCTTCTAACGTTGCCTGCTGCTGAGCAAGTTTTTCTGCCTGCTCTTCTAACTGTTCCTGTTGAGCTGTAAGCTGCTCTTCCTGATCCTGCAAAAGTGCCTGCTGTTCTTCTACTGTCGTTCTTTGCTGATCGAGTTCACTTGTATACTGCGCCTGCATTGCCGCTCTTTCTTCCTGCTCTGCAAGCTTTTCATCATAACTTTTCTGTGCCTGGAACAAGGATACGCACATGATCAAGACAAACAGCATTAAAAGCCCTGCCATCATATCGGAATAGGAACGCCACACATTAAAACCACTTGATTCTTTACGCTTTGACATACCACCATTCCTTTCTGCTATTTTTATTTATCATGAGATTTAAAAAGAGAAAATTTTCCACTCTTTTGGAGTGCTCTTGTAAATTCCCTCATGATACTGTTCAAATGATCCAGTAATTCTCTCTGTCTCTCTCCTTCTTCTTCTAATACTTGTTCCAGATGTTTAATTGCTTCCAGGTTTACCTGTTCTGTCTGTTCTTTCGCAGCAGCTGTTTCCTTGTGAAGCTGAACGTGATCTCCTGCTCCTGAAACTTCGATCTGGTTAAGCAGATCTTCCATATTTCTAAGAACTGTAAAGATCATATTCTGAGCGTCTACGAATTCTCCGACTCTCTGATTATAATTTTGAATCAACTTTTCATTTGCTTTATATAATTCTTCAAATACAGAATATACCTTTCCTTCTCTGTCAACAAACTCTTCTTTTAGAGCTTCCAGACTTCCAAGCAAATCTTTTTGTGAATCTTCATATCCCTTTAACAAATCCACATTTGTCTTTCCGACTTCCTCAATCTCCCCAAAGGCTTTTGCTGCAGCATCCAGATATTTCTGCATCGTCTGATTACATGCCACCCAGAATTTAGCCGATTTTTCTTCTGCTTCCTGCATATAGGCAACGGTATGCTGACAGCTTTCTGTCTGAATCTTGGCAAGTTCTTCATTTTTCTGCATCGTCTCATTGAGTCCTTGCGTATACTGTTTTTGAATTTCTGTCATTTCTTTGACAATCTGCTTCATCGCGTGGTCTTCTTTTAAAAATGCATTGTTTAGTTCTACACTAAGCTGCTGAAACAGCTTCTCTGTATACAGTACATTTCTCTTCTGAGAACTTGCCATCTCCTCTATCGCCGTGTTAAAGCCGGAGAACTCCACATGGAAAGATTCTCTTAACTGTTTTAAGAATTTTTCCACCAGTTCATTCATGACTTCTTCCTGACTTCTTGCAACGGTCGAAAGCACCACATCCAACGACTTGTTCATTTTCTGAAATGCAGGAGTAATTGTAGTCTCAAAACTTTTTACCAGTTGCTGTGAAAATTCCTGTGCCATATTCTGAAGCATTTTTGTCTGTTCCTGCTGATAAGCAACCAATACATTTCTTGGCTCTGCTTCTGCCGACGGTGCAACATGTCTGTGAAACATGTCTAAAAAATTTTGCAGAGCACGCATCAATTTCGAATATTCTGTCTTCATGCAGTAAGAATAAGCAAGTGAAAGCGACAGTCCGTAAATAGAAGTCAAAAATGCAACTTTAATTCCGTCTACCAAAGATACAACAGATGATGTCATCGTGTCATAATTCAGAGGTTCAAAATCTCGCAGTCCCCATACAAGTCCTACAAATGTTCCCAGAATTCCCATGCTTGTCAGAATATCCGGTACCATTTCCAGCATTCTTTTTTTCGTCATCTCATCTATTTCGTCTGCATTGATATAGTCTTCCACATCGCACAGTCCTACTTTACTCCGGTACCAATCATGCAGGAATTTTTCCATTTTTTCTTTCAGTCCTTTGTAAGAAAAAATTCTTCCCAAGCTCTGAAAACGGTTTTTCTTTTCTTCCTGATTTTCTTCTTTGACCTGTTCTAGTTTTTCTGCCGCGGTGTCAAGAGAAGCACCTATTTTTCCCATGCGTATCAGCCCTCCGGCTACGGCCACAATACAGATGACAACCATGACTCCCAAAAATGCGATATTATACGCCATCGTAGAGACCGACGCGTCTGTACTTACGGCAATCGTTAAGACAATGCACATTCCAAGAATACCGGCAAACAGTGCTCCGCCAAATACTCTATTCCCCATATTATCACTCCTCTGTCTATTTTATCTTTCTGCTCAGCACTCCTTGCATCTCTTTGCAATATGATTTGCCTTCTCATAAATCTTTTCAGGATCTTCGCCGACAAAAAATTCTCCGTTCTGATACAGAATTTTTCCGTTTACCATCGTCAAAGCAACATTTTGTTTACTTCCGCTATATACAATGTTTTTTGACAGATTGTGAATCGGCTGCATATTCGGTTTATGAAGATCAATCAAAATCAAATCGGCAAGCTTTCCTTCTGCAATCGTATCGCAGTCGAAAAGGCGCATTGCCTTTGCGCTTCCTGCCGTTGCCATAAACAGAACCTGATCTGCATCTACGCTTGAAGCATCTCGTTCTCTTAATTTTGCAAGCCCTGTAGTCAAAAACATCTCCCGAAACATATCCAGACAGTTATTACTTGCCGGACCGTCTGTTCCGATACCGATATTGATTCCCATTTCCATAATTTTCTGAATCGGTGCAATTCCGCTTGCCAGCTTTGTATTGGATCCCGGATTTGTCACAACGGACATTCCTCTTTTGCGGAAAATCTCTAAATCTGCTTCATTTACCCATACACAATGGTATCCTCCGCCTCCGTAATGAAATATTCCCAGACTGTCCAGATATACAGCCGGAGTCGTACCGTGTCGTTCCACGCATCCTTTCGTTTCTTCTTCCGTTTCTGCCATATGTGTATAGACAGGAGCCTTGTACTGTTGCGCAAGTTTGGCAAGTTCTTTTAGAATTTCCTCTGATGTTGTATACTCTGCATGGAATCCTAATTCAAAGCGGATCAACTCATGAAAATGATTATACTTTTCATACCATCGCTCCAACTCTTGAATCGACTGGGAAAAATTGTTCACTCCGCCTACCATGACAGTCCGGTATCCCATATCTACCGATGCCTGTGCGATCGTATCCGGCGTCAGATACATATCAAAATTTGATGTAATGCCGCTTGTCAGATATTCTAAGATAGCAAGTTTTGACAATTCATAAATATCGTCCGGAGTTAATTTTGCTTCCATTGGAAATACCTGTTTATTCAGCCAGTCTAACAGCGGAAGATCATCTGCATAAGAACGCAGAAATGTCATCGCTGAATGTGTATGTGCGTTTTTAAATCCAGGCATCAATAAATTTCCTTTTCCGTCTATCTCCTGGTCAAATTTTATTTTTTTCTCTTTTGGTTTCCCAACACAAGTGATTCGATTGCCCTCTATCCAGACTTCCCCTTCTAAAATCTCAAACTGAGGACCTTTCGTCAAAATCTTAATGTTATAAAAACGTGTATTCATATTTTGCCTGATCCCTCCTAATGATCTATCGTTTTCCTTTATCATAAATTTCTCCTAATGCTCTAGGAGACTGATTATGTTTTGAGAAGAAAATCAAAAGCAACAATGTCATAACATAAGGAAGTGTCATTACCAGATCAGAATAGCTGCTAGGCATCTCCAACTGTTTTACAAGGAAATATCCGCCCGATCTTGCAAACCCAAAAATTAAAACTGCGCCGAGTGTAGGGAGGATTTTCCAATTTCCAAAAATCATTGCCGCAATCGCAAGGTATCCATAGCCGACATAAATACTTGAGGAGAAATTTGCTGAGATCGAATAAGCAAAACAGATTCCTGCAAGTCCTGAAAGAGCGCCTGATATCATAACAGCAATCAGACGAACTTTTCCTACATTAATCCCGGCTGCATCGACTGCATGGGGATTATCCCCGCACGCTCTTAAGTGCAGTCCAAAACGTGTCTGGTACAGTACATACCACGCAATCAGCGCTACAATAATAATAATAAATTCAAACGGATAAATCTGTTGAAAAATTCCTCCTATTACCGGAATTTCTGACAATCCCGGAATTGTGATGCGTTTTGAAACTCCCAAAACAAATCTGTCAGAGGTTGCTCCGAACACTCCTTTATTAATTGCTTTTGTCAAGAAAGCAGTCAGAGCCATTCCCAAAATATTGATTACGACACCACTGATTACTTGATTTGCCTTAAATTTAATACAGAGCAGCGCATGCAG
>CALWCS010000174.1 GCA_944376425.1 uncultured Lachnospiraceae bacterium | reverse complement strand
CGTCCCAGAGAGGACTTGAACCTCCGACCTACCGCTTAGGAGGCGGTCGCTCTATCCAACTGAGCTATAACGACTTTTCAAAATAATATAAAATGTTTTTTCTGATATCTTTTGCATTATATCACATCTCTTACTTAGATTCTAGATATTTTTATTATTTTTTCACGATTCGGGGCAGCTTTCTCTAGCATAATACCCTTCATCGCTGTTTGATCTTTTCAGCAAATAAAATTCCTATTACTAGAATGACTCCTGAGATTCCGACCCATATCATTTGTTCTTTCTGGGTATTGCTATTGCTTTGCATTGCCTGATCATCCGTCAATGGACTAAAGTTACGATTTGAATCTCTATTTTCTGTATCTTCCCATTCCGGCATTCTATCTCCTGACACAGATGCAGAAGCTTGAAGAGCCATTTCTCCAGCATCAGCGGCAGTGGCATGAGACACATCATTTTTCTCTTCTTCCTGTCTGACGGATGACTGTATTTCTGAAGTTTGCTGTTCTTGTGATATCTGTTCTGTCTCCGAAGTTTGCTGTTCTTGTAATGTCTGTTCTGTTTCTGAAGTTACTATAGTCTCCTCAGTTTCTGTCTCTTTTATGTCATCTCTTTCCATATCCATTGTCTGTTCTCGTTTGTCTCCTCTTCCGCCTTCACCTCCCATTCCGCCATTCATAGATCCCATATCGGACAGTGAAAGATCAGATGCATCGATTAGGGCTGAACGATCTTCTGCCTGTTCTTCTGAAGTGGAAGGAATCGTTCCGTCCAGCTGTCCTGCTACACTTTCGGCGCGTAAAATACAAAACTCTTTTAAAGTCTGAGTTCCTTTTTCAAATTCTTCATATGTGCAAAAAGCAGTCGGGTCTTTTTCTACATAGGGGCTGATTAATGCAATCACCTGATCAATCATTTCTCCAAAATATCCACTCTCAAAATATTCAGAAATAAATTCCTGATAATATTCATGATACATTTGCATATATTTTTCATCTTCGAAAATCCATGCAATCATAGGACGCGAACTGATATCTCCGTCACTGACTGGAGAATCAATCGGAGAATTGACTTGTGAAGTAGCTCCTGATGAATTTCCTCCCATTCCGCCTCCCATGCTGAATCCTCCAAATGCAAGGTTATAATCCCACGGAATCATAGAAAGTATGCCATCTTTTTCATATAAATAATAGTTATGCACCATCGTTCCAGTATAACTATCCTCGTTACAGACAAAATTATGAACCACCAGATATTTCATAACTGCTTCTACATCCACAACAGATTCTATTTCTTCTGACTCAGATAAAGTTTTCAAAGATGTGATCAGTCTCTCTTTATCCTCTTCTGTAATATCAGTCTTAGCATTCTCAAAAATATTCTGGTAACTTTCAGGATCATCGTCAATATACTGAAGTTTTACATCATCGCTTCCCATACCTCCTTCCTCAAAATTACCATTTCCAGGAGCTTCTCCCATATTTCTTTCCAGTTTATTCGAATCAAAGTCACCAGGTGTCGCTTCTGCCATATTTTCATTCCTATTGCCCGGGTTCAAACCTTCCGGCATCTCTCCTGCATTCTCTCCCATACCGCCTGGCGGAAAACCTTCCGGCATCTCTCCTTGGTTTTCTTGTCCTTCGACTGTTTGACTTCTTTCAAAAGTATGACCGGCATCCGGTACGGTAGCCGCAAAATTGTCGTTTTCTGCCGCATTTTCACTGAAATTATTTTCAAAAAATTCATTCTCATTCTGAAAATCTCCCATGTTAAAATCTTGTCCGTTTCCCGGTCCGCCTCCTCCAAAGTTCATACTATCCGGTTTATACAGCTCTCCGTAATTTGTTCCATAATTTCGTTCCAAAAATCCCTCTTCTACTCCTTCTACTGCAAGATACAGTCCCCAATCTTCTCCATTTACTGTAATATAAACAAAACTGCATAAAGAAGAGGGAATTCCTATTTCATTCATCATTGTATAACATAAATAATCCTTCAAATACGTATTATCCTGAATAATATTATTTAAGCTTAATTTATCCAGACCATAATATGTGTTTCCGTCACTGTATTGATCAAACTCAATTTTAAAGCTATATCTGTCATTTTCATATGCAGCCACAGAAGATAAAGAAGTATTTCCCTTAGCACGAATTCCTACATTTTTATATACTTCTCCATCAATCACAATATTGCAGATATGATATTCCTCATCTGTGCATGTCTCGATAAATTCTTCCCAGTCATCCATCACAATATCAATTGTATGAACTTTTGTATTGTCAAAAAGTCTGTTCTCATATCCCATCACATGCTCTGCTTCTACTATTCCAAGTGATGTACCGTTGATAAAAAGAATGGTAAGTATAAGAGAAATTATCGTTATGACAGCGCAAATTTTATCAATATGCCTGTTTTTTGCCATTTTTCCACCTCATCCCAAATAATCCCCATTATAACTTACAAGAACCGCACTGTGCACTCCTTCTAACTCAGATAATTTTGTAACAAAATCTGTATTTTCATCTTTCATTCGAATCTCATAATTTAATTCAATATTTCCTTTGCTTGCACTCTTACTTTTTACTACAGCGCGGCTGACCTGATGTTCCAAAAATTCCTTTACTTTTACTTCTGCATCATGTCCGTTGCAGTTAATTACCATGATATATGGATTTTCATAAGATTTTTTATTCACAAAAATCAGAAGAACAACTCCAATCACTACGCTTCCGATCACGGCAAGCGGGATCATGCCTGCTGCGAGGACAATTCCTGCTGCAATAGCCCAAAACAAAAATGCAATATCAAGCGGCTCTTTGATCGCTGTCCGGAAACGGACAATTGACAGCGCACCTACCATTCCGAGTGACAGAACAACATTCGATGTTACAGCCAGAATGACCAGTGTAGTAATCATAGTCAGAGCAATCAGTGTAACTCCAAAGCTTGAAGAATACATTACGCCTGAAAAAGTTTTTTTATAAACCAGAAAAATAAAGATTCCTATTCCAAAGGAAAGAATCAGAGCGAGTACCATATCTAAAATCGATACACTCGTCACATTTTCCAAAAAATTTGATTGAAAGATATCGCTAAACGTCATACTATTATCTCCTTATTTTTAATTCTGATATTTTTGCCGGATTTTTTGAGCCCTGCTCCTGTCATTCCAATCGTTAGCAGCCATTCAATTATAAATTCTGCATACTCTATATTTTGAAAAAGCACTGCTGCGTGTTCCTTTCATCTGGACTGCACTTCGAACAATCGCCGGAAGATATTCATCCCATTTTACTTCTAAAATGATCACAGGGTCTCCTGCCGGAATCATCACACAAGCAGGATTCAAAAAATCGGTACCTCTTAATCCTGTCCGAATGTCGTAATCCAATGTAACCCGAACATTTCCGTTTTTTAATACAAATGGCTCCCTAGTGTATTCTACAATCGTTTTTGGTCTTAATCCCTCAGATTTCATTTTGCTGTACAATTCTATCACTAAGGCTCGTCCGCTTTTTATCATCCATTCTATATCTCCGTCTATCAAAGCTTGGGTCTCTTCTTTTGTCAGATTTGCAATCTGTTTCTTTCCCATTCCATTCCATTTGCTCTTTTTTTCCAGATGAATTATGGAAGTGTTTCCATCATAACAACGGATTCTAAATTTTTCTCTTTTGTTCACTCCATCAATCTTTTCTCTCAATGCTTTGTCTGTCAGTGTATCAAAATACAGACTTCGGATTTTGTAATTGCCATTTTGGTTTACATGTTCATCCAATTCAGCAATTACCTTCATTCTCTGGCGAATTGCAATCAAATCAGAATAAGAAATCTCATGTTTCCATTCATTACGATAATCCATTTCTTTCTCCTTTCCCAAAAATTTTACATACATTTTACATTTGAAACCTTAATCGAACCTTAAAAAAATCCCTCAATTTCCAAAAATCCTCATCTCTCCTGTGAAAATTTTGTGAATTTTTCCATATTTCTATCCATAAATTTTCACCGATATTATTTTTTGTTCGTCATCTATCAATGTAAAATTCCTCTTTCACCCAGAAAAAAAGACAGATATTTTTCATATAAACCGAAAAATATCTGCCTTTTTTGATTTTCCTTTTTTGTTAAAACTGTATTTTTCCCTGAAGCCAGATGACACCTTTAAAGCGTCTCCCAACCTCTGGTTCTCCTAATAAATCTTTTTTGTTAATACAAATTTCAAGCTCAATATCATTGCATTCTACTCTCATTTGATATAAACTTTCCTTTGTATACTCATTTTCAATCTTTTTACATTCTATAATATGACCTAAAATCTGATATTTATCACATTCCATACCATATGGCATAAAAAACGTATCTACTATGGAAAATACATCTTCCTTTTGAATTCTCTTTGAAATCATAGAATAGGTGTCCATGTCTTCCAAGGTCAGGCTTTCAATAGCCTCTTCATTGCCCTTTCTGGCATCTGCCAGAAGGTTCTTTCTTTTTGATATACTTTCTTTTTCATATGCCATCTGCATAGCGTTTCGATAAATCGGAAATAATATTTTTCCCTCTAATGACAACCCGGTGAATATCGTGCCCTGTTCTTTTTGACTTAAATTCCCTTGTATTCTCTCTTTTTTTAAAGCTGCTACATTTTGAAGGAAAAAAATCAAAGTTACTCCCACTCTTGGATCTTCACACGCTGCTGTGTATGTGTCGCCTGACCCTGACCGCTCTACCATCAGATCTTCTCTCGTTGAGATCTCACTTCCCTCAAAGTATGGAAAATAATATTCCTGATGGAAACCATCCTGATCTAATTCACCACACAGTGTAATTCCAATGTTTTCTCCAAATTTTTTATTGATTTCTACAAATGCTGTGCCGTCTTCTTCTCTAACCACATCATTTTTATCATTTTTCAAAATCATTTTTTTTATCATAGTGTCTAATTCTTTTCTAGACATTTTTTCGCTAAATCCAATCGCTCTTAAATACTGATGCACTTTACCACCTCCTAGTATAATAATGGTGTAGTCCATAATGACTACAAGTTAATAGTCACATCGTCTAAATGAATAACTGAAGGAGGGATTCCCCTCTCCATCAGAAGTTATTGTCTCCTTACCGTGTCTGAG
>CALWCS010000173.1 GCA_944376425.1 uncultured Lachnospiraceae bacterium | reverse complement strand
ATCCAGGATTCTTCTATGTAAAAATTTAAAAGAACGACTGCTCCAAAACGGACTTCAAACTCTTTTTGCGAAAAAAGATAAGGCTGTAAAAAGTCCCAAAAATCCTGGCGGTGTAAGGAAATTCTTTTTAAAGAACAGCAGAAGCTGTCACAGACGGACCAGTTCGTAATTCTGGGAATAAACAGCGCTGTTTTTTCTAAGAATTCTTCCCAGTTAAGATCTTTGGCATATCCAAGAGTCATTCCTAAAAGCATTGTTTCTTCCATGGAAAGATGAGGAGGAATATGATTCCAAAGCTCTCTCCAGTCTCCCTTTGTCTCACGTATGGCAAGCTTTCTGACAAGAGGAAGTCTCACGCCCAGAATATCCGGAACACCCGGAGTAAGACGCATCGAAAACTCTTTGTATTTTGGATCGGAAAGATGAATGAGTTCTTGATAGAGCTGCTCTCTGGTCATAGAAACTCACGCTCCAAATCAAGCAGGTATTGTTTTAATTTAAGACCGCTGCCATAACCGGTTAAACTGCCGTCAGCACCGATGACGCGGTGACATGGAACAGCAATAAGAACAGGATTGTTATGGTTTGCCATACCAACTGCTCTTGCGGCATTAGGGCTTCCGATCTGTCTTGCGATTTCTCCATAGCTTCTTGTCTCGCCGTATGGGATCGTAAGCAAGGCATTCCATACGGTGCGCTGAAAATTTGTCCCTTTTAGATCGAGAGGAAAAGAAAACGATTTTCTTTTGCCCTCAAGATATTCGTTCAGTTCCGCTGCCGCTGTTTTGATCCATTCATTTTCAAAACGCTCTCGAGCGTCGGCTAAGGATTCACCAAAAAGAGAAATATGGGTGATTCCGATGTTGCTTGCAGTGATCCATACCGTTCCGATTTTAGTGTGATAAAAACTATATTGTTCCGATTTTAGACGGTTCGAACAATTACGGGATGGGAAAGCATTGGAAATACTCTTCCGATAGAGCGGTGTCATATGTTAACTGCCTCCTTCCAGATTTTTGCGTGATAATTTTTATTCATAAAGCAGACACTATGGACAACGGCAAAATACCGTTGAAACCTAGTATCTTATTATATCACAAAGGAGGATGCTTATGTACGACAAAGAAAAAAATAACCGTATTATTGATGAGTATGACTTTTTTTCGTCAGCATGTTCTTCGAATGACTGCACCGGATTGATTCCTGCCGCACCTCAAAGCCGCGCCGAGTGGGAAGCTTATCAGGCACTGTATCCATTTGGGGTGCCTGATCTCTTAAGAGAAGACCGATAGATAAAACAATGTCCCAAAAGCCTAAATCTGGATGGACTTTATGAGATTCCATTTCAGAATGGCATTTGGGACATCTATAGTTGAAAAAAATGGAATTACTTTTGGATAGAAAGTAATTTTTGCTTTAATTCCTGTTCCATTCGATTGATTTCGTGTTCGGCAGCGAGACGCTTTTGATGTCCTTCTGTCTGAATTTTCATAACTTCATCCAAAGTGGAGATTAAAGAGGCATTCGTCTGCTTTAAAGTTTCCAGATCTACAATTCCTCTCTCTGACTCTTTTGCTGTCTCGATCGTTGCCATTTTCAAACGCTCTGCATTTCTCTTAAGGAGTTCGTTTGTCATATCAGTCACCTCGCGCTGTGCTTTTGCAGCCTGGGTAGAATGTTCAATCCCAAGTGTCAGTACCATCTGACTTTTCCAAAGAGGAATGGTATTGACGATCGTGGACTGAATTTTTTCTACCATCATCGTGTCATTGTTTTGAACAAGACGAATTTGAGGGGCTGTTTGAATCGAGATAATTCTGGTCAGTTCCAGATCGTGAATTTTCTTTTCAAATCTGGTGCAAAGTGATTCCAGATCTTTTGCAGCCTGTGCATCTTCCGGCAGATTCGACGACTGCGCGTGCGCAACAAGAGGCTTTAATTCTTTTTCTTTTACTTCAGCCAGTTTTTTCTTGCCGGCAAGAATATACATCGAAAGCTCTTTAAAGTAAGTCTTGTTGATTTCATACATTTTATCAAGAGAGGCAATGTCTTTCAGCAGCGTAATCTGATGACGCTCCAATGCTTCGCAGATTTTATTGACGGTTCCCTCTGCCTTGCTGTATTTTGCTTTCATTGTCTCCATTTTATCGCTGCTTTTCTTGAAAAATCCAAAAATTTTTTTAGGTTCTTCTTCTGCGTTGAAATCTTTTAATTCTGTCACAACCTGAGACAGCATAGTTCCGACTTCGCCTAAATCTTTTGTACGGACATTTTCAAGAGCTGCCTCAGAAAAATCGGCCATTTTTTTCTGAGTACCGACACCATACTGAAGAATGGCATTGGAATTATGAAGGTCAATCTGTTTGGAAAACTGGTCAACCATTTTTCGTTCTTCCTCAGAGAGAATACTTTCATCAAGAGCCGGTTCGGCAGGTTCTTTGGCAACAGGTGTCTCTGAAGGCTGCTCTTGGGGAAGCGGGTCAAAAGTTAAAGTTGGTGTTGTATCAAAATTTTCGAATGCGTTGCTCATCGAAGCTCCTCCTTATTTGTCAAGTTCTTATTTGTTCTTTTTTGATCCCGGAAATCCCTGATCGGTCAGACCTTCCTGGGCAAGCATCATCTGAAGCGCTGAGATATCCGTTGAGATATCCCATGCGGTATCTTGAAAGAAACGGTCAAGAAGATTTTCAAATGCTTCATTGATGGTGTCCAGAGTGTCTCGAATTTCTTTTTTGGAAGAAGAAATATTTTCACCTTGAATCGACTGCTGGTCTAATACACGGTAAGCGTCGATCAGCTTCCAGGTAGTAGGAAGATAGTATTCCATAAATTTTCTAAGATCAGGAGCAAGGTCAGGTTTTTCCTTGACACGGTTGAAAATTTTAGTCACAATCATTTCAAGACGGCTGAGTTTTGCGGAAAATTCCGTGTCAGAAATCTGATCGTTGCAGTGTTTGATTTTTTCGATATAAGAATTGCCTTCCTCAATGATCTTTCGCACTTCTTCAGAATATTCCTCTTTTTTTCCCGAAGAAGATTTTTCCGCTTGCTGCTGATGGAACTGCTGCTGCATTTTGGCATTGGCAAGCGCCTGCTGATACTGCTGATAAGATTCATTGCTGATCATCAGACATGTCTTTTGCTGATCGATATGACCTTCTAAGAACATTCGTTTACGTATCATATTTTTTAAATCGCGGACCACATATCGTTTCGATCTGCCTACGGCATCGGCAAGATCCTGAATGGAAGCGTAAGTTTTTCCGCCCATATGCCGTAAATAAGTTTGAAATCTCTGATAACGTCCTCTCATGCGGAAACCGACAAAAGCAGCGTAAAGACTTCCGGCAAAGAAGACAGAAAGAATAGCGCTCGGGAGAAAAAAGCGATGTTCGGCAAAGGCGACAATCATCATAGAAAGTCCGAAAATTCCGGCAAAAGGAGTGCCGACGGCGGCAAGGAAGGTTCCGCCTATATTCATTGGAGTACAATTTCGTACTAGATTTGACGGAAAATAAGAATCGGTGACAAAAGGTTCCTGACGGCGTGCCGTCTGTCTTTTAGGATGGACATAAGGATTTTGGTGAGTCCTATGTTGTGAATAGGAAGAAGTACGGAAATATCCCCGTTCTCCCCGCAGAGTTTGTCCAACCTGATCAAGGGTATCATTAATATTTTTTCCCACATGATTTACTGTATGATTCAAAGTCTCTCCGACTCCATCTAAGGTCTGATGGATTGTCTGGTTAATCGTACGGCTTAGTTGATCGAAATTTTGGGAGTCAATAGCATCCTGAACCAGATTTTTGATGTTCTCTCCCAGGTTTGAAAAATCTTGTCGGTTCATAAATCCTCCTAAAAAAATAAAAATCTATCGGTATTTTGAGGAAAAATAGAGTTTTCTGCAATAGAATAAATAGTAAATAGAACTCTTTTTAAATTAGCATTATCATAGCTCATTTTTTCAACAGTGTCAATAAAACTGAAAAAAACCGGATTTATGATTTGTTAATTTTCGGAAAAGAAATTTAATAGATTTGGGCTTTCCAAATTCGAAGAATTGAGGTATGATAAATTACAAGCGTGGGATACCCGCAGAATGCGGGGAAGGGAAGAAATTGGAGGAATATATGGCAGGAAAAAAAGAAAAAATTACAGGTCTTACCCAAACGCAAGTTCAACAAAGGATAGAAGAAGGAAAAATCAATAAGACCACAAACAATACAACCCGGTCTTACAAACAGATTATTTTGGGGAACACAATTACGTTCTTTAATATTATCAACGTAATCCTTTTAGCGATGGTCTTATCTGTAGGTTCTTTCAAAAATACGCTCTTTATTTTTATCATTCTGACAAATACTGTGATTGGTATTGTGCAGGAGATAAGAACGAAAAAAACTTTGGATGAACTTGCCATCCTGACGGCAAGCCAGGTACAGGCGGTAAGAGGCGGAAAGTATGTAACATTAAACGTCGATGAGATTGTATTGGACGATCTGATCGTTCTAAAGGCAGGTGACCAGATCCCTGCGGATGCGGTAGTGCAGAAGGGACGTTTGGAAGTAAATGAATCTCTTTTGACAGGAGAATCCGATTCTCTAAACAAAGAAGAGGGAGCGGAACTTTTTTCCGGAAGTTTTGTCACATCAGGAAAAGCACTGTGTAAAGTGGTCCATGTAGGAGAAGATAACTATATGGAACAGATTACAAAAGAGGCAAAACAATATAAAAGACATGATTCTGTTTTGAAAAGAAATTTGAATCGTATCTTAAAGGTAATCAGTATTATCATTATTCCGCTCGGAATCGGTCTGTTTTATAAACAGTATTACATTACACAGGTGGGAAGAACAGATGCTGTGTTAAATACCGTTGCGGCTCTTCTTGGAATGATCCCGGAAGGACTTGTACTTTTAACGAGTGTCGCAATGACATTAGGAGTTTTAAGACTTGCAAGAAGAAGAACTCTGATTCAGGAATTATTCTGCATTGAGACATTGGCAAGAGTTGACGTGCTGTGTCTGGATAAGACCGGTACATTGACAGAAGGCAATATTTGCGTAGAACGTGTAGAACTTCTGGATAATATTTTAAAACTGGAAGATAAAGCGCAAGAGGTGCAGGAACCTGGAATTATTCAGATGGAAGCTGAAGAACAAAGATACAGTCAGATTTCTCAAAGTGAGCTGGAACAGATTATGGGAAATATGATGGGTGCTCTCAGCGATGACAATGCTACATTCCTTGCATTAAAAGAGAGATTTACACCGATCCGTACGTATAAAGTGGAACATACGATTCCATTTTCGTCTGAACGGAAATACAGCGGTGTCTCATTTCAAGATCAGGGAAGCTATTATATTGGAGCGGTTCAATTCTTATTTCCAAAAGGACAGAGCACCCTCAAAAGAAAATGTCAGGATCTGGCAACAGAAGGATACCGTATTTTGGTTCTGGCGCACAGCAGAGAAGTTCGAAAGGAAGCGGATCTTCCAAAAGAACTTCAGCCGCTTGCCATTATTTTGATGAGTGATATCATCCGCCCGGAGGCGAGCGCCACATTGGAATATTTCCGAGAGCAAGGCGTAGATGTCAAAGTGATTTCGGGAGACGATCCTGCGACTGTAGCTGCGATTGCAAAGAAAGTGGGTCTGGAACATGCAGACGCTTATATTGATGCCACAGTTCTTAGGACAGAAGAGCAGATTGCAGATGCAGTGCGTCAATATACTGTGTTTGGGCGGGTAACTCCGAAGCAGAAAAAACAGATGGTAGTTGCTTTGAAACAACAAGGACATACGGTGGCGATGACGGGCGATGGCGTCAATGACGTTCTTGCCTTAAAAGAGGCAGACTGCAGTGTAGCAATGGCTTCCGGAAGCGATGCGGCAAAGAACTGTGCAAATGTTGTATTGCTGGATTCCGATTTCAGCGCAATGCCTGATATTGTAAATGAAGGAAGACGTGTAATTAATAATATTAGTCTTTCTGCTTCTATGTTTTTAATTAAGACTATTTTCTCGGTGCTGTTAGCCTTGGAGACGATATTTATCGGTCGTGCGTATCCGTTTGAACCAATCCAGTTATCGATTATTAACGGATGTGCCGTTGCGATTCCTACTTTTTTGATGACGATTGAACCAAGTTTCCAGAAGGTAGACAGTCATTTCTTCCGGAAAGTATTCAGGAATGCAGCGCCTCCGGCACTGACTATCACGTTTACGATTATGGCAGCAATGTATATAGGAGAGTGGCTGAATTGTCCGAGAGATATGCTGACAACCGTTGTGGTTCTGACAACAGGATGGACTTATATGATGGCTCTCCAGAAAGTTTATTCTCCGATGACGCCGTACCGAAAAGTAGTCATCTATGCAATGCAGACGATTTATCTGATCTGTATGATCGTAGGTCAGCATTTGCTGGAGTTCGAGTCGTTAAATTTCAATTCTGTTATTATCATGCTGGCGATTCTCAATTTCTCGCCGATGCTGATGGATGCGATGAATACCTTGTACCGCATGATAGAACAAAAATTTGACAAATGTCAGCTTGTATGGGATAAAAAGAAAGAAAAAATAAAGACGAAGGCAAAAGTAAATGCCTGACAGAAAAGAAACGCTTTTTCTCCGGAAGGGGAGGAAGCGTTTCTTTCCTATCATTACATTATCTGCGTCAATCGTAATGGAAACGATGCGCAATCAAAAAGGAGAAAAGAGAATGAAAATTTTACTGTGTGCAATCAATGCAAAATATATTCATTCAAATCTTGCCGTCTACAGTTTGAGGGCGTATGCAGGAAAATATGAAGAACAGATCGAAATTGCAGAATTTACCATCAATCATTACGTAGATGACATTATGGAAGAAATCTACAGACAAAATCCGGACTTTCTTGGATTTTCCTGCTATATATGGAATATTGAATACGTAAAAAAACTGATAAGAGAATTAAAAAAACTGCTGCCGGATACTGTTATATGGGTGGGCGGTCCGGAAGTTTCTTACGATGCAGCCAGTTTTTTAAAAGAAATGTTTCAGGTAAAGGGAGTGATGACAGGAGAGGGAGAACGCAGTTTCCTTGCGCTGCTTGACTATTATATTGAGGGAAAAGGAACACTCCAAGAGATAGACGGAATTACATACAGAAAAGAAAAGGGAGAGATTGGCGCAAATCCATGTACAGATTTTCTTACTATGGATGAACTTCCGTTTATGTATCAGAATATGAGTGAATTTAAAAACAAAATTGTATATTATGAAAGCAGCAGAGGATGCCCGTTTTCCTGCAGTTATTGCCTTTCTTCCATTGATAAAAAAGTTCGATTCAGAAGTTTAGATCTTGTAGAAAGAGAACTTCAGTTTTTTTTGGATCAGAAAGTACCTCAGGTCAAATTTGTAGACCGTACCTTTAACTGTAATCATCGTCATGCTGTTGGAATCTGGAATTATATAAAAGAGCATGACAATGGAATTACAAATTTTCATTTTGAGATAGCGGCGGACTTGCTGAATGAAGAAGAACTTAAAATTCTTTCACAGATGCGTCCGGGGCTGGTACAGCTTGAAATTGGAGTACAGACGACAAACATGCAGACGCTAAAAGAGATCAATCGAAAAACAGATTTAGAAAAAATAAAGCAGATTACAGCAAAGATTCACAGTTTTGGAAATATTCATCAGCATCTGGACTTGATTGCAGGACTGCCCTATGAAGGATATGACAGCTTGATACAGTCTTTTTGTGAAATTTATAAGATGCGTCCAAATCAGCTTCAATTAGGGTTTTTAAAAGTTCTGAAGGGTTCTAAAATGTATCACAAAGCAGAAGAATATGGAATTTCATACCGTAGTTTTCCTCAGTATGAGGTATTATTTACAAAATGGCTCAGCCACGATGAACTGTTGAATTTAAAAAAGGTAGAAGAGATGGTGGAAGTCTATTACAACAGTTTTCAATTTTCACATACGATACATGCTCTGGAAAAGGAATTTTCTAATCCATTTGAAATGTTTTTAAAACTGGGAGAATATTACGAAAAGAAAGGACTGAATCATTTGAACCATTCCCGTATGGGAAGATTTGAAATTCTCAGAGATTTTATTTTAGAATTGAAAACGGGAAAAGAGAAATGGTATGAAGAATGGATGATTTTTGATCTGTATCTGAGAGAAAACAGCAAAAGCCGTCCCAATTGGGCAAAAGACTGTGGAACATGGAAAGAATTTACGGCTTGGATCTGTAAAAAAGAGGAGAGGCAGCCCGAATATCTGACTGGGTATGAGGGATATACGTATCGGCAGATCATAAAGATGACACACCTGGAGATTTTTTCAATCAATGTATTAGGAGAGGGAGAAAGAAAGGAGACTGCTGTATTATTCGATTACCGGAAAAAAGACCCGCTAAACGGCAATGCATCGGTGTATCAGATAGAGAAAATAAAGTGAGAAAGGAATGGAAACAGAAATGACGTCAAAGAGAACAAGAGAAATCTTGAAACTTTTGGATGAAAAATATACAAGAGAATATAAATGTTATTTAAATTATCAGACGCCATGGCAGCTTCTAACGGCAACCATATTGAGTGCGCAGTGTACCGATGCACGTGTAAATATTGTGACAAAAGAGTTGTTTCGGAAATATGATACAGTGGAAAAACTGGCATATGCCGATCAAAGAGAACTGGAACAGGATATTAAATCCACCGGATTTTACAGGAATAAGGCAAAAAACATTATTGCCTGCATGAAAGTGATTCATGAACAGTATCACGATGAGGTTCCCTCGGATCTAGAATCGTTAACGGCGCTGGCAGGAGTGGGAAGAAAGACAGCCAACGTGATTCGGGGCAATATTTATCATCAGCCCAGCATTGTAGTGGATACCCATGTAAAGAGGATTTCGGGAAGGTTAGGACTGACAAAGGAAACCGACCCTGTTAAGATAGAATACGATCTGATGAAAGTCTTGCCAGAAGAACATTGGATTTTATATAATATTCAGATTATTACATTTGGAAGAACCATCTGTTTTGCGAGAAGCCCCAAATGCGAAGAATGCTTCCTGCAAAAATACTGTTTGGAATATAAAGAAAAAAATAAGAAAGAACGGGATAAAAAAGGAGAAACAAAAGAAAAATGAAAGGATCTTATGTTGTAGTTGATTTGGAGACGACAGGACTGTCTCCGGAAAAAGACAGAATTTTAGAAATAGGAGCTGTTAAAGTCGAAAACGGAAAGGTTACAGATACCTTTTGGACAATGGTCAATTGTCATAGGGAACTTTCAGAAATAGTCAGAAATCTGACTGGAATTACCGAGGAAATGTGCGAAAAGGGAAGAGAAGAAAAAGAAGCTCTGGAATTATTCTTAGAATTTGCAGGGGACATGGATCTGATAGGACATAATCTTCCATTTGACTTTGGATTTCTGAAATGGAGTTTCGCACGGTATGGAATAAATTTTGAAAGAAGGGGAATCGATACGCTGAAAATTGCACGTTCCTGCCTTGAAAATCTTCCAAGCAAAAAGTTAGAAGCATTGTGCGAATACTACCAGATTGAACAGAAAGAAAAACATCGTGCTCTGGATGATGCAAAGGCAACAACAAAGCTTTTTTTAATTCTGCAAGAGCAGTTTGCCCAGACAAAACCGGAATGTTTTCTATCTTTCCCAATGGAATGTAAAATAAAGAAACAAAGTCCAATGACAGAATCTCAAAAACGATACTTGATAGATTTAATAAAATATCATAAAATACAGATAGATGTCTCGATGGGGGGACTCAGCAAGAGTGAGGCGTCACGGCTGATTGACCGTATCATTTTACAATATGGAAGGAAAAAGGTGAACAACAATGATGAGATTAGATACGAAAAGAAAGAGAACGATTGCAGCAGTAATCTGTGGAATTTTAGTCATTGCTATGATAGTTCCGACAATACTGAGCGCAGTTCTTAGTTTTATGTAAACCAAAAGAGGAGTATAAAGCATGAAAATAAAAAAAATACTGTTTACTGTTTTGACGATGGGGATGATGTCAACTTTTTATGTCAGCGTACAAGCGGCAGAAAGCGGTACGATTCAGCAGGGCATTACAATCGGAGGAGTTGACGTTTCCGGAATGACGCCAGAGGCAGCGAGGGAGGCTGTTGAGGCTGAAGTAGAATCGATAAAGAGCGATATCATTACGGTACAGATTGGATCAAATCAGACGAATGTGTCGGCAGGTGATCTTGGAATTGAGTGGACAAACACAGACGTCATTGATGATGCGACAAAGCTGGGAACAAAAGGAAATCTGATTCAGCGGTATAAAGATCAAAAAGATTTGGAAAATGAGTCTCATAACTTTGAATTAGAATTTCAAGCCAGCGCCACTGCAATACAGTCATTTATCGAAAATAACTGCGTACAATTTGAAACCGAGAGAGTAGATGGTACGATTGAAGATGACGGATATGGCGGATTTACAATTATAGAAGGTGTTGCAGGGACAAAGATCAATGTAGAAGAATCTGTCACAGCAGTTGAAAATTATATAGAAAATGAATGGCATGGCGGAAGTGGAACCGTATCTCTTGTAGTGGAGGAAGATCCGCCGCGAGGAAGTACAGAAGAACTGAGTCAGATTCAGGATTGCCTTGGGACAGCTACAACATATTATACAGTCGGAGATCGAGGAACAAATGTGGAAGTAGGTACCCAGAAACTTTCCGGTCATCTGATTTATCCCGGCGAAGAATTTTCAGTTTGTGATCAGCTTGTCCCATTTACGGCAGAAAACGGATATACTTTGGCGCCGGAATATAGCGGCGACCGTGTAGTAGACGGATATGGAGGGGGTATCTGCCAGGTATCGACAACGTTATACAATGCATTGCTGGATGCAGAATTAGAGATTATAGAGCGTCACAATCATACTTATAGTGTCAGCTATGTGGATGCTTCGATGGATGCGGCTATTGCAGAAGGCGTTATGGATCTGCGTTTCCGCAATAATTATGACACACCGATTTTTATTTCGGGAAATGCATATAACGGAACGGTTTCCTTTTACATTTACGGAAAAGAGACAAGATCAGCAGACAGAACAGTCTCTTACTACAGTACGATAGAAAGCACGACTGAGCCGGAAGGTTATACTTTTTATGCAGCAACTGACCAGCTGGTTGGATACCTGTATCAGTTCCAGTATGCTCAAAATGGAATGTCAGCGACTCTTTGGAAGGTTGTAACAGAGAACGGAGAGACGACAGAGACGCAGGTAAATACCAGTTATTACCAACCGATGAAAAATGGATATGAAGTAGGTGTT
This sequence comes from uncultured Lachnospiraceae bacterium, assembly GCA_944376425.1. Lineage (GTDB taxonomy): Bacteria > Bacillota > Clostridia > Lachnospirales > Lachnospiraceae > JAGZHZ01. The sequence continues at coordinate 13,368 of CALWCS010000173.1, read as the reverse complement.
CTGTTATCTGACGGATCAACGTCCTCGGCAATGTATACGGCAATTGCAAGCGGTGATCTCAGTCAGGTTCAGAGCGTCATCGCATCGGGAGGAGGCGCGGCTAGCACAACTCCTTCTACGGAAAGCTGGGAGACGGAAACGTATCAGACCGAAGTATATCAGTCAGAGGTATACCAGACGGAAGGTTATCAGACAGAGGTTTATCAAACGGAAGTCTATGAACCGGAGACGAATGCACCGATTATCACAGAACCGGAAACAACACAGACAGAGGCATATCAGACAGAGCCAATTTATACAGAACCAGAAACATATCCATATGATCCACCGGAAACAGGATATAATCCATAAAGAAGCAGAAGGTATCTATTACATGGATACAGAAAAAGAGAAGACAGCGGTTTGGCTGTCTTCTCTTTTTTGTCCTGTTTTTTGCAGAAAACAGGATGCCGGATACTTTTTAGAAGGATTGATCTAAAAAGTAAGAGAAAAATCTCTTTGACATAAAATTAAGAGGTTTTTTGAAATGACAATGTGATTAAAAGATGTTAATTCTATTTTATCATAAACAGCAAAAAAGAGAGAAGATAATATTTTGCAGATTGAGGAAAAAATTTGACAAAAAAGAGAAAAATTTTGCAATTTTAAAAAAATTTGTTCTCAGATAGAAAAGCAATTAAGAAATAGAACACTTCATATTTGACTTGAATGGAAGGATGTATTAAAATAGAAACCAATATTTAGCAACCACAAAGTTTTTAGATCTTTAGCACAGGAATTTTTTTGTTTGAAACAAACAGTTCAAAGCAGAAAGAGAAAGCGATCAGTAAAATGAAAATAGGAAAAATATCAGAAATGGTGCTGACTCATAGCGTTTTAAAGCAGTTAGGAATGTCAAGGGAAGAAGTCATACAAGGGGCAGGTATCGGAGAAGATTTTGCATTGATACAGCCAAAAGGATGGATGAGCGGATCGACAGCAGTGCAGATTTGCTATCATCCAGAAGATGCAGGTTTTGCCGTATTTCGTGCAGCTAATAATTTATTTTGCAGCGAGGGCAATGCACTGGGAATTTTTTGTATGCTTTTTCTGCCTCCTTCTGAGGATCACAGAGAATGTAAGGCTATTATGGAATCCGTTCACCAGGTCTGTCTGAATTTAAAAATACAGATATTAGGAGGACATACGGAAACTACCAGTATGGTGAAGAAACCTATCGTAGCGATTACAGGGATTGGACAGACACAAAAGACAGAGCAAAGAGGAACCGTAAAGTTAAAAGCAGGATCGGACATTGTGATGACAAAATGGATCGGACTGGAAGGAACGGTACTTTTAGCAAAACACAGAGAAAAGGAATTACTGGCCCGATATCCGTATGCTTTAATAAAAATGTCCCAGGAATTTACAAAATATTTATCTGTAGAGGATGAAGCTCGAGCGGCATCCCACTTCGGTGCCGTGGTCATGCATGACATCAGTCAGGGAGGCATCTTGACAGCCTTATGGGAGATGAGCCAAAGAATGGGAACGGGACTGGAAGTGGATTTAAAACAGATTGCAATCCGGCAGGAAACGGTAGAGATCAGTGAATATATCGGGGCAAATCCTTACAGTATGCCCTCATCAGGAGCTCTGTTAATTGGAACAGAGAATGGATATGGTCTGTTAAGAGAGCTAGAAAAACTCCATATCAATGCATCAGTAATCGGAAAAATAACAGATAAAAAAGAGCGGATCATCCGAAACGGAGACGATATTCGGTTTCTCGACCGCCCTAAGCCGGAGAATTTTGAACAGTTTTTTGTTCTGCCTCAGAATCCTGCATAGCAGGGTTCCTTTTTATAAGCGCGGAGTAATCCGCAGCGTCATGGAATCAAAAAAATATCTTTTGATTCCAAATTTATAAAATAAAAAAGAAAGCAGGGAATTTAAAATGATGAGAGAACAGATCTTAACATTTTTGGAAAGAAACAGCCGAATTGATTTAAAGGAGCTTGCGATCTTGCTCGGCTCTGACGAGGCAGTGATTGCAAATGAAATTCAGCAGATGGAAAAAGAAGGAATTATCTGCGGATATCACACGCTGATTGACTGGGATAAAACTTCTTCTGACAAAGTAACGGCATTGATAGAAGTCCGAGTGACACCGCAAAGAGGACAGGGGTTCGATTCCATTGCTGAGAGAATCTATAATTACCCTGAGGTTCAGTCTGTTTATCTGATTTCAGGCGGATACGATCTGCTCGTCATTCTGGAAGGAAAGACGTTAAAGGAAGTTTCCGGATTTGTATCAGACAAACTTTCCACTTTAGAAAGCGTATTAAGTACAGCGACGCATTTTATTTTGAAAAAGTATAAAGATGACGGAATTATTCTATCAAAGAAAAATAAGGATGAAAGGATGCTGGTGACGCCGTGAGAAATCCGATAGCAGAAAAAGTAGTTAAAATTGAACCGTCTGGTATTAGAAAATTTTTTGATATTGTAAGTGAGATGGACGATGTTGTTTCTCTAGGTGTTGGAGAGCCGGATTTTGATACACCGTGGCATATCAGAGATGAGGGAATTTATTCTCTGGAAAAGGGACGTACGTTTTATACTTCAAATTCAGGACTAAAGGAATTAAGAGAAGAGGTGTGCAAGTATCTCCAAAGAAAATGCCATATTTCTTATGATCCGGCAAAAGAAGTACTGATTACAGTAGGAGGCAGCGAGGCGATTGACCTTGCAATGCGTGCAATGCTGGATCCGGGAGATGAAGTGCTGATTCCTCAGCCTTGTTTTGTATCCTATCTTCCGTGTGCTGTGCTTGCCGGAGGAGTGCCGGTAACGATCAGCCTAAAGGAAGAAAATCAGTTTCGGCTGACGAAACAGGAATTGCTCGACGCTATTACAGATAAGACAAAAATTCTGGTTCTTCCTTTTCCGAACAATCCGACAGGAGCAATCATGACACGAAAAGACTTAGAAGAAATTGCGGAAGTGATTATAGAAAAAGATATTTTTGTCTTGTCGGATGAAATTTATTCTGAGCTTACGTATGACAATGAACATGTCTCAATTGCAAGTCTGCCTGGAATGAAAGAAAGAACGATTACGATGAATGGATTTTCAAAAGCATATGCGATGACAGGATGGAGACTGGGATATGCATGCGGACCGGAAGAGATTATTAAGCAGATGACAAAAATTCATCAGTTTGCGATTATGTGTGCTCCTACAAACAGCCAGTATGCTGCTGTAGAGGCTTTGCGCCATGGAGATGACGATATTAAGGTTATGAGAGAGGCATATAACGGCAGAAGACGTTATCTGATGCATGCTTTTAAAGAGATGGGACTAAAATGCTTTGAACCTTTTGGAGCTTTTTACGTTTTTCCATGTATTAAAGAGTTTGGGATGACATCTGAAGAATTTGCAACAAAACTTTTAGAAGAAGAGAGAGTCGCAGTTGTCCCGGGAAGCGCTTTTGGAGCATGCGGAGAAGGATTTCTTAGGATTTCCTATGCGTATTCTCTGGATGATTTAAAAATAGCGCTTGGAAGACTGGAAAAATTTATCCGTAAATTAAAAGAAAAACAAAATATGGCAGAGGAAGAGAAATAAGAGATGGCAAAATTAAATATTGTTTTGTTTGAACCTGAAATTCCCGCAAATACAGGAAATATCGGAAGAACGTGTGTGGCCACCGGTACTAGACTTCACTTGATTGAACCGCTGGGATTTCATCTGACAGAAAAGGCTTTAAAACGTGCGGGAATGGACTACTGGAAAGATTTAGATGTGACAACGTATATTAATTTTGAAGACTTTTTGGAGAGAAATCCAGGGGCTAAAATTTATATGGCGACTACGAAGGCGCCGCACGTCTATACCGATGTCAAATATGAACCGGATTGTTTTATCATGTTTGGAAAAGAAAGCGCAGGCATTCCAGAGGAAATTTTACTAGAACATCAAGAGACGGCAATCCGGATTCCGATGATTGGAGATATCCGTTCGCTGAATCTGGGAAATTCTGTAGCAATCGTTTTGTATGAAGCACTGCGCCAGAATCATTTTGACCATATGCGTTTAGAAGGAAAACTGACAAAATATGAATGGAAACCAGAATAAAAATTAAAATACACAATATAAAAAATTCCTAAAAAGATAATAAAGTGACTCAAAACTCTGAAATCTCTATGATTCAAAGGGCAGAAATGAAAATAAATTTCTGTCCGGAATCACAGGAAAATGGAGTTTGAGCCACTTTTTTTATGTCGATTCTGAAGAACGCTGTAAAGAAAACGTAAATTCTGTTCCGACATCGGGTGTACTGACGACATTGATATGTTCTCCGTGACTTTGAATAATTTCTTTTGTGATAGCAAGCCCTAGCCCTGTTCCTTTCTTGTCCTTTCCGCGCGAAGGATCACTTTTATAAAAACGAGTCCAGATTTTTGGAAGATTCTCTCTTGCAATTCCCTCTCCATGATCTTTAACCGATACGAAAACTTTGTTATACATCTCAGTTGTTTCAATACGGATAGAAGAATCTGGTTTACTGAATTTAATGGCATTATCAATCAGGTTGTATAAGACCTGCTGGATTTTGCTTAAATCCGCAGAAACTTTTAATTCTCCTTCTTCAAAAAAAAGATCGAGATGTAAATTTTTCTGATCGCATAAAACTTCAAACGTTGCGGCAATTTTTCGAATGACATCATTGATATCAAAATCGGACAGTTCCAGAAACGTACCTTTGTCATCATACGTTGTCAGTGTCAAAAGACCGCTAGTCAGTTTATTTAAGCGTTCTGTCTCAGATAGAACGATATTAAGATAACGTTCCTGATTTTCATAAGGAATCGTACCGTCTAAAATTGCCTCCACATATCCCTTGATTGATGTCAGAGGAGATCGAAAATCATGAGAAATATTAGAGATGAATTTTCTCTGATATTCTCCTGATTGATTTAATTCTTCGGCAAGAAATTTTAAAGAAGAAGCAAGGTGGGAAAACTCATCTTCATTCTCCATCGAAAGCTGATAGTTCAAATTTCCCGAGGCATATTCTTTCGCCGCCTCTGTCACACGCAGCAATGGAGAATAAAACTGATTCCGGAATAAAAATAAAAGCAGAAGAAAAATCAGCAAAATAAATCCCAGCATCAGATAACAAATGTTCATAATGGCATTTTTGCCGTCATTTAAATTCTCCATATTAAAATGAGCACAGAAGTAACCGCGTGTAGTAAACTGATCCGTAATAGGAGAGACAACACTTAAAGTTTCCACGGAAAACATTCCAAAAAAATTTCCAACCTGATAATACCGGGATTCCAGTTCCGACGGATCAAAATTCGGAATGCTTTTTATGGAATCCTCAGAGTATGGCGCTGATGTATCGATCAGGATGTCACCGTTACTGTTTAAAAGCCAAAACTCTGCTGACTGATAAGTAGCAAGAGCACAAAGATTCGTATAGACATCCTCAGAGGAAACATCAGTCTTCAGATAAGAAGTTCCGACACGTCCTTGGGCAAGACTTGAGATTTCTGAATAGAGCGCTTCTGCTTTTGTTTTGATTAAATGCTTTTCAGCAAGAGCAGAACAAAAGATAGTAACACACAGAAAACTTACAAGAGCACACACAAAATATGCGATCAGAAACTTCAAAAAAATTCTTTTTTTCATGGCTGTTTTACCGAAAATTTATAGCCAATGCCCCAGACTGTGGCAAGGGACCAAGAGGCATTGTCTTTAATTTTTTCACGAAGCCGTTTAATATGTACATCTACTGTACGGCTGTCGCCGATATATTCATACCCCCAGATATGATCAAGAAGCTGTTCTCTGGTAAATACCTGGTTAGGAGAAGAGGCAAGAAAATAAAGAAGCTCTAACTCCTTCGGAGGCATGTCAATATTTTTTCCTTTGTAAAGGACAGAATAATTTGTCTGATTTACAATAAGATCAGGATATTCCACATATTTTCCGGCTGGCTTTTGTTCCGCTGGCTTTTCAGTCTGGTAACGCCGTAATACCGCTTTTACCCGGGCGACAAGTTCTTTCGAGTCGAAAGGCTTGACCATATAATCATCGGCACCGAGCTCTAATCCCAGTACCTTATCAAAAATTTCGCCTTTCGCAGAAAGCATGATAATTGGTACAGAAGATTTCTGACGGATAGCCCGGCAGATTTGATAACCATCCATACCAGGCAGCATAAGGTCAAGAAGAACCAGATTCGGCTGATAGGAGTCGAATTCTTTTAAGGCCTTTTCACCGTCGAATACTATAAGGGTATCAAAACATTCTTTTGTCAAGTAAAGTGAGATGAGTTCAGCAATATTTGCATCGTCATCTACAACCATAATTTTTTGTCTGCTGACCATATAAAGACCTCCCGTCTTTCCAAAATAAATGGAAAGCATAACATTGCGTTATGAAATAAAAATCCATATAGGTTACTGTTTGAATTCCACAATCGTAACTCCGGCATCTCCCTCACCAAACTCACCGAGATGGAAAGATGCGACATGCTTCATACGGCGCAGATAGTTGTGAACTCCCTTACGCAGGGCACCGGTTCCTTTTCCATGTACGATACGCACAGAAGGAAGATGAGCAAGATAGGCATCATCCAGATATTTATCGAGTTCAGACAGTGCTTCATCTACTGTCTTACCAAGAAGATTAATTTCGGGTGATACGGAAGCAGACTTTGTCATTTTGATTTTTCCGCTTCCGGTACGATTTAAGTTTGGTCCGGTAATGACTGCTTCATCAATAAGCTGTAAATCGCTGAGCGACACTTTAGAACGGAGAATTCCCATCTGAACAAATAACATTCCTTTTGCATCCGGAAGGGTGCTGACCGTTCCTGTCAAATTCATACTCAGTACCTTTACAGTATCTCCGATATGAAGCGCTTTCGGAGATAACTTTTTCTTTGCTGCGGCAGGCTTGCCGGCAGAAAGATTTTTTTCAACAGAAGACATCTTCTCACGAAGGCGACTGCGCTCCTGTTCCATTTCACGGACCGAAATATTTGCTTTTCCGAACTTATAAAAGTTTTTGATAGTAGTATCGGCATATTCTTTTGCCTCGCGCAGAATTGCCTGTGCTTCTTCGTTTGCTTTGCGCAAAATTGCTTCGCGGCTCGTATCAAGACGCTCCTGCTTTTGCTCCAGCTTTTCTTTTAAAGTTTCGATCTGTGCTTTATATTGATTAATTTCTTCTCGCTCCCGTTCAATTGTGACACGACTGTTTTCCAGATCTGTGATCAGATCTTCGAAGCTTTCATCTTGTTCCGTTAAAAGCCCCTTCGCCTCTTCGATAATAGAGGCAGGAAGACCAAGTTTTCCTGAGATTGCAAATGCATTGCTTTTTCCGGGAATTCCGATTAAAAGCCGATACGTAGGACGAAGTGTCTCAACGTCAAACTCACAGCAGCCGTTTTCTACTCCGGGAGTGGAAAGAGCAAATACTTTAAGTTCACTGTAATGGGTAGTGGCAATAGTGCGGATACCACGCCGATGGAGATTCGATAAAATTGCTGTGGCAAGTGCCGCACCTTCTGTTGGATCTGTTCCCGCACCCAATTCGTCGAATAAGACGAGAGAGTGCTCGTTAGCTGTTTCTAAAATAGAAACAATGTGTGTCATATGGGAAGAGAAGGTACTAAGACTTTGCTCAATACTTTGCTCATCTCCGATATCAGCGTAGACATCTTCAAAGACGGCGAGTTCTGAATGGTCAAAAGCTGGAATGTGGAGCCCGGCTTGCCCCATCAAAGTAAAAAGACCAACTGTTTTCAGAGAGACGGTTTTTCCCCCGGTATTTGGTCCGGTGATAACCAGCAAATCAAATTCTTTTCCCAGATAGATATTAATAGGGACTACTTTCTTTTTGTCTAATAATGGATGGCGTCCCTTTTTGATATTGATGTAACCATTTTGGTTAAAAATAGGTTCGCTTCCATTATAACTTTTGGAAAGAGCTGCTCTTGCAAAGATAAAATCAAGCTTTGTCAAAAGAGATAAATCATCAGAAATAGCTTCCAGGTTTTGTGCGGCAAGCTCGCTTAAACCAGAAAGAATAACCTCGATTTCTTTTGACTCTTTTAGTTCTAATTCCCGAAGATCATTGTTCAGCTTTACAACGGCAATCGGTTCGATAAACAGAGTGGAACCGGTAGAAGACTGATCATGAATCATACCGGAAATCTGTCCGCGGTATTCTGCTTTGACTGGGATGCAGTAGCGGTCATTGCGCATCGTAATGACTGCGTCCTGAAGATATGTGCGGGACGGACCATTGACAATGGCGTTTAACTGTGAACGCACTTTTTCATGGACAAGCTTCATAGAGCGGCGAATCTGGCGAAGATTGCTGCTTGCATCGTCACTGATTTCTTCTTCTGAGATAATACAGCGGCGAATTTCTGAAGCAAGCGGTGTCAGAGGCTGCAAAGCGGAAAACATTTCATCGAGAGAGTCAGATTCCTCTTGCTCATGGTCATTCCTAGAATAAGACTTTACTCGATTACAGACTTCGAGAACTTTGCAAATTCGAAGCAGTTCAGTCGTTCCTAGACTGCTTCCAATTTCCAGACGTTTTAAAGAATCGCGGATATCGGCAATGCCGGAAAAGGAAACAGATCCATGCTGATAGATACGTTTCAAAGCGTCGCTTGTTTCCTTCTGCAAGAGACGGATTTCCTGAAGATCCGAGGAGGGAAGCAAATTACGGCAAAGTTCCTTGCCAAGAACAGAGCCGGCAAGGTCCGTCAGCTGTGCGATGATTTTATGATATTCTAAAGTTTTTAAAGCTTTTTCGTTCATACTTTTCCTTCCTATCTTTCTTTTTAGCATAACTTTGAGACTACTCTAAAATCATTTTAACATAAAATATATAAAAGAAAACAAATATTTGATTGAAATTTACAAAATATTCATAAAAATATGCGATTGTGCAAAAAAAGAACAAAAAGGATAAATGAGAAGTTCTTAAGAATCGTATTGTTTCTTCATAAATTATTCATATTTATTTGGTAAAATAATAAAGTTAATTTCGTGATTGGGACATAAAGGAGAAACAAGAGTGCTATGACATCATTTATGAAAGAGCATATAAAGAAAAAACCTTTTTATAAAAAACCATGGTTTGCAAAAACAGCGGGAATTCTATTTCTTGCAATTATTTTTGGAGCAGTGTCTGCAATTATTTTCAGCCTGACTCTGCCATGGGCTCAGGAAAATTTTGGAAATCCGGAGGTTTATAGTCTGGGGAGAGAAACGACGGCTGAGACGACAAATCCGCAGACAGATGAAAATTCAGTGCAGACATCGGACAGAAAAGAGGCAGAATCTAATATTGATCTTGAAGATTTTAAAGTGCTGTATGCTCAGATTCGCGATATTGCCGACAATGCATTCCATGGAGTTGTGACGGTTTCAGGAATCAGCAGCAATGAAGATTTGTTTCAGAAAGTATATGAAAGTGAAGAAAAAGCAAGTGGAATGATTGTCGGAATGGACAGCAGTCAGATTTTGATTTTAACACAATCAGGGATTTTAGAAGACGCTGAGAGAATTATTATCAGGCTGGCGGACGATACGATCTGTGAAGCACAGCTGATAATGACGGATGAAGTGTCAGAACTTGCCCTTTTGACGGTAAAAAGAGAAGAACTGGAAGAAGAACAGCTCAATGATATGACAGTTTTAAACTTTGGAACGACAAAAAGTCTCAGTCAGGGAGATCCGATCATTGCGCTGGGAAATTTGATGGAAGAAATGAACTCTATTGCTTCAGGCGCTGTGACGTCTCTGGGAGATACTCCTGTGATGGATGACAGTTATCAGATTATCCATACAGATATTGCAGGAAGTATAGACGGAAGCGGAATTTTGTTGGATATGGACGGAAATGTGGTAGGAATCATGACGCATAAGTTTGGGACAAATATGGAGTCAAGAATCTGTGCAATCGCTGCAGATGACATCAGCAGGATTTTAAATCAAATGATGAGCGGGGAAGAAAAAGTAGTCATGGGAATTACAGGAAGAAACGTGACTGAGAATATCTCAGAGGAATTAAATATGCCGCAAGGACTGTATGTGACATCTGTTGCCGACAATTCGCCTGCCATGTATTATGGAATTCAGAGCGGTGATATTTTGACTTCAATGAATGGCGAGAAAATTTTAAGTCAAAAAGACTACCAAAATGTATTGAAACAGTGTACAATAGGTGAGGAAATTCCGATAAAAATTATGAGAAAAGTAAGAGATGGATATTCCGAGATGGAAATGACAGTGAGATTGGAAGAACAGAAATAAGAAAGGAAAAAATATGAAATATATTGAATCTTTGCGCGAGGGTGAGCGCGTGGCAAATATTTACCTGTGTAAATATAAACAGTCAGCAGTTACAAAAAATGGAAAATCTTATGAGAATGTGATTCTTCAGGATAAGACAGGAACGATTGACGCAAAAATCTGGGAGCCGAATTCTCAGGGAATTGATGATTTTGAAGCAATGGACTATATTGACATTGTAGGTGAAGTCACAAGCTTTCAGGGAGCATTGCAGTTAAACGTCAAACGTGTCAGAAAAGTAAAAGAAGGAGAATATAATCCAGCGGACTTTTTGCCGGTCAGCGAACACGACATTGAGGAGATGTATCAGGAATTATTAGGATATTTAAACCAGATTAAAAATCCTTATTTGAAACGTTTAACGGACGCTTACTTTGTAGAAAATGAAAACTTTATCAAACGATTTAAATTTCATTCCGCAGCAAAGACGGTACATCACGGATATATCGGAGGGCTATTGGAACATACGCTGGGAGTTCTGAGAATCTGTGATTTTTATGTAAAGACATATTCTTTTTTGAACAAAGACTTGCTCTTTACAGCAGCAGCGTTTCATGATGTTGGAAAGCTTCAGGAATTATCTGTATTTCCGGAAAATGATTACACAGACGATGGTCAGCTGCTCGGACACATTGTAATTGGAACAGAACTAGTCGGTGCCAGTATCCGCAGAATTCCAAATTTTCCAAAGAAGCTTGCCAGCGAATTAAAACATTGCATTCTTGCACATCATGGAGAACTGGAATTTGGTTCCCCTAAAAAACCGGCGCTGGCAGAAGCGGTTGCTTTAAACTATGCAGATGATACGGATGCTAAGATGGAGACAATGAGAGAGATTTTTGCAGCAGCAAAAGATAATACAGACTGGCTGGGATATAACCGTCTGTTTGAGTCAAATATCAGAAAAACAACACAATGGCAGTAAGAGAGAAAAATATGAAAAAAGATGAGCTGGTAACAATAAAGATACAGGACATGAGCGCAGAAGGTCTCGGAATCGGAAAAGCAGACGGATATACGTTATTTGTAAAAGATGCTGTGATCGGTGATGTGGCAGAAGTAAAAATCATGAAGATGAAAAAGAACTATGGATTTGCCAGGCTGATGACAATAAAAGAGCCGTCAAAAGACCGAGTAAAGCCTCTATGTCCTGTGGCAAGACAGTGCGGTGGATGTCAGATTCAAGCTGTCGCATATAAAACACAGTTAAAATTTAAAGAAAATTTGATCGAAAATCATTTAAAGAGAATCGGCGGATTTACACAGATCCCTATGGAACCGATCGTAGGGATGGAAAATCCCTATCGTTACCGCAATAAAGCCCAGTTTCCGATTGGAATAGACAAGGAAGGAAACTTAAGAGCAGGATTTTTTGCCGGCAGGACGCATACGATCATCCCTGTGGAAGATTGTCTTTTAGGAGTTAAGGAAAACAAGACGATCTTAAATAAAGTCTTATCTTTTATGAAGACAGAAGGGATCGCAGCATATGACGAAACAAACGGAAAAGGACTGGTTCGTCATGTGCTGATTCGATATGGATTTTTCACAAAAGAGATTATGGTCTGTCTGATTATTAATGGGAAAAAGCTGCTAAATGCCGAAAAATTGGTGGAATCTTTAAGGCAGATTCCGGGAATGACCAGTATTACCATCAATAGCAATGAATCACGGACAAATGTAATCTTAGGAGATACGATAAAGCTTTTATGGGGACAGACTTATATTACAGATACAATCGGAGAGATTTCCTACCAGATCTCTCCGTTGTCATTTTATCAGGTTAACCCGGTTCAGACAGAAAAACTATATCAGATTGCGCTGGAATATGCCAATCTGACCGGAGAAGAAACGGTGTGGGATTTATACTGCGGCATTGGAACGATCTCTTTGTTCCTGGCACAGAAGGCAAAACATGTCTATGGCGTGGAAATTGTACCGGATGCAATTCGGGACGCAAAAAAGAATGCGCAAAGAAACGGAATTACGAATGCAGAGTTCTTTGTCGGAAAAGCAGAGGAAGTACTTCCGGAAAAATATGAGAAAGAAGGCATAAAAGCAGATGTGATCGTGGTAGATCCCCCCAGAAAAGGATGCGATAAGAAACTGCTGGAGACAATTGTGAAAATGCAGCCAAAAAGAATCGTGTATGTCAGCTGCGACAGCGCAACTCTTGCAAGAGACTTAAAATGGATGTGCGAAAGAGGATATGAACTTAAAAGAGTGAGAGGAATCGACCAATTTGGGCAGACGGTGCATGTGGAGACGGTGGCTTTGCTTTCCAAACTTAAAACAGATAAACATATCGATGTGGAATTGGATATGGATGAATTTGCTTGTTGCGGAGAGTAAAGACTGTAGGATATTTTTGATTGGAGGCATCGTATGTCGAATGATATTTTTGCAAGATGCATGGCGATTTCTATGTCACATTTTTTAAATACTCCATATAAAGAGCAGACTATCACAGAAATGTATGCTCCAGATGGATTTGCAAACAAGGCATCAGGAATTTGTCATTATTGTACTGTAGCTACTCTTAAAGAGATTCTAAACAACGGATGTTTACGTTTTAGTGATGTCCGCTTTTTGAATGTGTATATAAAAGAGAAGATAAGAAGAAATGCATAATGGAATTACTTAATGCATTACAGCAAATATATAACGAGGCAAAGTATGAAATTAAAAAATATCGAGGACATATACGGTTTGCATTTAAGGAATCCATAAATTATATGCGATGCTTTTTTAAAAATGAATCTTTTGCATGTGAAAATGAATATCGTATAGTGCTAAAAATACCAGAGGAATTGTTACTGGCGGAAAAATGTAGTGGTGATATTTTAAAAAAGGGACAATTCAAACGAGGTGACAAACTATAAATAGTCAAGAGTTTTTTTGAAATTTATGATTTTGTAAAAAAGGGTAACTTTAATAAGCCATCTGAACACACCGTATTTCAGATAGAACAGGTACTTCTACGGAAGCAGCATAT
>CALWCS010000172.1 GCA_944376425.1 uncultured Lachnospiraceae bacterium | reverse complement strand
TTCTTATGTACATGATTTAATGCACAGGCAAAGACAGGATTTGTTTCCTGTCTAACAGAGTTCTGTGAACAGAACTCTTGCGCCGAACGCAATTGCTACTACGGTATTACCTCCTTCGTACGAATGCGTATCAGGACGCTTTTATTTCATAGGAGACAAGTTTTTTCTGAAATAAAAAAGTCTGCCAAAGGCAGACCTCTATTCCGGAATACAACTATATCTTCTCCGAAACCAGCTCTGCTGTGCCTGGAGCAGCCGCTGTTCACAATCATTAAGCAGGTTTCCTGACTTACGCATTTCCAGGTATTACCTTCTCACAGCAAAAGCTGCAATGGCTTTTTATACCCTACACGTTTACAGTGACCAGTTCGTTCAGGATTTACACCTGATTCCCTATTATAGAGCTGCTTTTTTCTTAATAAAAACCAACTCTCACTTAACGACTTGGATAGACATAATATAACAAATATTTATTTCATTGTCAATCATTTACAATAATTACAGTCTCAATCCCTATTTAAACATTCAAAACTCCCATCTTTCTCATTTTATTGTGTTTTCCATATAATATAGTTATAAATATCCCAATAGGTTTCTTCAGAATAATGCACTCCGTCTATTGTCTCAAATCCAACTGCTTTTAGATAACTGTAACAGTCAATATATCGCGTTGGAAACGCTTCCTTCATTTTTTGATTAAATTCTTCTATTTCTTCTGTCGATTTATGACGCTCCTTGATGTCGGGATAATTCACATCGTCTACTGGATTTACTGATACAATATAAAACTTTGCCATCGGATACATTTTAAACAGTTCCTGATAGAAAGCAATATATTTCGAGCAGTTCACTACATCATTGACGCCAAAATTTAAAATAACCGTTGCGATTGGATTTTCACTCAGATACTGCTGAAGTTCTCCGGCTCCCGTACTGCGAAACCACAGATATCCCTGTCTGCTCTTTGCTATGTATTTATGTTCTGTATTTTGAATCGTCTCAGCCATCAAAATCGTTCTCGAATCTCCGCAAAACACATAATTTTTCTGTTCTGACGGCGTCTCATTTTGCCTTTTTCCGTCACTTCCCAGATAATATCCGTCCACCCACTGATTTGTCAGCATAATTCCTTCATTTGAAAAGCAATACCAGTCTCCGTCAATCTCTTTCCATCCCACAGCTCCAGCGCCATCTTCCTCAAAATAATACCAGTACTCATCACGCACATTTTTCCATCCTACCGTTACTCTTCCTCTGTTTGAAAGATAATACTGTTTTCCGTCAATGACATTCCATCCGGTTAACGGTACTCCTTCTGCTGTAAAATAATGGCGGTATGTCTTTTGATCCTCAGAGTCTTCAATCATTTCCCATCCCGAAGCACGCGTTCCGTCTTGTTTAAAGTAATAGAGCGTTCCATTAATCAGACGCCATCCACGCACCATCAGTCCCCGTTCACTGAAATAGTACCACTCTCCTCCGTATTTTAAGAATCCTATTGCCAGGGTTCCATCCGCTTTCAGATAACATTTCCTCAATCCGTTCGTCAGCCAATAATTTACTGCAAGCTGTCCATTACTTTTTAAATAATATTGTCGGTTTCTGTATGTATAGAATCCAACTCTGCGATATCCATTTTCATCAAAGCAGTAAATTTTTCCATTGATTCTTGCCCATTCATTTTTCAGATACTGATTTGTGGCCAGTTTAAAGCGATATCCATTGGAGTCTTTGACCCATGTCCCTGTCTTATTCGGAGTCTGCTCCATGATCTCTACCAGATTATACTGATAGGCAGATGCAGAGAGCGCATCTTCTATGCTGATTGCCGCCTTTGTTTCTGTCGAAAATATAAAAAATGGCATCAACAGCAAAGCAAGTCCCATTAATATCACAGAACATGTTATTTTTCGCTGCTTCATTTGTCATACACCTTTCCTTTCTGCTTTTGTTTTTCCTTATCAGCTATTTCCTCCTATGACCTGCAGGATTCCTGAATGGAATTTCCTCTCAATTTCCGCTTGTTTCTTAATTTTTTATTATACTACAATCTGCTCTCTTTTTCCATTCCTAACAAAAATTTCCATTTTTTATCATTTGATTTCCGGCAAAAAATTTTCTCTTTGCATAATTTTAAGCTGCTGTGTTATTTGGCTTGACTGTCGCATCCTTACGGCACTTTTTTATTTCAAAAAAGACCAAATGATTTTCCTTTCAAATAAAAAAAGGAACCGCAACTGCGGTTCCCCCTGTCACTCCAAAAAAAATTATTTTAAAGTAACTTTAGCGCCTTCTGCTTCTAATTTTGTCTTCAGTTCTTCTGCTTCTGCTTTAGATGCTCCTTCTTTTACTACCTTAGGAGCTCCGTCAACTACTTCTTTCGCTTCTTTCAGTCCTAATCCTGTAGCTTCACGAACAACTTTGATAACTTTAACTTTGTTTGGTCCAACTTCTGTCAGTTCTACGTCGAACTCATCTTTTTCTTCTGCTGCTTCTGCAGGACCTGCTGCTGCTACAACAACACCTGCTGCTGCGGATACGCCAAATTCTTCTTCACATGCTTTTACTAAATCGTTTAACTCTAATACGGATAATTCTTTGATAGCTTCAATAAATTCAGCTGTTGTTAATTTTGCCATTATGATTTCCTCCTATAATCTCTTTTTTCTTACTTTGTCTGCTTCTTAAGCTTCTTTTGCTTCAGCAATCTGTTTAATAACACGAGCAAAGTTTGCGATAGGTGACTGCATACTTCCAAGCAATCTTCCAAGCAGTTCCTCTCTTGACGGGATGCTTGCCAGTGCCTGTACTTCTTTTTCGTCATAGTAGTTTCCTTCTACAACTGCTGCAATCAGTTTTAAACTCGGGACTGTCTTTGCATATTTTGCAATGATTCTTGCCGGTGCTGTCGCATCAGTTTTAGAAATTGCAACTGCATTTGGTCCTTCCAGGTGTTTACTCAGCGCTTCACATGGAGTTCCCTGGAATGCAAAATTCATCATTGTATTCTTGTAAACTTTGTAAACAACGCCTGCTTCTCTTAATTCTTTACGAAGAGCTGTGTCCTGTTCTACAGTGATTCCGCTGTAAGCTACTAATACGACAGATGCTGCGTTGTCAATATGTCCAGCAATTTCTTCCACGATTGGTTTCTTAAGTTCCACTTTTGCCATGAATGGTGCACCTCCTTATAGATTTGTATACCGCCGTCTCAAATTACGGAGTGCTTTTTGTACCATAAAAATCTATTTTTACGGTTAAAAAAGCCTTTCTGTCCGAACGACAAAAAGGCTGTAAATTCCACAAAATGAATTTTACTCCTCGGTAGGTATTTTTACACTTTTTCAGCAACCTACTGTCTTCGGCAGTTTCCTGACATACTGTATCATCTTTATATCATTTTGTCAAGTATTTTCTTTGTTTTTTTGCCTGTCTGGCAATCCCGAATCCGCACCTTTTATTCTCTTGTCTTTGTGCGAATCTCTTCTTTCATCTGTGCGATAAATTCATCTAGGGATTTTTGACCCAGATCTCCATCTTTTCTGCTTCTGACAGCAACTAGGTTGTCTTCCTCTTCTTTTGCGCCTGCGACAAGCATATACGGAATTTTCTGTGTCTGTGCTTCACGAATTTTATATCCGATTTTTTCAGAACGTGTGTCGATTTCAGCACGGATTCCTGCATCTTTGAGTGCTTTTAATACTTTTTCTCCATATTCCGCATATTTGTCAGAAATCGGCAGTACTTTAACCTGAACAGGGGCAAGCCATGTCGGAAATGCGCCTGCAAAATGCTCAATTAAAATACCGATAAATCGTTCAATCGATCCAAACGCAACGCGATGAATCATAATCGGTCTGTGTTTTTCTCCATCAGCTCCTGTATATTCCAGATTAAAGCGCAGCGGAAGCTGAAAATCAAGCTGGATCGTTCCGCACTGCCACGTTCTTCCAAGGGAATCTTGCAAATGGAAGTCAATCTTTGGTCCGTAAAAGGCTCCGTCTCCTTCGTTTACCACATATTCCAGTCCCAGATCATCGAGAGCACTTCTAAGCCCGTCGGTTGCCATCTCCCAGTCTTCATCGCTTCCCATACTGTCTTCTGGGCGTGTAGATAATTCCACATGATATTTAAATCCAAATAAACTATATACTTCATCAATCAGTTTTGCAACGCCTTTGATCTCTTCTTTGATCTGATCCGGAGTCATAAAAATATGGGCATCGTCTTGTGTAAAGCAGCGGACACGCATTAATCCATGAAGCTGTCCTGATTTTTCATGGCGGTGAACTAATCCCAGTTCTCCCATACGCAGCGGCAGATCACGGTAAGAACGAGGCTCTGACTGATATACTAAAATTCCTCCCGGACAGTTCATCGGTTTGATTGCAAAGTCCTGATCATCGATCACAGTAGTGTACATATTATTTTTATAGTGATCCCAATGTCCGGACGTCTCCCACAGACTCCTGTTTAACATAATCGGCGTAGAGATCTCCTGGTATCCATTTCTCTCATGCAGCTCATGCCAGTAATCCAGCAGCGTATTTTTTAAAATCATTCCTTTTGGAAGGAAGAACGGAAAACCTGGTCCTGCATCGTGCATCATAAACAATCCCAGTTCACGTCCTAATTTTCTGTGGTCACGCTTCTTTGCCTCTTCAATCATCGTCAGATATTCCTCTAACTCTGCCTTTTTCGGGAAAGAAGTACCGTAGATACGGGTCAGCATCTTGTTATGCTCATTTCCTCTCCAATAAGCGCCTGCAAGACTTGTCAGCTTAAATGCTTTCACCGGTTTTGTGCTCATCAAATGAGGTCCTGCACACAGATCGACAAATTCTCCCTGCTGATAAAAACTGATTTCTGCATCTTGCGGAAGATCTTCAATCAGTTCTACTTTATACGGCTCCTGACGTTCTCTCATAAAGGCAATGGCCTCTTCTCTGGGCTTTGTAAACCGTACAATCGGAAGATCTTCTTTGATGATCTTTTTCATCTCTGTCTCGATTTTTTCCAAGTCATCTGACGTAAATGGAGTTTCTCTATCCAGGTCGTAATAAAAACCATCTGCGATCGACGGTCCGATCGCCAGTTTGGTATCCGGATATAACCGTTTTACAGCCTGCGCCATAATATGGGAAGTTGTGTGACGATATGCTGCAAGTCCTTCCGGATCAGAGACCGTATGGATATTTAAAGAACAGTCTCTGTCTACCATATGTCTTAAGTCTACGATTTCTCCATCCATTTCTCCAACTGCTGCCATTCTGGCAAGTCCTTCGCTGAGGTCTTTTGCGATCTCAATCACTGACATTGGTTTGTCATATTCTTTTTTTGAACCATCTTTTAATGTGATAATCATCTTTTTTTCCTTTCTGTCAAAAATAATATATCTTCTCGGTCTGGACCCACGTTGTTTCTCAAACTCTCCTCCTGACCTTTTACGGCTTTAAAAAGCAAAAACCCTTGCAGTCAAAAGACTGCAAGGGATGAATACTCAAAATGATTCGCGGTTCCACCCTACTTGTTATGAAAAACCACTCATTTATGACGATAACGGAATCACCGGACCGGATTAGGGTCACTCAAAGGTAGTTTTGGGCTGTTTTCCGATAAGATACTCTCAGCATGGTATCTCTCTCTGTAATCTTCCGGCAGCTTACTCTTCTTCTCAACGTGTTGTCCTATTTTCACGTTTATCATATAGCAGGAAAAGGCGGCTGTCAAGAGGAAAACTATGCCTCAGAATCAAACTTTTTTCATCTATACATAAAATTCCATTCCGTCCTCCATTCGAAAACATCCCAGTCTTCCGCCGTCCTTTCGCTGTCCGTTTCCGCAGTCCAGATCGAGATATCTGCGATTTTTATAAATCTTTCCTTTCCTGTGATTATAAAATCCAATCGGATAATGTCCTACTATCAAGTAATGGTCAAATTTCAGTTTTGCGGGAATATGATGCAAGTCTGTCGATACCAGATATCCAAATTCATCTTTTGCTGCGGCTGTCTGAATTGATTTTTCAATATCAATGGTCCCATCTGCATTATAAATCGGATAGTCTGCATGATAGCCTGAATGTGTCAAAATGCAGTGCCTTTCTCCCCACATCACCCGATATATCAGAGGAAGCCCTCTCAAATATTGAAGCAAATCTCTTCTTTCCTCTTCTGAAATCATGTTGATTTCTCTTCTTGTCGTCTCTCCGCCCCATAGATTCCATTGGTCTCTGTCCAGTCTCTCCTCCAGATACATCTGTGCAAACAATTCATGATTTCCTTTTATCATACGCATTCTGGGATCTCGGCGAATCTGATTTAGCAGTCTTAAATTTTCGTTGCCGCCATCAAGGATATCTCCGATAACATATAAAATATCTGAACCTGAAAATTGTATTTTTCTGAGCATCTGATTAAAACGCCAGCAGTCTCCGTGAATATCGCTCATCAAATAATGCAAACTTTTCGCCTCCTTATTATAGATCTCCTCATGCATGAGTGATAGCATCTACATAATATGCTTTCTGATTATCCAGGCAGTATGCCGCAAGTTTTCCTCCATACACACATCCGCAGTCCAGAGCGATATGCCCGTTTTCTTCATAGATCAAATTTTTCCCGTCCGGGCGAATCAAAAAAGTCGGGGTATGTCCTGTCACAAGAAAGGTCTTTGGATCCTGAAAATATCGTTTTTCATAGTCAGCTCTCTCAAAAATCAAGTCAGAAAAATGATAAGAATCCATCTGTTTTTTTTCATCAAAATTTTTAATTCCGGCGTGAACCAAAATATAGGTATGATCTGCCACACTGACTTTTTCATACAAGGTGCATTCTTCTAAATATTCTAAAAGAGCTGTCCTGCTTTCCTGATCCAGTCTTCTAAATTGACTGACCGTAACTCTTCCTCCATCTTTCATCCAATACATAAAGTCTGTCAAATCATCCGGTGACAGATGCGATTCAAAATTTTCTTCGGTAATCTCCACATTCAATTTTTTCAGTATTTTCAATGCTATATAATCATGATTGCCAAGAATCGGATATACGTTAGAGCGCATCATACAATCCCAAACCAGCTTAATCGGCTCTGCTCCCCGATCCATCATGTCTCCTAACAAGTATAGTTCATCCTCTTTGCTAAAATGGATTTTCTGTAGTAATTCCGTAAATTCTTTATAACAGCCATGGATATCTGATATCACATAAATCATAAATTTCCTCCTGTCCTTGCCGGTTTCCGTCCCTCTTTTCTTTTTTCCCTGTCATTTTTATGATTTCATTATATATCCGAACGCTTCTCTTTCGCAACCCGTTCTTAATCTATACAGTATACTCACATTCTAAAACGATCACCTCGCAGCTTTCCATTCTTATCACTAGCTCTGAATTTCTTATTTTTTCTGCTGATACGTTTTCCTGATTCGATAATATAACACGTTTAACGGGATATTCCAGTTTTATCTCTGCTGCTTCTTTTCCGAAATTAGCAGCTACTAAAATCCGATCTTTTTCATTGATACGGTAATACGCCATAATCGTTTCGGTCTTTTCATATACCGGAACAAATTTTCCGTATGTGAATACTTCTTTATATTCTGCTGATTTTCGTACTCCTACCAGTTTGCGGTAATAATTCAGCACAGAGTCAGGATCATTTTCCTGATTTTCCACATTAATTTTTTTATAGTCTAAATTTACTTTCAGCCACGGTGTTCCTGTCGTGAATCCTGCATTTTTCTGACTGCTCCACTGCATCGGAGTTCTCGCATTGTCACGGCTCATTTTACTGCATACCTCCAATGCCTCCTGTTCCGTCAGTCCTGCTTTTCTTGCAATATTATACTGATCTTTTGTATTGATATCATCATATTCCTCTATCCTGTTCCATACTGCGTTTTGCATTCCAATTTCCTGTCCCTGATAGATAAACGGGATGCCGCGGAGCAGAATACTGACGGTGCCAAGCATCTTCGTTCCGGCAGCGTTTGCGGCATATTTCGGCAGAAACCTTGAGACTCCTCTTGGTTCATCATGGTTTTCAATAATGTTTGCCTCAAATCCATATTTTTGCACTTCTATCTGCGACGCAATCACTGTCTTGCGCCACGTTTTAAAATCCACATCCGGCGCATCATACCATCCATGTTTTCCTTCACTCAGACAATGAGCGCTAAAGTCAAAAATAGTTGAAAAGTATCCGTCTTCTCCGATAAAACGTGCCAGTTCTCCGTCTTTCATATTAAATACTTCTGCGACAGTAAAAGCATCGTGTTTTTGGAACGTGTGATTCTTTAATTCTTCTAAAAATTCTCCGATTCCATCCGCACTTTCAATCATTTTCCAGCACTCTGCCAGACCATCTTTACCATCCGGTTTTAAATCAGGAAATTCAAGATTCTTTTTAATATTGATAATTGCATCAATTCGAAAACCTGACACTCCTTTTTCCAGCCACCAGTTAATCATATCGTAAAGTTTCTGTCTTAATTTTGGATTTTCCCAGTTTAAATCCGGCTGTTCTTTTGAAAACATATGAAAATAGTATAAATCAGTTCCTTTTACCGGCTCCCAGCAGCTGCCGCCAAAATAAGATCGATAATTGCTGGGAGGATTTCCATTTTTTCCTTTCCGAAAATAAAAGTAATCTGCGTATTCTCCTTCGGGATCATTTAAGGCATTTTGAAACCATTCATGTTTGTCAGAACAGTGGTTAAGGACTAAATCCATAATCAGATACATATCCCTCTTTTTCGTCTCTGCCAGCAGTTCCTCAAATTCTTCCATCGTTCCAAATTCTTTGGCTATGGCATAATAATCTGCGATATCATAACCTTGATCTACAAAAGGCGATTTGTAAATAGGCGACAGCCAAATAATATCAATTCCCAGTTTTTTTAAGTAATCCAGCTTTGAAATAATTCCTCGCAAATCTCCAATACCGTCTCCATTCGTATCCAAAAAACTCTTTGGATAAATCTGATATGCTACCTTGTCATGCCACCATTTTCTTTCCATTTTTTTCCTCTTTTCTCTTTGTATTTTTCTAATTTTATAAGTATCCTTTGAAATATTTTATGCAATGTATTATACTGCTACTATTACGATGCAAGAATTCAAAGGAGGGGCTTTTCTATGCAGCTTGAACTGGAATCATCAAAACAAGCATCCCATTTATATACTCAAGTTTATCAATACTATAAAGATCTTATACTCTGCGGCAAACTGCCTCCCGGGGCTAAAATGCCATCTCTTAGGCGATGCTCTAAAGAGCTGGAAATCAGCAGAACAACGGTAGAATCTGCTTATCTTCAGCTTGCCGCAGACGGATATATTATTTCCCGTCCTCAAAGCGGTTATTATGTGACGGATCTCTCTGCCAGGCAAAAACCATTCCAAAAGACAGCTTCTCTTCCTTCTAATCCTATTCTCTATAACTTTGCTTCCTCCGGCGTAGACCGTGAAAGCTTCCGTTTTGATCTTTGGAGACGGTATATCAAAAGCGCTCTGCGCCAAGATGAACGTCTTTTAAGTTACGGCGAGCCTCAAGGAGAAAAAGATTTTAGAGAAGTACTCTCTTCTTACGTACGTACACGAAGAAATATTTTGTGCAGCCCAGACGATATTGTCATCGGTGCCGGTACTCAAAGTCTTTTACATATTTTATGCCCCCTTTTAAAGGACAAAAAGACAGTATCGTTTCCTAATTCTTCTTTTCTTCAGGGAATCTCTGTCTTTAAGGACTATGGTTTTGACGTCCGGTACAAAAATAAAGACTGTGATCTGATCTATGTTTCTCCAGCGCACATGACGAAATGGGGAGATATCATGCCGGTTTCCCGCCGTCTGGAATTAGTTCATTATGCCGCCGCAAACGGCAGTATCATTTTAGAAGATGATTTTGAAAATGAATTCGTCTATCTTCAAAAGCCGACCCCTTCTCTCCAAAGCCTTGCCGGAGGTCAAGGTGTCGTCTATATCGGGTCCTTTTCCAGGCTTTTACTGCCTTCCATCCGAATCAGCTTCATGGTTCTTCCTTCTGATCTTTCTGAAAAATATCGCCTCGTAGCAAACCATTACAATCAGACAGCCTCAAAAGCGGAACAGATTGCTCTTTGCCAGTTTATTCGAGACGGACATCTTGCTGCTCAGACCAGAAAATTAAAACGGCTTTATTCCACAAAACTAAAATCTCTTTTTGACGCTGTCTGTCAGACTTTTGGAGAGCGCGCCTCCATCCGCATCGGATCAGGAGGAATCAATCTGGCTTTGCGTCTGCCCTGTCCGGTGTCAGGCAAAGAATTCATCTCTTTTGCGAAAAAAAAAGGAGTTCTTGTAGAGCTTCTAAGGGAAGAAGAAGGCTTTGTAGAACTCATTCTCTCTTGTTCTACCATGCCTTCCGATCAGTTTCTTCCCGGCTGCCGGACCCTTGCCGCAATTTTTGATCTCCTATATTAAAAGCTGCGGATCTGATCTGTTCCATCATCTCCTGTTTTTTCGATGGAACGGATCTCCACCTCATAGCTGTAACTGTCATTGACTTTGACAGTTACTTTATCCCCGACTTTATGTCCTTTGATGGCTTTGCCAAGCGGTGATTCAATGCTGATGTATCCTTTCAGGGAATTTCCCCGGATCGAAGTCACGAGACGATACGTTTCTTCCGTATCGTCATCTTCCACATAAATTTTTACCGTATCGTTAATTCCGATCTCTCCTTCTTTCGATTCGTCCGATACAATTTCTGCTGTTTTCAGCATTCGTTCCAGATAACGAATCCGGCTCTCATTTTTATTTTTGTCTTTTTTAGCCGCATAATATTCAAAATTTTCACTTAAATCTCCCTGGGCACGAGCTTCTTTTACAGCCTCGATTGCCTCCTTTCGAACAACCAGCTTACGATATTCAATTTCTTCTTCAATCTTTTTGACATCTTTTTTTGTCAAATGTTCTTTCATAATTTCCCTCTTTTCTGCTCCTGTTATCTGCTTTCAACCACTTTTTTCTTTCTTCTCATCTAAACGCAGTCACTCTGGCTGGGTTTCAATATCATGTTTCATCATCTCGACTGCAAGAGGAAAACCGTGCTGTGCTGCTTTTGCCATCCACATTCTTCCTTTTACGCGATCTTTTTCTACTCCTGACCCGTATTGATACATAATGGCAAGGTTATATTGGGCTACTGGAATTTCTGCTTTTGCTGCCTGTTCGAAATACGAAAATGCTTTTTTTTCATCTTTTTCCACACAGATTCCTGACATATAGTAAAGTCCGACACAGCAGACCGCACGGTATTCTTTTTGTTTTGCCGCCTTTAAAAACCATGAGAATGCTTTTGACTCATCTTTTTTTACTCCAAGTCCTTCTTCATAGCAACGCCCCATATTATATTGTGCATTTGCATTTCCCTGATTTGCAGCGCGTCTCAGCCAGCTGACGGCTTTTTGATAATCTTTTTCAACGCCTTTTCCCTGTGCATAGAAAAGTCCTAAATGAAGCTGTGCCTCTTCATGCCCCTGCTCTGCTGCCTTTTTATACCACTGTGCTGCTTTTTCTAAATCAACCGGATTTTTTACTCCGTTTTCGTAGTAAAACCCCACCGCATACTGAACATTTCTCTGTCCATTCTCGGCAAGAATTAATAATTCATCCAGATTAAAATCTATCGGTTTCTGAGCCATGTTGTCTCCTCCATTTTTCCGTGCTTGGAAATTTCTTTGTTTAAATCTTAACACATATTTTTCCTTCCTGCAATCTGAACCCCGTTGACACACCTTTCTTTTTTGTTTTAAAATAATTTTATTCTATCA
>CALWCS010000171.1 GCA_944376425.1 uncultured Lachnospiraceae bacterium | reverse complement strand
ATGCTGGATACCCGTAAAATAAGCGAAGTCAGACGGGTATATGATTATTTGAATCACCCCGTTTTAACGAGTTTATGAGTCTGATTTACTGAATTTGTAAAGGAGAATGGAATGATGATGAATATGGAAGTGAATGGAACCAATATCCAGATTAAGCTGTATGATAACAGTTCGGCAGAGGCGGTGAAGCAACTTCTGAAGAAAGGTCCATTTACGATTTCTATGAAGGACTACGCCCACATGGAAAAGTTCGGTAGCTTTGGAATGCAGTTTCCCACCAATGATGAGCATATCACCACCGAGGCAGGTGATGTCATTCTCTCAGAAGGAAATCTGCTGGTCATCTATTACGCACCGAACACATGGAATTTTACCCGTCTTGGCAAGGTTCAGAATCTCTCGGAAGCAGAACTGAAAAAAGTGCTCGGCAAGGGAAACATTACAGTCACCTTAACGCTTACGGAGGAAGAATAACAAGGGTAGTGTCAAGTAATCTATGAAAAAAGAACCACAAAAAATAGGTTCAAAAGAATCCTGGCGAAAAAATGCTTGCCGTTATTTCAGGGGTTTACCGGAAATCATCAGGCAAGGGCACCGGTATGGAGAAGCCTGGGAAGTACATATCAATTGATTCATTTAAACGTAAATTTTTGCAAGATACTTGCGAAGGAAAATAATTTCTTGGCGATATGAGTCAGTCTGCTGCGGGCGGATTGGCTCATTTTGTTTTTTATGTGAAAGCAGATACTGTTGATTAGGATTAACATATTTTGAAAGTTTAACTCCCAATATAGACTTGTACTTCATAATTCCAGTGTAAAATACCCGATACGACGATTAACTGCACTGTAAATGCCGGCTTGGCACCATATTTTGTCCGGGCTATACGCAAGATTTCACTTAATACTTGTTTCCGGTTTTCCTCGGTACAACCAGCACATAGATAGTTTCCTTTAGGCAATATCCTTAATCCATTTATATCCGCATAACGGATACAGACAGCAAAAAGCCTTGATAATCCGTTTTCGGTGTATATGCCGGCTAAATCTTCAAAGGCAAACTGCTCTTTTAAGGAAGGAGTGACTTTATCATAGAAGTGGCTGAGATAATTCCAAAGATTATCAAGCGTTGGTACTTCTAAAGTATCTGACAGCAAAATAACACGTTCTGGAATATCTTTGATAAAAGTGCCGTGAGGATTTTTGGACATCTGCAGCTTTTTTTCATAGTCTGCTTTGGCTAACTGAATTTTTGATTTACTGTACTGGAGTGCTGTTATTTTTTCATCTGCCTTTTTTTCTGCCCGCGCTAAAAAGTCTACAATTTTTTCAAGATCGTCATATTCTAAAACCTTTTTGATCTCCTGCAAAGGTAAGTCCATAAGCTGCAAAGCCCGTACTGTATTCAGCCGAACAAGATCCTGTTCGGTATAATAGCGGTAATTCGTCCATTTATCTTTTTTACTTGGCTTTACTAATCCGATACGGTCATAATGCCGCAGCGTTTCGCTTGTTGTACGGACAGTCTTTGCAGCAAAAAAAAAAAAAAAATATTTTTTCATTTTTATTTTCTCCTATTGACCTTTGTGTTACACAAAAGTTTATAATGCATTTTAGCATAGGGTATTGCGAAAAGCAATAGATATTGCAACGGTGTTTAGGAGGAATGGCTATATGATAGAGCTCAAACAAGTAACAAAGCAGTATGGGCAGGCAACCGTACTAAAAAACATTACTTTGTCGATTGATGAACCAGGTATTTATTGCCTGCTTGGCAGAAATGGCGCAGGCAAAACAACGCTTTTGAAATCCATTGCCGGATATCAGAATATTACAAACGGCACGATTAAAGTGGACGGTAAGATCATAACAACATCCGCTTTGGATACAGGCGTTAGCTATATTGAAAACTTTGCAAAGCATTTTAATCTTCCGGTGCGGAAGTTATTGCGAATTGCTTCGGAAGTAAACTCCTACTACGATTACGACTTTGCTTCGGAAATGATGGAACGCTTTGAGCTGGAGGGGAAAAAGAAGTTTCATCATCTTTCTCTTGGCATGAAAACAATGGTTTCCACGATTATCTGTTTGGCAAGCAATAAAGATGTCATTCTTTTGGATGAACCTGTTCTTGGCTTCGACGCAATTATGCGCGTAGAGTTTTATGATATGTTGACAGAAAGTTTTCAGAAACACCCACGAACGATTATTGTATCCACTCATATCATTGAGGAAATTGCGAAAACAATTCAAAAACTAATTGTGATTGATAAAGGAAGTATCTGTTTTTTTGATACCTTGCAATCAGTGGAAGCAAATGCGTTTCGTATTAGCGGACTGGAAAAAGATGTCAAAGCTGCAACTCAAAATCTAAATATCATTGGACAGGATACAGTCGGAGGTCTTGTAACAAGCTATATCTTTGACACTCCACCCAAACAAACTGCTTCCTTAGAAATCCACCCGCTGTCTTTGCAGGATTTCTTTATTCAAATGGTGGGACATAAGGGAGGGATAAAAAGATGACAGCTATTTTTGCGATTGTAAAGCGATTACTTGCGAGCAATAAGATCAGTTTTATCATTACAGCGCTTGTGGTACTTTGTGCTACATCTTCCGGAGATGCTGTTTTAAGCAACGGAAATTATACTTGGCTGATGGCTGTTTTTGCTCCATTCTTTTTTGTGTTTTATGATTTCACAAAGTTAATATATTTGGGAGCAAGTAAAAAAGATTACTTTTTTGGCTGTCTAATCAGCTATGGGATCTTGGCATTTTGTATTTCTTTTGCCAACACAGTGATACATCTGTTGATTGACCCTGTATATTCAGCGCAAACAGTTATCAATATGATGGATGTGTGTAAATGGACAGAAAATGGGATTATCGCTGCCGGATTACAGCAAATGTTCTTTTTACTGCTTGCTATGGTTTTTCTTCATGTGCTGTTATCTATGCAGAACCGTTGGTATGGTTGGCTGACTGATGGATTATTAGTTGCAATTATTTGTATTTTTACGCCGATTGCACCATTACGCGCTATCTTAGCCGGATTTTTCAAAATGATTATGCTTAACGGCAATGCAGTGTTACACATTGGTATCTGTCTGCTGTTAAGTGCGGCTCTGTCTTTTGGAGGGCTTATAGTTTTAAAGAGAAAAACTTTATAGATACGAGGGATAATCATGATACGGATAAAAATGGTTGACGCACAAAATATATTGGACGTGTGCAAATTAACGACAAATCAAAATGGTATTGGTACAATTAGGGAAGAATATTTATGCTGCAATGCAATTTCCATAGCGGAAGCAAAATATGATCCAGAAATGCATCCTAATGCAATTTATAATAACAATGTGCTGATTGGTTTTTTTATGTATCAGCGTGCAGAAAATCAAGCTGATACAGCAACCATTTGCCGCTTTATGATAGATTATCAATTTCAACATAAAGGGCTTGGGAAAAAAGCCTTTGAGTATGTCTTGAGAGGTCTAAAAATTCAAGGAGTTAAGAAAGTAATCTTAATGATAGATGACGCAAATAAAATTGCTAAAAAACTATATCTTTCTTTCGGATTTCAATTCACAGGAAAGATTGACAATGACGAATACTACTATGAATTAGAATTGTAATTCTAATCTATAAAATTATGGAGGAATCACTATGAAAAAAATCATTGCACTTGTATTGTGTCTTATATTGAGCAGTTTCATTTTGTCAGGGTGCTCGAACCGTAGCGAACCGTTTGAGGAAAAAAGCTATACCTCAGATACACAGATCAATGAAATTAATCTTGATGTACAAGATAGAGAAATTGAGGTGTCGCTGTCTGAGGATGAACAAGTTCATATAAAATATTGTGAAAATAGGAAAGAGTATTATCATATTTCCGTTTCTGACGAAAATGTGTTGACTATGGCAAGCGTGAGCGATAAAGAGTGGACGGATTATATTGGAGTAAAACCATCTGCAGAAGATCGGAAAATATCGTTGCAGATACCGGACGGACTTTTAGAAAACCTTACACTATCCACAACAAACGAGGATATCACACTTTCAGCATTAGCTGTAACCGGAAGTATAAATATTTCTTCTAATGGAGGAAATATTGCCTTTGGAAACTTAGATGTAGGCAGTGACCTGAACTTGAATGTCAAAAATGGAGATATTTCCGGTGCGGTTGTAGGAAGTTATGATAATTTTTCTATTCAGTCCAAAATAAAAAAAGGTGAAAGTAATTTGCCAGATAATAAAGACAGCGGCGAAAAAACACTAAATATATCCAGTAATAACGGTAATGTTGATATTGAGTTTGTAAATGAATAAATTTCTTTTGAAAAATGAGAATAGGGAGAAGGTATGAAAGCCTCTCTTTTTTAGGATACGGCGGTATCGAAGAGGTATCGCCGTGTTTTTGATCACCGATAAAATACGACGCATATTAAATTTTATGATAAATGTGAGAACTGTTATGCCTCCTGCATACATGCTCGTGAACAGATTGTTTCCAAATTTGTTGGCTTTTATAGTGCAGTTCCTTTCTTTGGAATAAAAAAAGATGTCATATCGATTTTTTCTAAACTTAACAGCTTTACTTTTTTATCAATTCCTCCGGCATAACCGGTCAGACTGCCATTTGTTCCAACAACCCGATGACAGGGAACAATAATGGAAATTTCATTGTGTCCGACTGCACCGCCGACTGCCTGAGCAGACATACGGGGTAACCCTCTTTTTGCGGCAAGCTGCTTTGCAATCTCTGCGTAAGTCATAGTCTGTCCGTACGGAATAGAGCAGAGAATATGCCACACTTCCTTTTGAAAAGCTGTTCCCGTAAAATGAAGCGGTACAGTAAAATCCGGTTTTTTCCCTGAAAAATAGATATCTAGCCAGTGCTTCACTTCAACAAAAAGAGGGAGCTCTTTTTCTTCATGCTCCTTATCGAGAGAAAGAGCAAAATATTTCTGACCTTCGAACCATAATCCGGTCAACCCAATGTTGTCTGCCGCTAACAGAATATTGCCAATCGGAGATTGATAATGACTAATATACTGCATACTACACCTCCATGTCCAAATTTTGATTAGAGTCTGCTGCTTTATGAGGTTTGATGGTAATCTTACATAATACGATTTTATTTATCATTTGATTTCCTCCTACTTTATGTCTTTCCCTTAAAAATGAATGATTGGTTGCAGCTTTTATATTCATTAGAATACGTGTATTTTTTGAATTCTTTCTCTTGGAAAAGTTTTTCCTATATGGTATTTTATCATAAGAAATAAGATGATACTATCATAAAAGCGTCCAAAATTATCATAATCTTCTCAAGGATGAAATGATAATGAACGTGAGAAGATTAACCCATCTGGCTTAGAGAAAAATTCATTCGAATTTTCTGTCATAGAGCAGAAAGTTTGCTCAATCATATTTTGAGGCAGTGACGGAACCGATTTTATAAAAGAAATAAATCAATAAAAACGATGTTCAAGGCAGAGGTGATTTATAAATGCCGAAAATAATTTATAATACCATGAGAGGCGGGTTAGACATATGGAAATTTTATCAGATGTACAAAAAATAATAGAAGAAACGGCTCTGGAATATCCTATCTGTGAATATTGTTTTGGAGATACAAAACAAATTTCATTTTCTGATAAAGTATGGTTTATTTGCAAGACAGACTGTGAACGGTATGGTCATTCGTGGGCTTGTCCCCCGTATTGCGGTGATATTCAGGAAAAAATAAATAACAGTAAAAAATACGAACATTTTTTTCTTTTTTCAACCGTTACGGAGGTAGAAAATGCCTGGGACGCAAAAGCCTGTCTGAAAGTAAAGTCTGCCCATGAAGAAATCACAAGAAAGATACAAACAGACTTAAAAGAAAAGTTGGCTGATTTTTATGTCCTCTCTACTGGATGTACAACGTGTGAGCAGTGTGCATGTCCAGAGAAACCTTGCAGGCATCCGGAACAAAGACTGTCATCTATGGAAAGTCATGGAATCGTGATCTTACAACTGGTAAGTGAAATGGGACTGTGCTACAGTTTTGGAAACAATACAGTTGTGTACTTTAGTATGATCTTATTTGACAAAAAGGAGAGAAGATAATTGTGCTGCTTACGAAAAAAGTCTTATAGACAGTCGATATAAAAAAGGAACAGTTTGTATCCGAGATATAAAGAGAAAACAAAAAGAGTCGTTGACTTTAGCAAGCAAAATAAAAAAGGAACAGTGGAGAAATAAGGGACACTCAAGAGAAGGTGTGCGGATAATCGGCAGCCTTTTGAGTGTTCCTTATTTTCGTTTTTTATCAGATAGGAGAAAAGACTTTTGCCTGTAGAAGAAGGAGAGTACAAAATTTATAAGAAATTGTTTAAAAGCTGTTTAAAAAATCCATACGAAGTTATTAGATATATACACTAGACTAAGAGACAGAAAGAAAAGAAAGAAGGGAGAAAATGGAACGAATTGTAATCATACCGGCACTTAATCCGGACGAAAGACTGCGTGAAATTGTAGAAAGAAATTGGGAATTGGACAATCAGATTATTCTTGTTGATGATGGAAGTGACGAAACATATTTGTCATTTTTTGAAGAACTGAGCTTAAAATGTATTGTTCTGCACCATGAGAAGAACAAAGGAAAGGGAGCTGCGATAAAAACAGCTTTGCAGTATATCAAAGAGGAATTATGGGAATGCAGCGTGATCGGCATTATGGACGCAGATGGACAGCATCTGCCAGATGATATGGAAAAACTTTTAAGGAAGGCAGCAACGAATCCGGAAGCTTTCATATTGGGAAGCAGAACGATGGATCAAACGGTACCGTGGAAATCCAGAATCGGAAATTGGATTACCCATAAAGTTTTTTTTCTGTCAACTGGAGTGAAGGTTTTAGATACTCAGACAGGACTTCGGGCTTTTTCTGCGAAACTACTGGAGGTTATGACAAAAGTTCCGGGAGAAAGATATGAATACGAAATGAATGTTCTGATTCATTGTGCACGCCAGAAAATTCCGATGATCGAAGTGCCGATACAGACGATTTATCATGATAAAGATAACAGCTGTTCTCATTTTAGACATGTCAGAGACTCTGTCAGAATCTATCGTCAACTTTTAAAATTTTCAGCAGCATCGTTTTCCAGTTTCCTTTTGGATTATGGACTGTTTACCTCATTGATTCCAAAGGCGGTACTTGGAATCACAGCAGCCAATATAGCGGCTAGAATCATTAGTGCCAGTTACAATTATATCATGAATTGCCGTCTGGTATTTTATGAAAGACAGACGGTAAAAACAGCGATCGACTATCTGGTACTGGCAATACTGATTTTGTTTTTGAATAATATGCTGTTACAGTTTTTTTTGGCTATTTTTCCTATCTCAATATATTCTGCAAAGATTCTGACAGAATGTGTACTGTTTCTTGGCAGTTGGATAGTACAAAAAAAATGGATTTTTAAAAGAAAACAAGAAAAGTATGTGCAAATACAGAAAAGCGGTGAATAGATTATGAAGAAAAAAATAATTTCTCTGATATCAGATCTGTTAATCACAGCAATGCTTCTTGGAGGAATCTATGGCATCAATTATTTGATTCCTCAAAAAGGTATTACGGTTCAGACAATGGCTGCCCAGGCTTCAGCCACAACACAGGAGAATGGAATAACAATAAGAGATAATAATGCACATGAGATGAAGAGGACAATACTTTTTCGTTAAAGTTAATAACCATCTTTTGCAGACGTTCTTTTAAATGCTCAAAGCTCGGTGTCTTTAACTCTGACGCCTCCGGCACAGATATTTCATCCCAGTTGGTCAAAGTATCGGGAGTGGCATTACTGGTTGTAGGTTTTATGCCTTCTTCGGATAAGTTCCGGAGAGCATGTTCGGCGTCCTGCCAGGAAGAAAAAGAGACTGCGCCAGTATCTGCAAGTATCCCCATAACGGAATTGCTGCCGTCGTATCTAAAGTGGGGATTTACTCGAAAGATATATTTATCAGCCGCCTTGATGAAGCTCAGACAAATTTCTCGGGGATTACAGTTTTCAGGAAACAGGCACTCATAATCGTAGGACTGATGCTGCGGGTCTGAGCCGGTCATATCTACAT
>CALWCS010000170.1 GCA_944376425.1 uncultured Lachnospiraceae bacterium | reverse complement strand
CCCCTTCATTACGAGTGAAGTGCTCTACCGACTGAGCTATTCCAGCGAAGTGCAGTTCCTCACTGCACTCCGTTATTATATAACCTTTTTTCTACTTTTGCAAGTCTTTTTTTAATTTTTTTATTTTTTTAAACAATTAAGACAGCATTGACCCTACTATCTGGTTTACCAGAGAGCCATCCGCTTTTCCTTTCACGAGCGGCATTAACTCTTTCATAATTTTTCCTTTATCTTTTCCCGTTGGATTTTCAATTCCAAGTTTTTCCAATACAGAGCAAATCGTTGCTTTAATCTCTTCCTCACTCATTTCTTTCGGCGCAAATTCTTTTAAAACATCCAGCCTTTTCTGGCACATTTCTTTGATATCTGTACGTTCTGCTGGAGCCAGATCCATTGTTTCTTTTGTCTGTTTGATTTCTTTTTTGACAACTTCATCTTCTTCTGCTTCTGTCAAATCTGCGCGCTTATCAATTGCCTTATTTTTTAAAGCGGATAAGAGCATAGACAGCGATTCTTTTCTTTCTTTCTCTTTATTTTTCATCGCTTCTACCATTGCTGCTCTTACTTCATCAATCCTGCTCATTTTTGTCATCCTTTCTTTATTTTTTGTAGACGGCACGTTCTCCGCCAATATATTTTGCTCTGGTCCGTGCACATGCAAGATTTGCTTCTCCTAATTTTTTATGGCTGATGCGAACCGGAACGGCAACATGTCTTAAATGCATTCCGATCAAAGTGTCTCCGATATCTATTCCTGCATGTGCCTGAATAAATTCTACAGCAACTGCGTCTTTCATTCCCTGATATGCCGCTGTCGCAAAAGATCCTCCTGCTTTTGGCTGGGGAACTACATTGACAATCTCAAATCCATACCGTTTTGCCGCTTCTTTTTCCAAAATCAAGGCACGATTTAAATGTTCACAGCATTGTGCCGCAAGATAGACACCGTGTCTTTTTGTTGCCTGATGAATCCCATCAAAAATAGCAGCGCCAAGTTCTTGATTTGAGAACGTTCCGATCTTTTTTCCTGCCACCTCACTTGTGGAACAACCTACGATCAGAATTTCTCCTTTTTCCAGATTAGCTGCCGTCAGTAATTCTTCGGCTATTTCTTCTGCTTCTTTTCTGATTGACTCCATCATTTAAAAGCCATCTCCTTTTTCTATAAGATCTCTACTAGTTGATTCATTACATCTTCTACATTTTCATTGATTACCAGATCTGCTATATGATCCATATAGTGTTTTTCCGGATTAATCAAAACCAATTTTTTTCCATGGAAATACTGCAATTCCTCAGAGCAGATTTTGGATCTGAGATTTGCGCCCAACACTAGCAATACGTCCGCTTTTGACACGGCATCTGCCGCTTTTGTAATCGCATGATTGTCCACCATCTCTCCCATCATCGTTACGCCCGGATTTAATGGAACTCCGCATTTTTCACACAGCGGTACCTTTTTGGCTTCCAAAATATATTCTTTCGAGTAAGGCTGCCCGCATCTTGGACAATGACTGTTAAAGATCGTTCCATGCAGGTTTATCACATTCTGGCATCCTGCTCTTTTTGGCAGATCATAGATACTTCTTGTTATAATCCAGCTTAAGTTTACTTTTGTCTGAAGCTTTGCAAGCGCATAATATGCCGAACTTGGCTCTTTGTCCTGCATCAGCACTTCATTTCTGTAATATTCATAGAATTTTTCCGGTCTTGTTGCAAGGCACTGAGCAGTATAGAGTTCTTCCGGCGAACTTCCATATGTCTCTTCAATCTCATATGCCTTTGCAGCTTCTATATAAGTATGAATTCCCATCTCACGTGACATTTCTTTGCCGGCAAGACATACAATATTTTCAGCCTTCTGGAGTATTTCTTTTAAATAATCAATTTTCATATTATAACCTCCTATACAGTATCTGTTCTGTTTTTCAGGCTTGTGCGTATTCTTTTTCAGTTATTTCTTTGTCTTATAGAAACAGAATCAGATTTATTTTATAAATCTGTCTATTGCTTTATTTAATTCTTCTATTGTTTCATAATCTCCTGTTTCAATCGCATCCACCAGACAATGTTGTATGTGATCTTGTAAGATTACTTTTCCTGTGTTATTAATTGCTGCTTTTACGGCTGAAAGCTGAATCAGCACTTCGCTGCAGTCTCTGCCGTTCTCCACCATCTTTTTGATCGATTCGAGATGACCAATTGCACGAGAAAGCCGATTCAGAACAGCTTTTGTATTTTCATGGGTATGCGTATGAGAGTGACTGTGTATTGATCCCTCATTTTTATCCATATGATGTACATGTGCATGCTTTTGGGTAGTCCCGTCCTGATGCACATGTACGTGAAAATTCTTTTGTTCTTTTCCGTTTTCTGTTTGTTCTTTTTTCATCTTGTCACCTTTCCTTTTTTCGGTAAAGACAGTTTTCCGTTCTATTTAGACCGTATCTTTGATGTGTCTAAATTGACATCCAGCTGAGAAAACGGAATTTCAATTCCTTCTTTATCAAAAACAATCTTAATCTGTTCCAGGATATTCCATTTGGCAGTCCAATAATTTTCTGTCGCAACCCATGCTCTCCAGCCAATCTTTACTGCACTGTCGCCTAGCTCATCTACAAATACCTGCTTACTTTCTTCTTGAAGTACCATCTCTTCATGGCTTAAAATTTCCAGGATCAGATTTTTTGCTTTTTTTAAATCAGATTCATACGAGATTCCTACGGTATAGCGTAATTCCCGCTTTTTTTGTCCGGAAACGTTTGTGATGCCCGAATTTGCAAGTACGCCATTGGGCAGATTGATCACCTGATTGTCCGGAGTCACGAGAGTCGTATAAAATAAACCGATCTTTTGAACCGTTCCCTCATTTCCATGACCATCTTCTTTGATATATTCTCCCGACCCAACTGGTTTTGTCATCAAAAGAAT
This sequence comes from uncultured Lachnospiraceae bacterium, assembly GCA_944376425.1. Taxonomy (GTDB): domain Bacteria; phylum Bacillota; class Clostridia; order Lachnospirales; family Lachnospiraceae; genus JAGZHZ01. Next base: position 13,048 of record CALWCS010000170.1, on the reverse strand, counting down.
CATACCTCCGGCAAGATTCGACATCGATTCTTTCAAAGCAAGACCGACGCCAACGCCCAGAGACGCAATCAAAGCTGCAAAAGAAGTAGTAGAAATTCCCACAATACTTGCCAGAATTCCAGCCAATACCACATACATTCCGGCTTTGCTCAAAGACACCATGAAATGATGTCCGCTCTCCTCTTTGATACTCCGCTTAAAAAATCGGTCTACGGGTCTTAGAAGAAGTGTAATCACTTTTCTTCCTATGAAAAATATGGCAACAGCAAAAATAATTCTCAGTCCAAAAATTAAAATATTGGAAGCATTTTCCTGAAAATATGTGACCATCCGGTTTGCTTCCTCCACCGTAGTCTGCTGTAGTTCTGTTACGCTATCCATGTTTACCTCATACTATTTATGATTGTTTTACGATTCGTTCTGTTCTTTTTTTGTCCGTTTTGTTTTTTCCGTTGATTTTGTTTTCTTGACTGCTGTCTTTTTTTTCTTTATCTCAGTACTTGGCGTCTGTATCTTTTCTTGTTTTAAAACTTCCTTTTCCTGTACCGGTTCTTCTGGCGGAGCCATCACTTCTTTTATCTTAGACTCTGACACGGTTTTCTTTTCAAATTTTTCTATTTCTCTTTGAGTTCCCTTGCTTTCTTCTTCTGCAACCTTTTGTTCCAATTCTTCTTTCAGACTTTTTTTCCTTCTTGTCTTCTTTATTGCCGCCGGTTCTGCATGATCTTTTTTGGCTGTTTTATTTGTCACCGGTTTTTCTGTCACCTTTGAATAGCTGAAAATAGCAATCCCCATAGGCGGAACTTTAATGGTAATAGAATTTGGTCTGTCATCGCATTCATCTTTTTTCGACTGTTTCAAGAGCGGATTTCCATTTACTTTTCCGCCGTACTCCGGACGGTGGCTGTTGAAAATTTCTTTATATTTTCCAGGATAAGGAACACCGATCTTGTGATTTTCATATACCAACGGTGAAAAGTTGCAGACTACTAAAAGAGTATCTTCTTTTTTCTTTGTATTTCTGGTAAATACCAGCATATTCTCATTGGCTAAGATTGCATTAATCCACTCAAATCCTTTCGGATCATAGTCAAGTGCATATAACGCCGGATATTCTTTATAAATTTTATTTAAATCTTTCACATACTGCTGCATCTTTTTATGATCCTCGTATTCCAGAAGATTCCATTCCAGTTCTCTTTCTTCTGACCATTCAGAAAACTGTGCAAAATCCTGTCCCATAAACAACAGTTTTTTTCCGGGATGCGTCATCATAAAACCATATGCTGCTCTTAAATTCGCAAATTTCTGTTCTCTTTCCCCCGGCATTTTTCCGATCATGGAAGCTTTTCCATGTACTACTTCATCGTGAGAAAGTGTCAAAATGAAATTTTCGCTGTAGGCATAAATCATGCTGAAAGTCAGTTCTCCATGGCATCCGGAACGGTAGACAGGATCTAAGGACATATAATTGATAAAATCATTCATCCATCCCATATTCCATTTATAGTCAAATCCGAGTCCGTCGTCTTCTACCTCTCCTGTCACTTTTGGCCATGCCGTCGATTCTTCTGCAATCAGCATCACACCTTTTTCTTTTTTCTTAAAGATAGAATTTAAATGTTTAAAAAACTCGATTGCTTCTAAATTCTCATTTCCGCCATACATGTTTGCCACCCATTCGCCGTCGTTCTTTCCGTAGTCCAGATACAACATAGAGGCAACTGCATCCATCCGAATGCCGTCTGCATGATACTTTTCCGCCCAGAACAGAGCATTTGCAATCAGAAAATTTTTTACTTCCGGTCTTCCGTAATTATAAATTAAGGTTCCCCAGTGAGGATGACAGCCTTTTCTTGGATCCTGATGTTCATACAGGCAGGTTCCGTCAAAATTGGAAAGTCCAAACGTATCTCGCGGAAAATGTGCCGGAACCCAGTCTAAGATAACACCTATCTTCTGTTCATGCATATAGTTCATAAAATACATAAAATCCTCAGGTGTTCCATATCGGCTGGTCGGCGCATAATATCCTGTAACTTGGTATCCCCAGGATCCGTCAAACGGATGTTCCATAATAGGCATCAGTTCAATATGGGTATATCCCATCTCTTTGATATATTCAGCGATCATAGGAGCCAGCTCTTTGTAATTATAAAATTCACGTCCCTCTTCTGCCGGTTTTCTCCAGGAGCCTAAATGCATCTCATAAATTGACATCGGCTCTTTTTTCGTGTCTCTTTTTTTCCGCTCTGCAATCCATTCTTTATCCGTCCAGTTAAAATTTCTTAAATCTGTCACAATGGAAGCTGTATTTGGGCGAAGCTCTGCGGCATTTGCATAAGGATCCGCCTTCAGATAAGTCAGCCCTCCTTTGGCTTTGATCTCATATTTATACAGCTCTCCTACTGTAAGACCCGGAATGAAAAGTTCGAAAATGCCGGAATCCCACAGTCTTCTCATCGGCATTCTTCTTCCGTCCCAGAGATTGAAATCTCCCACTACGCTGACTCTCATTGCATTTGGAGCCCACACTGCAAAATAGACGCCCTCTACTCCATTGACTGTCATTGGATGTGCTCCCAGTTTTTCATAGATATCATAACAGATTCCGGCATTAAATTTTTTTGCCATTTCTTCGGAGATCTGTGGTTCAAACACGTAGGGATCCATCATTTCTTCTTTTTTTCCGTTTTCATACGTAATTTCATACTGATATTCCGGAATCGTTTTTCTTGGAAGCAGTACAGCAAAAAAACCTGCTTCATCGGCGAGCTCCATCGGATATTCTTCTTTGACCCCTGTAATTTTTACGGACACCTCTGTTGCTGAAGGAATAAATGCCTGGATCAAGACTCCATCTTCTGTCTCGTGAGCACCTAACAGAGAATGAGGATGATCTTCTTCAGAATAAACGACTGCTTCAATCGCCGCCCAATCCATCAAATCATATAATTTTTTGTCCATAAATATCCTCCCATAAATCGTAAATTTTAATGAAAATATTTTACCATTTTTTCCTGTGAAAAACAAGTTGCCATCACCGATATCCATCACCGATCTTCACTGAAATTAAAAGAATTTCTTCTGCTTGATGCTAAATTAAATGTAAAAACAGTCCGCTTCTTAGTTTTGGCTCAAACCATGTGGATTTTGGGGGCATCAGTTTCCCCGCATCCGCTACTTCAAACAGTTCTTGAATTGTAGTCGGATACATAGAAAATGCCACTTCGCAATCTTCTTTCACGCGTCGTTCCAGTTCTGCTATGCCACGAATTCCGCCAATGAAACAGATTCTTTCATCCGTTTTTGGATCTTGGATTCCTAAAACGGGGCAGAGCAGCTCCCTTTGCAGATAAGAAACATCTAAGGATTCTACCGGATCTGTCTTTTTATATTCCTCTTTACACTCCAAAAGATACCATTTCTCTTTTAAGTTCATTCCAATCTGCCCTTTTTTCTTTGGTTTGACGGCTTTTTCTGTTGGAAATACATCAAATTTTTCTTTTACTTTTTCTAAAAACTGTTCTTCAGAATATCCGTTTAAGTCCTTCACCACACGATTATAATCCATGATAAGAAGCTCTTCCTCAGAAAATAACACCGATAAAAAGAAATTAAACTCCTCCTGACCGGTATAATCAGGATGTTCTCTTCTTCTTTTTAAACCCACCTTGACTGCGGAAGCTGCTCTGTGATGTCCATCTGCGATATAAATTTCTTTCATATCGCCAAAGATTGCCTCAATTTTTCCAATCTCTTTCTTTCCGTCAATTTTCCATCCTCTATGTATTACTCCATCCTTAGCAATAAAGTCAAATTCTTTTGGTTTCTTTTTTATTTCTTCAATTAAATTTTTCAGCTCTGTGTTTTTTCGATAAGCAAGAAAAATCGGTCCCGTCTGTGCATTACATGCATCTACATGGCAGATTCTATCTACTTCTTTGTCTGCTCTTGTGCATTCGTGTTTTTTTATAATCTGATTGAGATAATCATCAATCGATGCACATGCCACCACTCCTGTCTGAGATCTCCCTTCCATAATCAGTTCATACAGATAATAGCAAGGCTTTTCATCCTGAATAAAAGTTCCATTTTCTATTTTTTCCCATAAAAGATCGTGTGCTTTTTGGTAGACTTCCGGGGCATAGATATCCACACCCTCAGGACACATTGTTTCCGCACGGTCAATCTGTAAAAAAGACTGCGGTTCTCTTTCTACTTCTTGTTTTGCTTCTTTTCTGTTATACACATCATACGGAAGCGCTGCGATTCTTGACGCCAGTTCATTTCTCGGGCGCACTGCCCGAAAAGGTCTTACCACTGCCATGTTTTTTTCCTCCTCTTATCTCTGAACCAATCTCTTGCTCTTTTTTGGCAAATCCGGATCAGAGTACTGTATCTTTTTTTATTTTTTCTTATATTCCATGTCAGAATCTGAAGGCGATTTCTCCATTTTTTGATATGATTTCCATTTTTTATCATCTTTTTGATCCATGCTTTTTTTTGCTTTTTCATATCATCTACCTCCATTTGGTCTGCAAGATCATCTGTCTGACATTTTATCCTAATATAGAAAAAGGACTATCGCAAGACATAATTATTTTGCGACAGCCCCCGATTTTTATTCTTATTTGATCACGCGTACCTTCAATACGCCATCTAATTTCCGCAATTTTTCTACAATCTCATCCGGAACCTGCTGATCCAGATCAAGCAGAGAATAAGCGTAATCTCCTTTACTTCCATTGACCAGATTTTCAATATTAAAATCTGCCTCTCCTAAAATAGAAGTAAACTGACTGATCATATTCGCAATATTTCTGTGATTGATGCCAATTCTGCATACATGGCTGCATTCTCCCATGTCGCAAGTCGGATAGTTGACAGAATGGTTAATGTTTCCATTCTCCATATAATCTCTTAATTCTCTGACTGCCATCATCGCACAGTTATCTTCCGATTCTTCTGTGGAAGCTCCCAGATGAGGAATCACGATCGTTCCCTTTGCCGCTGCTGTTGTAGGATTCGGGAAATCCGTGACATAGCGTTTTACTCTTCCCTCTTCGAGTGCTTTGACCATTGCTTTTTCATCTACCAGGAGATCTCTTGCAAAGTTTAATACCACAACTCCTTCTTTCATCAGATGGATTGCTTCTTCATTAATCATATATTTTGTGCTGTCCATCAAAGGCACATGGATCGTAATATAGTCACATTCTCTGTAAATTTCCTTTACGTCCTGAATATGGCGGATGTTTCTGGACAGTTTCCATGCTGCTTCTACAGAAATGAAAGGATCATAGCCATAAACCTTCATCCCTAAGTGAATTGCTGTATTTGCCACCTGAACTCCAATGGCTCCCAGTCCGATTACTCCCAGCTTTTTGCCCTGAATTTCACATCCGGCATACTGTTTTTTCTGTTTTTCCGCTGCCTTTGCAATATTTTCATCTTCTTTATCGTACTGAACCCAGTTAATTCCCTCAACGATATCTCTCGATGCAAGCAGCATTCCGCAGATGACCAATTCTTTTACCCCATTTGCATTTGCTCCTGGTGTGTTAAATACTACAATTCCTTTTTCTGCACATTTGTCCAGAGGAATATTATTAACGCCGGCACCTGCTCTTGCCACTGCTTCGAGATTCTCCGGCAGCTCCATTTCATGCATCGAAGCGCTGCGCACTAAAATCGCATCTGCTTCTTTATAATCATCTACCTTTTCATAATCTTCCGAAAATAATTCCAGCCCTTTTTCAGAGATCGGATTTAAGCAACTATATTTCAACATTTCACAGATTCTCCTCTTCAAACTTTCTCATAAATTCCACTAATTTTTCTACGCCCTCTATCGGCATTGCATTATAGATACTTGCACGCATTCCCCCGACTGTACGATGTCCTTTTAAGTTGACAAATCCTGCTGCTTCTGCCTCTTTTACAAATTTAGCGTCCATTTCTTTGTCTCCTGTCACAAACGGTACGTTCATCAAAGAACGATCTTCTTTTCTGACAGTACCTTGAAACAGTTTGCTCTGATCCAGAAAATCATATAAAATCGCTGCTTTCTTTTCGTTATGTACTTTCATCGCTTCCAGACCGCCCATTTTTTTCAGCCATTTAAACACCTTGCCGCACATATAAATACAGTAGCAGTTTGGCGTATTGTAAAGAGAATCTGCATCTGCATGTGTCTTATACGTCAGCATCGTCGGCGTTCCAGGTAAAACATCCTCTGTAATCAAATCTTCTCTGATAATCACAATCACCATACCAGCCGGTCCGATATTTTTCTGAACTCCGCCGTAAATAATCCCATACTTTGTGACATCTACCGGCTCTGACAAAAAGCAAGAGGAAACATCAGAAACTAAAATTTTTCCCTTCGTATTAGGAAGCGTTTTAAACTTTGTTCCATAGATCGTATTATTCTCGCAGATATAGACATAATCTGCGTCTTCACTGATCGGCAAGTCAGAACAATCCGGAATATAAGAAAATGTCTGATCTTCTGAGGAAGCAATTTTATTGACCTTACCGTACTTCTGTGCCTCCTGGTACGCTTTTTTTGCCCATTGTCCAGTCACAATATAATCAGCCACTCTGTTTTTCATCAGATTCATTGGAATCATGGCAAATTGCTGTGAAGCACCTCCTTGAAGGAACAAGACCTTATAATTATCCGGAATTTTCATCAGATCTCTTAAATCTGCTTCTGCTTCTTTAATGATGTCATCAAATACTTTTGAGCGGTGACTCATTTCCATAACCGACATACCGGAGCCCCTGTAATCTAACATCTCTTCTGCTGCTTCTTTTAGAACCTCTTCTGGCAATACGGCAGGTCCTGCTGAAAAATTGTACACTCTACCCATGATTTTTTCCTCCCAAATTCTAAATTATGGCAAAACAAGGAAGAAATGTAATCCATCCGTTTCTTCTTCCTTGCTTTACTCTGATAATCGATTAAATTTTCAATACTTTTATTCTACGCTTTTGTTAAAACTTCGTCAATAGGTTTTTTCTAAATCATCCTGATCAAATGCATTTTCATTTGCTTCTCCAGGAGGAACCATTGGGAAAACATTGTCATCGCATCCGATGTAGCAGTCAATTACAACCGGCTTTTTCAGCTCAATTGCCTTTTCCAGTGCCGGAACCACTTCTTCTTTTTTCGTAACGCGTATTCCAACAGCTCCCATTGCCTCTGCAAGTTTTACAAAATCTACCGCATCGTTTAAGACCGTATTGGAATATCGTTTTCCGTAAAATAGCGTCTGCCACTGACGTACCATTCCAAGGACATGATTATTTATGACGACTTCAATAATCGGAATTTGATACCGAGCTGCTGTCGCAATCTCATTCATATTCATTCGGAAACATCCGTCGCCTGCGATATTGATTACCGTTTTATCCGGTCTTCCGACCTTTGCTCCAATACTGGCTCCAAGACCGTATCCCATCGTTCCCAGACCGCCCGATGTTAAAAGAGTATGCGGTTCTTTATATTTATAAAACTGTGCTGTCCACATCTGATGCTGTCCCACTTCCGTTGTGATGATCGCATCTCCTCCTGTTACATGATAGATCTGCTCTATCATAAATGGACCTGTCAATACATCGTGATTGTATTTTAACGGATATTTATGTTTCAGCTCCATAATGGATGCAATCCATTCATCGTGCCGGTTTTCTTCGATCCGTTCATTTAATCTCTTCAGTACTTCTTTGACATCCCCTACAATACTTGCGTCAACGCGAATATTTTTATTGATTTCAGCAGGGTCAATATCAATCTGAACAATTTTTGCATTCTGTGCAAATTTTTTGGCGTTTCCAATCACGCGGTCACTGAATCTTGAGCCAATTGTAATCAGAAGATCACACTGTGTCACCCCAAAATTCGATGCTTTTGTTCCATGCATTCCAAGCATTCCGCAGTATAATTCACTGTTTCCGTCAAAAGCTCCTTTTCCCATCAAAGAATCCGCAACCGGAGCTTGCACCTTATCTACAAATTCGGCAAGCTCTTTCGATGCGTCTGAAATGACGGCGCCTCCTCCTACAAAAATAAAAGGCTTTTTAGAATGGTTAATCAGATCTGTAACCGTTTCCAGATCACATTCCTTGATAAATTGTGTACTGCGTTCGATTGGTTCCGGAACCATCTTTTCATATTCCGTCTCGGCAGCCGTTACATCCTTGGCAATGTCAACCAAAACTGGTCCTGGTCTTCCCTCTTTTGCAATCCGAAACGCATCCCGAATCGTATCAGCAAGTTTTGTCACGTCTTTTACAATATAATTATGCTTTGTAATCGGCATTGTAATACCGGTAATATCTACTTCCTGAAAACTGTCTTTTCCCAGCAGCGGTACCGTAACATTTGCAGTAATCGCTACAACTGGCACGGAATCCATATAAGCGGTTGCAATCCCTGTGACCAGATTTGTCGCACCTGGACCGGAAGTCGCCATACAAACTCCAACTTTTCCCGTTGCACGCGCATATCCGTCTGCCGCATGTGCCGCTCCTTGTTCATGTGACGTTAAAATATGAACAATATCATCGCTGTGTTTATACAGTGCATCGTAAATGTTCAAAATTGCTCCGCCCGGATATCCAAATACCACGTCTACGCCTTGCTCTTTTAAACACTCTACTAAAATTTCTGACCCATTTAATTTCATGCACGTTTCTCCTTCCTATTTCTTTGGAATTTCCAAAATTGCTCCCCGGTTTCCTGATGTCACCATTGAAGCATATCTTGCAAGATATCCTGTTTTTACCTTCGGTTCTCTTGGCTGCCAGTTTTCTTTTCTTCTTGCAAGTTCTTCGTCTGATACGAGAAGTTCCAATTTTGTCTCCGGAATATTGATGCGGATGATATCTCCTTCTTCTACCAGAGCAATCGGTCCGCCTACCGCTGCTTCCGGTGAAACATGTCCGATCGATGCTCCTCTTGAGGCGCCGCTGAATCGTCCATCTGTAATCAGTGCAACGCTGGAACCTAATCCCATTCCGGCGATTGCAGAAGTCGGATTGAGCATTTCTCTCATGCCCGGGCCGCCTTTTGGTCCTTCATAGCGGATCACGACAACATCACCAGGCACAATTTTTCCTCCTGTAATTGCCGCAATCGCATCTTCTTCACACTCAAAGACGCGTGCCGGTCCTTCATGTACCATCATCTCCGGCACAACTGCAGAACGTTTTACAACGCTGCCATCTGGTGCAAGGTTTCCCGTCAAAACAGCAAGACCGCCGTTTTCACTGTACGGATTTTCAATCGGACGGATCACCTGCGGATTTTTATTGACGCATCCTTCAATATTTTCTCCCAGAGTTTTTCCCGTCACTGTCATACATTCTGTATGAAGCAGACCTTTTTTATTTAACTCATTCATCACTGCATAGACGCCGCCTGCCTCATTGAGTTCCTCAATATAGGTCGGACCGGCCGGAGCAAGATGGCAAAGATTCGGAGTTCTTGCGCTGATCTCGTTTGCAAATGTAATGTCAAAATCCATCCCGATTTCATGAGCGATCGCCGGAATATGAAGCATACTGTTCGTAGAGCATCCAAGTGCCATATCGACAGTCAGCGCATTTAAGATCGCTTCTTTTGTCATAATATCTCTTGGACGGATATTTTTTCTGAGCAGTTCCATCACCTGCATTCCGGCATGTTTTGCAAGTTTTAATCTCTCAGAGTAAACAGCCGGAATGGTTCCGTTTCCTTTTAATCCCATTCCAAGCACTTCCGTCAGACAGTTCATGCTGTTTGCCGTATACATTCCAGAACACGAACCGCACGTCGGACAAACTTTTTCTTCCATTTCCCGTACATCTTCTTGTGTCATAGTTCCTGCCGCATATGCTCCGACTGCCTCAAACATACTAGAAAGGCTTCTTTTCTTTCCTTTTACATGACCGGCAAGCATTGGTCCGCCGCTGACAAAAATAGTTGGGACATTGATTCTCGCTGCTGCCATTAAAAGTCCCGGAACATTTTTATCGCAGTTTGGAACCATGACAAGTGCGTCAAACTGATGAGCAAGCGCCATCGCTTCTGTGGAATCTGCAATCAGATCTCTTGTCACAAGGGAATATTTCATTCCGATATGTCCCATCGCAATTCCGTCACAGACAGCGATTGCAGGAAACACCCTCGGTGTTCCTCCTGCCATTGCAACTCCTAATTTTACTGCTTCTACGATTTTATCCAGATTCATATGTCCCGGAACAATTTCATTATAAGAACTGACAATCCCGACTAAAGGGCGTTCCATCTCTTCTTCTGTCAATCCCAGTGCGTTAAACAAAGATCTGTGAGGTGCCTGCTGCATCCCTTTTTTTACTGCATCACTTTTCATGGTTTTTCTCCTTTTCCTCTTCTCATCTCTATATTCTGGACGCGATCAGATCGCCCATTTCCGTTGTACCTACCTTTTTACATCCTTCCGAAAAAATGTCTGCTGTACGATATCCGTCAGCCAATACCTGTTTTACTGCTGCCTCCACTGCGGCTGCGGCTTCATCCAAATCCAGAGAATAGCGCAGCATCATTGCTGCTGACAAAATCGTGGCAATCGGATTTGCCAGATTCTTTCCCGCGATATCCGGCGCAGAGCCATGGCTTGGCTCATACAGACCAAATTTTGTTTCATTCAAACTTGCGGAAGAGAGCATACCGATCGACCCTGTCACCATACTTGCCTCATCAGATAAAATATCTCCAAACATGTTTTCCGTCAAGATGACATCAAACTGTTTCGGATCTCTGACAAGCTGCATCGCGCAGTTGTCTACCAGCATATGTTCCAGTGCAACGTCCGGATATTCTTTTGCCACTTCTTCGACAACACTTCTCCAAAGTCTGGAAGAATCCAGCACATTTGCCTTGTCCACACTGGTTACTTTTTTTCTTCTTTTTCTTGCAATTTCAAATCCTTTTATCGCAATACGGCGGATTTCTTTTTCATCATATACCAGCGTATCCACCGCTTTTTTCACTCCGTTTTCTTCTGTTGTAGATCTCTCTCCAAAGTACAGACCGCCTGTCAGTTCTCTCATAATGACCATGTCAAATCCGTCTCCGATAATCTCATCTCTTAGCGGACATGCTGCTTTTAATTCTTCATACAGATACGCTGGTCTTACATTGGCAAATAAATTCAGTTCTTTTCGAATTCTAAGCAGTCCTGCCTCCGGTCTTTTTTCAGGCGGAAGCTGATACCACGGAGACGTCTTTGCGTCTCCTCCTATCGATCCCATCAACACTGCATCACTTTTTTTTGCCGCCGCAATCGCTTCCTCTGTCAAAGGCACGCCATGGACGTCAATGGAAGCGCCGCCCATCAAAATTTCCTGATATTTCAGGGAAAATCCATATTTTTCTCCTGCCGCATCCAGCACTTTTCTTGCTTCTTTTACAATTTCCGGTCCGATTCCGTCACCCGGAATGACTGCTATGTTGTAATTCATGGTTCTATCCTTCTTTCCTGTAATTATTTCTTCCATTTTCTGTATTTTTTTACATTCATTGTTACTCGCGCGAAGAGAAGTCATGTTGCAGCAGCAACCCGGCTCAGCGCGAAAGTTCCGCAAGCAGAACTCTTTATTCAACATAATATTCATACTATACCACATTATAGCGATAAAAAAAAGAACCTTTTTCGGGTTCTTTTTCTGTTTTTTTATTCATTATCCTGTTTTTCAATCTCCGCAATCGCCGATTTTTTCATTGGAATTCTGCAGTTTTTGTTGCTTCCAAACTCTACAATCACGTCTTCTTCTGTGATATCAATCACCATTCCGTAAAATCCGCTTGTCGTCACTACCCAGTCTCCGACTGTTAATTCTGAAAGCATCTGTGCCATTCTTTTTTGTTCCTTCTTCTGAGGTCTGATTGCCATAAAATACATGATACCGCCGATTACGACAATATAGAGAATAATCATGACGATGCCGCCTCCGGCTGAAGCTGTTTCTAATAAATTCATTCCATTTCCTCCTTGTGCTTTCCATCACTGTGCTGCTTGCCAATCTCCCGGCTTTTTCCCGGCGTTAAAAAATAATAAAGCACTTTCTGATTTATAGTACACAAAAATCCCTTGACTTTCAAGTAGTTTTTCCATTTTTATGCTTTTTTTATTTTCCTTCGAATCCGTCCAGTTTTTTCTTTTTGAATTCCTGATAGCATCCTGCATCGATTGCTTCACGAATTTCTTCCATTAAATGATTATAAAAATACAGGTTGTGCAGCACACACAGACGCATTCCAAGCATTTCTTTTGCTTTTAGGAGATGTCTGATATACGCCCTGCTGTAATGGCGGCATGTCGGACAATTGCATTCTTCTTCAATCGGTCTGTCGTCTAACTCGTACTTGGCATTGAACAGATTCAGTTTTCCGTGTGAAGTGTAGACATGTCCGTGACGTCCATTTCTGCTAGGATAGACACAATCAAAAAAGTCAACTCCTCTGTCTACGGCTTCCAGAATATTTGCCGGAGTTCCGACTCCCATCAGGTACGTCGGTTTTTCCTCAGGCAAATGCGGAACCGTTACATCCAAAATGCGATACATTTCCTCATGCGTTTCTCCGACTGCGAGTCCTCCGATTGCATAGCCGTCCAGATCCATCTGGGCAATTCTTTTTGCCTGTTCGATCCGAATATCTTCATAGATCCCGCCTTGATTAATTCCAAACAGCATCTGATGCGGATTTACCGTATCAGGCAGTTCATTTAAACGTTTCATCTCTTTTTGACACCGTTCCAGCCATCTGACCGTTCGATCGACTGATTTTTGCACATAATCACGCTCTGCTTTGCTTGGCGGACATTCATCAAAAGCCATCGCAATCGTAGAGCCTAAATTCGACTGAATCTCCATTCTCTGTTCCAGTCCCATAAAAATCTTTCTTCCTTCAATATGAGAGTTAAAATAAACCCCTTCTTCTTGAATTTTACGCAGTTTTGCAAGAGAAAAGACCTGAAATCCACCAGAATCTGTTAAAATCGGACGGTCCCAGTTC
>CALWCS010000169.1 GCA_944376425.1 uncultured Lachnospiraceae bacterium | reverse complement strand
GGCTAGTGTTCTACCATTGAACTACACCCGCATAATCTAGGATGAAATCGGGGTGACAGGATTCGAACCTGCGACCTCCTGGTCCCAAACCAGGCGCTCTAGCCAAGCTGAGCCACACCCCGTTCTCGACGTTTTCAGCACTTCATCCTTAACGCAAGTCATAGTATAGTACAAACAGTTTAGAATGTCAACACTTTTTTTAATTTTTTTGTTTTTTTTATTTTCTCAATAATTCTGACAAATACTACAAATAATTAATCGTATAGTGCGCTTCTCCTTCTCTGTCGATTTCCATAATAATATAACTAGGACGATGTCCCTCCTGTCTTGGATACGAAATACTGCCTGGATTTAGTACCGTAATCTGATTTTCAATTTCTAAGATGGGACGATGTGTATGACCGAACATCGCAATATCATATCCTCTTGCAACCGCCTCTTGTTTCAGTACTGCTGTTCCTGTAAATACATAATAATAATGACCGTGGGTCAAGAGTACATGATATCTTCCTATTTGAATACTTTCTTCTTTTGGAAGATCACAAAAAAAATCATTGTTGCCCGCCACAATATGCGTCGGGCATGACACCATGCTCCGTATTAAATCCTCTTTTCCCTCTATATCTCCAAGATGAATCAGCATATCTATCGGTTCTACTTTTTTTATAACCTCTTCCAGATTTTTAATATTCCGGTGCGTATCACTTACGATCAGTATTTTCATATTTTTCTCTCCCTTTTCTCCTATTCCTCTTTTAGCCACTCTTTCAGTCTTTCTTTCATCTGCCGCAGTGCTTTTCCTCTATGGCTTAATTCATTCTTTTTTTCCAATTCCAGTTCTGATGTCGTACATTGATACTCCGGCAGATAAAAGATAGGATCGTATCCAAATCCATTTTTTCCTCGTTCTTCATATCCAATTCTTCCTTCTATTGTTCCGCGTGTTGTGATTATTCTTCCATCCGGAAATGCAGCTGCCATGACACACACAAAGCGTGCCGTTCTCTCTTCGTCCGGTACTCCCTCCAAACGTTTAATCAGATTTGCGTTTTTGATATGATAAGAAGTGTCCTCTCCCATATAACGCGCGGAATAGATTCCAGGTTCTCCATTTAAGTAATCAATCTCCAGTCCCGAATCATCTGCAAGCGCCACTTCTCCTGTCAGAGAGCTGATCGCTTTTGCTTTAATAATGGCATTTTCCTCAAAAGATTTCCCATCTTCTACGATCTCTGCCGTAATTCCTGCTTCTTTCATGGAAACTACAGGAATATTCAAATCTTCCAAAATCATCTTTATTTCTTTCATCTTTCCCATATTTCCTGTTGCAAAAATGATTCTGTCTCTCACTGTCTGTTCCTCTCTTTCTACTGTTTTTCATCCGCATATACTTTCAGACAAATATTGCTGTTGTAATTTTCCTCCGCGTTTGTCCATACAAATCCATTAGAACTGATATATCCTTCTCCGTCAGACAAATCAATATAACTGTCTTCTTCGTCGCTTTTATATTCTACTGCCACGGGAAAATTAGTCCCAGGCGTAGATATTTCCACAATCACTGCAAATTTTTCTCCTTCTTCCACTGAAATTTCATCTTCAAGCGGTATTGTATAAAAGCCCTGATTTGCAATTCTTCCTTCTGTACAGACTTTTTTCAGAACAAGGTCTATCGTGCTCTCATAATCATTGATCACATAAACTCTATATCTTGTGTTTTCTCCCAAAGCATAGATTCCAATTGCCTTTAAATCCTGTGCAGAGTCTGCCGTATAAACATTGGCAAAATAGCAGCTCTCCTTTTCATATCCCAGTTGTCCTACCCATCCGCACAAATCTGTCTGATACAATTTATCATAATTATCTGTCGGTTCTATCTTTGTATATACCACACTATTTTCTCCAATTTTGGCATCCTCGTATGACACATAAAAGACTCCGTCTTCCGCAAATTTTGTTCCCCAACTGTTTTGACAGATAAAAGCTCCGTCTTCTGTCACACCTTGTCTAAAATTTTCAGCTGGATAATCATCATCCCATCCAATAATGATAATGTCATGATTTGCCGCCTCTGCAACAGGATAGCAGTAAGCATACGTATCGCTGTTATAATATTCTGACACACTGTTAGAAGACTGCAAATCCATATAGATGGATGTCTGGACCGCGCCGTAACGGTAAATGGCTTCTTTTATCTTCTGATAATTTTTTCCTTTAAAAACTTGAATTTCCTGTACATGCTTGACAGGATTTAAATGATCCGGAGAATACTCGTCTCCGTACGGATCATCCTCTTCCAAAACAGGTCCTTGCCAAGCTGTCAGATATGCCATAACCATTGTATAATCTCCTCCGTCGTTTTGGGATCTCTCAAAACTGTTTCTTAGAGACATATGATCTGCTGCAAATACAAGTTCTTCTTCAGGAAGCAAAGTTGACTCCAAAGCTGACGATGCTGCAATCGCCCAGCACGTTCCCAGTCCTCCCTGACTTCTGACCACAGGCTGCTTTCCAGTCTCTCTCAAATCATATCGCCTTGGCAATTCTTCTGTAAATTCTTCCTCTGTTTCTTCTTCTGCAACTGTGACACCTTCCATTCCAGGAATTTGCGGCAGCTGAACGCCCATATACTGAAGAACTCCATAAATACAGCAAAAAACAATCATCACAGTCAAAATATGTTCTAGTCGTTTCATCCATCTTTGCTACTCAAAATATGGACAAATACCCATATCGAGATTTTGTTGCGTTTTAACGTGCAGGTTTTTGTACTTTTCGCTTCTATTTCTGGATATTTTGCCTAGTAGCTTCTCCTTTCTTAATACTATCTTTACCTCGTAATATCCCTCTTCTTTTCTCTGTACCATAGATGCAGAAACATCTCTGCGCTTTTTCCTGTTTTTCAGAGTTGATCTCTCCATCTTGTTTATTTTTTTTGTTTTGGCGGTTTCGGTCCTAAAAACTGATAAAAATATGTCTTAATCATTCCGTTGTAAATTTTTCTGTTCTTGTCCGCTTTTTTTCCGATATATTTCTCGGCATCCTCATAACTTGTAATTATATATTCTGACCAGGAATCCAGTCTTGCAAAACTTTCTCCGATTTCTCTGTATAATTGAGGAAGGTTTTTCTTTTCTTCAATTCTTTCCCCGTACGGAGGATTTGTGATGATAAAACCGTATTTCTTTGGATGACTCAGTTCACTGACTGCTCTTTTTTGAAAATGAATCATATGATCCACTCCTGCAAGCTTTGCATTTTCGCGTGCTGCCCGAATCACTTCTGCATCAATGTCATAGCCTTGAATATCGACTTCCACACTTGTATTCAATCTTTCTCTTGCCTCATCTGCCGCATCGTACCAGCATTTTTTTGGAATCAGATTTGTCCATCCCTCTGAAAGAAACGTCCTGTTCATACCTGGTGCCATGTCCGCCGCAATCATAGCCGCCTCTATCGGAAACGTTCCGCTGCCGCAAAAAGGATCAACTAAAATCCGGTCTTTTTTCCATGGCGTCAGTAAAATCAGGGCTGCCGCAAGTGTCTCAGTAATCGGTGCCTTTGCCGTCATCTTTCGATACCCTCGTTTGTGCAGAGAAACTCCTGAGGTATCAATTCCAATCACAGCCTCATCTTTCATAAAAGAGACACGTATCGGATATTCCTGACCGCTCTCTTCAAACCAGGAAATCTGGTATTTCGTCTTTAGCCGTTCTACGATTGCCTTCTTCATAATAGACTGAATATCAGAAGGACTAAATAATTTGCTCTTAATGGAATTTGCCTTTGTAATCCAAAATTTTCCGTCCTTTGGAATATAATCTTCCCATGGAAGCTGTTTTGTCTTTTCAAACAGTTCGTCAAATGATTCTGCATGAATACTTCCTACTTTCAGCAAGATTCTCTCTGCTGTCCGTAAAAACACATTCGCATATGCAATCGCCTCTGCATCTCCTAAAAATGTCACTTTTCCGTCTTCTACATGGCTGATTTCATATCCCAGATCCAGAATTTCTCTTTTCAGCACAGCCTCCAGTCCAAAATGACAAGGCGCAATCAGTTCCATCATCTCCATCTTTTTTCTCCTGTTCTTTTCTATTTTTTAAGAGAGTGTCAAGGTACGCAGTACTTCCCCATCAAGCGTCTTTATCGTAAACGTATTGTTTTCAAAAATAGCATAGCTTGGTGGATTACCTTCTTTCGGAATAGATACCGACCCAGGATTTACCTGATAAAAAGCTCCCATTTTTTCTGCTTTGAGTACGTGAGTATGTCCGTACAGTAAAACATCTCCTTCTCTCATCGGAGGTAAATTACCAGGATGATAATGATGCCCATGTGTCATATAGATGGCACGGCTGCCGCACAAAAAGAATCCGTAGTCTGCAAGAACCGGAAATTCTAAAACCATCTGATCTACTTCAGCTTCACAATTTCCCCTCACTGCATAAATCTCATTTTTCATTGGATTTAACATTGCTATGACCTGTTTAGGCTGATATTCCTTTGGCAAATCATTGCGCGGTCCGTGATATAAAATATCTCCAAGCAGGATCAGTCTTTGGGCTTCTTCTCTTTTATATGCTTCCAGCATTTTGGCACAATACCATACGGATCCGTGAATATCGGATGCGATCATAAATTTCATTCTGTATAATCCTCCATTCTGCTTTGGCAGACATTTGCCTGATTGTCTGCAAATGTCTGCGTTTTTTCATTTGCTTCTTTCCTTAATATTAATGCCACTGTAAACTCCTGTCAATCATTTTAAAAACTCAGTTCCTTTTTGGCGGAAAGATTCCAGATACCTGCCGCGATATGCATGAATTCCTCCTACAACACTTTTCGCATGATATCCTTTTTCCGCCAATTCCCGTGCAGCTATCATGCTGACGGAACCTCTTTCACAGTACAGTACTAATTCCATATCATCCGGAAGACTGCGGCAATTTCCTAAACGATGATAAGGAATATTCACCGCGCCTTTTATATGTCTTTCCATATACTCATCCGGCATGCGCAAATCAATGATAAAACAATTTTTTTTATGAATCAGCAAATCGAGATCTTTTGCTGGAATTGTTTCGAAGTCTGGCATTGTTTCACACTCCTTCCTATTCTCTATTGTATGTATCATCTATTTTTTCGTGCAGCCAGACAAGATATGTCTTATCTAAATTTATCTGTTTTTTCCAGGCAATACAGGAACTCTTTCTTCCGGTCTCTGTTGCTGCTTTCCTTCTCTCGTGCGAATGCATATTCTGCAAAGTTTTTTGTTTCAAAAAAATTGTTGCATTTTTCCTGTGAGACAAAAAAGAAAAGCCAGGTAGGGGAGCTACCTGGCTTTTCGAGGGGAGTATAAATAATTAATAAGGGGTTCGTAAAAAAAATTATTGAAGGGTAAATTCTTTTTACGGAGTTCATTATAATATATATTAAGAGAAAATGCAATAGAAAATTAAAAAACTTTTAACTTTTACTTACAAACCAACCAAATTCGACAAAAATTGACAAAAAAACTTCAAAAAAAATTGGAAGTATAAAAAAATAAATCCGTGAAATAATAAATTTCGTAACAATTATTAATATATTTAAGGAGGCATTTCATTATGAACAAAAATACAACTTCTAAAAGCAAAAACGAATTAAACGGAAGAAACTGCCACACACATGCAGAATCAAGCTATGGCAAGTCCAAAAATAAATCTTCTCAGTCCGCGTATAACAGTTACGCACAAAACAATACAGATTCTGAACAAAACTGCGGCAAAGATGAATATGGAAAGAACTGCGGAAGATAATTTCTGCCCAGCCTTTATCCTCTTCAGCCTGTATCTTCATTGACTTGTGCTGTCGGTCAAATTTTATCAGGAATCTCAATACCTCCATCGTTTCAGTAAATTAATACCGTATGATTCCTGATAAAAACAAATCTATGTTTCGATTTCGACTGATATTTCAGAAACGAAAGAAAACGGTGTCTGCGTATTTTGCGCATTCAAAAACAGAGGAATCAAAAAGACGGAACTGATACAGCAGCATAGACTTCTAATTTATTAAGTCCGCTGTATCCGCTCCGTCTTTTTTATTTCCGGTCTTTAATAGCCGCTTTTTCCTTTTTTAAACAGATAAATGACTAAACCAATCACTAAAACAGGAAACAAGAAACGAACAAGCAAAGCCATTATTGATCCTACAAATGTAAAAATTGCAATGATTAAAATTAAAATGATCAAGACGATTGCTGTCAGAATTATTTTTCCAGTCCAGCTATTCATTCGTATTTCCTTCTTTCTATGGTACCTTGGCTGAGATTTTTTCTCATCATCATTATAATAGTAAGAAAACTCTTCACTTTCTTCTGCTCTTTCTTCCTCCGGTTCTTCTTGCTCTTCCATATCCAATATTGTTTTTGCAATCAAATAGGGGCTGCCAAGTGCTTCTATCGCTTCTTTTTCTGTTTTTCCAGACCGTATTTCTTCTGACAAATAGTTATCGTAGTACCGAAGATGTTCCTGTACTTTATATTCAGGTATCTCACCTGATAGCCGTTCTCTTAGAACCCTTAAAAATTCCCCTTTATCCATCCAGATTAATATCCTTTCTTTCAGCAGATTTTTACGTATCTAATCTTTATCCTTTTGTTTCCCAGACACCTGTTCTTTCCCTTTTCTCCTGACCTTTTTACTCTCAGAAATTTAACCGAAAAACAAAAAAATGTGTCATCTGTTTCCTTGCTATTCTTTTCTCTTTTCGTTTTTCCTCAAATTTTCTATGGGATGATGATATGATACCATAGTTGAACTGTCAAGCATTCCCGCTTCCACAGAAGCTCATGACTTTTGGCTTATTATATCATAAATGAATTTACGGGGTAAAGAGAATTTCTCCTTTATTCTTCTTCCGGTACCAGATTTTTCATAGATAAGTCTAAAATCGATGCCGAATGTGTCATCAAGCCGCTTGAGACATAGTCTACACCTACCTCGGCAATCGCCTTCAAGCGTTCTATCGTCACATTTCCGGAACACTCTGTCTGCGCTTTTCCGCTTGCTCTTCCAACAGCAAGCTTCATTTCTTCCAGGCTCATATTATCCAGCATAATGATATCTGCTCCCGCTTCAAGCGCCTCATCAAGCTGATCGAGCGTCTCTACTTCCACCTCAATTTTTCTCACAAACGGAGCGTACTCACGTGCCATCTCTACCGCTTTTTTAATACTTCCTGCTGCTCCGATATGATTATCCTTGATTAAAATGCCGTCAGACAAATTATAGCGATGATTATATCCTCCTCCTACTTTTACTGCATATTTTTCAAATGGACGCATATTTGGAGTTGTTTTTCTCGTATCCAGCAATTTTGTATGTTTTCCTTCCAGTTCTTTTGCCATCTGATGCGTCATCGTTGCAATTCCGCTCATTCTCTGAAGATAATTGAGGGCTGTTCGTTCTCCGGAAAGCAATGCACGAATATCTCCATGAATCACTCCGATCATCTGACCATTTTTCACAAAGTCGCCATCTTTACACTGTGTTTCAAATTTTACATTTTTATCCAACAGTTCAAATACTCTCTGAAATACAGAAAGTCCGCAGATCATTCCATCCTGTTTGCAGATCAGATCTGCTTTTCCAGGTTTTGCATCAGGCATCACTGCATTTGTCGTGACATCCTCACTTGTAATATCTTCTCTCAGTGCATGCATAATATAATCGTCCGTATTAATTTGCATAGTTACACCATTTAACATAGAAATCCTCATCCCTTCTTTTAATCTCTCTCATCACTAAAAGACGTTTCTCTTTACGCATCGCCTCTTCGTCCTGATATAATTCTTCCCGTACAGGAATTTCCTTCCACTGTGTCTGATCCGCCTGATTTGTAATTACAGCCGCCGCACGTTTTGCAAAGACAAGACTTTCTAACAGCGAATTACTGGCAAGACGGTTTGCTCCGTGAACTCCATTGCAGGCAGTCTCTCCCACAGCAAATAAATGTTCCATAGAAGTTCTGCCGTATGTATCGCTTTTGATTCCGCCCATCAGATAATGCTGTGCCGGCACTACCGGAATCGGCATTTTTTTGATATCGTATCCTTCCTCCAGACATCGTTTTTCGATATGTGGAAAATGACGCTCAATCTCTTCTGGACTTAAATGTTCCAGAGAAAGATATACATGATCCTCTCCGTCCCGTTCCATCTGCCTTTTGATCGCTTCTGTCACAACATCTCTTGGCAGCAATTCATCAACAAATCGATTGCCATTTTTGTCCAGCAAAACAGCGCCTTCTCCCCGAACTGACTCCGAAATCAGAAATCGTCGTCCCGGACGCTTAGAGTACAACGTAGTCGGGTGAATCTGGATATATTGAAGATTTTCCAGTTCAATTCCTTTTTTCAGAGCGATTGCAAAACTGTCCCCTGTAATATGAGGAAAATTAGTCGACTCCTGAAATAATCCTCCAATTCCTCCTGTTGCCAAGACTACATTGTCCGCATACAATGCATAGATTTCTTTTTCCTGGTCAATTGCAACCACTCCAAAACAACGATTCTCTTCCGTAATCAGATCCACCATTGTTACATACTCTCTCACCGTAATGTTTCTTCTTTCCTTTACCTGAGCGATCAATTTACTGGTAATCTCTTTTCCCGTCACATCTTCATGATGCAAAATGCGGTAAGTGGAATGTGCTCCTTCTCTTGTAAATTCAAGGCTGCCGTCCTTTTGTCTGTCGAATTCCACTCCGTATGCAATCAGTTCCCGGATCATCTCTTGAGAATTTTCGATCATAATCTTTACTGATTCCGGGCTGTTTTCGTACCTGCCGGCCCGCATGGTATCTTCAAAATAGCTGTCAAAATCTTCTGGACTTTTTAACATGCAGATTCCTCCCTGGGCAAGGTAAGAATCACTGTTTTCTATTTTATCTTTCGTAATCATCAGGACCTGATATTGCTCTGGCATACAAAGAGCAGCAAATAAACCCGCTGCTCCTGTTCCAACTACTATCATATCATATTTTTCTGTATTTATCATTTTTTTCCTCCGCGGTACCCTTAAAAATTTATTTTTTCTCTTACTCTGCAAGTTTTAACATTCTCTGCAAAGATTTTTCAGCATGTTTTCTAAGGCTTTCTTCTACCAAAACTTCCGGTTTTTCTTTTTCCAGTGCATCTGCTACCTTCTGTAACGTAATTCTCTTCATCCCCTCGCAGCACTGTCCGTTTCCTACAGCGTAGAAATGTTTTTTGGGGTTTTGTTTTTGCAGTTGATGAAAAACGCCTCTTTCTGTACAGATCATAAATTCCTCTTCTGTACTGTTTTTTGCATAAGAAAGAATTTCTGAAGTACTTCCTGCATAATCTGCAAGTTCTGTCACTTCTTTTTTACATTCAGGATGAACTAATACTTTTGCTTTTGGATGCAATTTCATCTCTTTCTTTACATCATCTGCGGTTAACTCATGATGGATCGGGCAATATCCTGCATGGAACAAAAAATTTTTCTCTGGCACTTGCTGTGCAATATACATACCAAGATTTTGATCCGGTATAAAATAAATATTTTTGTTTGGCAACTTTTTTACAATCTTAAGAGCGTTTGCAGATGTCACACATACATCGGAACATGCCTTTAATTTTGCATCAGAATTGACATAGCAGACAACGGCAAGATCCTCATATTGTTTCCTCATATTCTTAATTGTCTCTTCCTGTGCCATATGAGCCATCGGACAATCTGCTTGAGGATCCGGAATTAAAATCGTCTTGTCCGGATTTAGAATTTTCGCACTTTCTCCCATAAATAGTACGCCGCAAAAGACGATGATTTTCTCCTCTAACTCTGATGCAATTTTTGCAAGATAGTAAGAGTCTCCTATGTAATCTGCAATTTCTTGAACTTCACTTTCTACATAATAATGAGCACAGATTACGGCATTTTTTTCTTTTTTTAATCTTTGGATCTTTTCTGTCAAATCTGACATTTTTTCCTCCTATCTGCGCTGAAAAGCGCATAGATGTTAAATTTTTATTGTTATAAATATGCCATATGTCTTGTTAATTGTCAAGACAGTAGCATATACAGTATGAAATCTCTATGTTTTCTTATTTTTCTGTTTCCCGAAAAATTTTTCCAACATAAAAAATCCGGGTGCAGATACTGCAGCCCGGAGATTATCATTTCTGTATTTTTTTATTTTAAAAACATCCGTACCATCCATTCTTTCCAGGAATTGTACGGCTGATACCGCATCGGCAAATCGATCCAATTGTACTTTTTTACGATGCTTTTTTGATGAGAAAATGTCTGGAAACTATATTTTCCATGGTAGTTTCCCATCCCGCTTCCGCCGACTCCTCCAAATCCAAGTCTCGACGTGGCAAGATGAATAATCGTATCATTAATACAGCCTCCTCCAAAAGACAGATTTTTAAGCGCACGCTTCTCCATCTCTTTGTCGGTTGTAAACAAGTAAAGAGCTAACGGTTTTTCTCTTTTTCTGATAAACCGTTCTGCTTCGGAAAAATCCTGATATGTCAAAATCGGAAGAACTGGTCCGAAAATTTCCTCTTTCATGACCGGATCATTTGGCGATACATGATCTAAAAGAGTCGGCGCAATTTTTAATTTCTTTCTGTCACATGTTCCTCCGGCTATAATTTCCATATTTTTTATCAATCCGCAAACACGGTCAAAATGTTTTTCGTTGATCATCTTTGGATACTTTTCATTTTCCAGAGGATGTTCTCCATACATTTTCTTCATATATCGGATCAGATAATGAACAAGCTCTGCTTTTACTTCTTTTTGCACTAAAAGGTAATCCGGAGCCACGCATGTCTGTCCGCAGTTTAAAAATTTTCCAAATACAATCCTTTTTGCGGCAAGTTTTACGTTTGCCGTTTTGTCAACAATGCAGGGACTTTTTCCTCCCAGCTCCAAAGTTACCGGAGTCAGATGCGCCGACGCTTTTTCCATCACATATTTTCCGACAGTAACACCGCCTGTAAAGAAAATATAATCGAAACGCTGTTCCAGCAGGGCTGCGTTTTCTTTTCTTCCTCCTTCTACCACTGCAATATATTCTTTTGGAAAGGTAGATTCTATCATCTCACAGATTACTTTAGAGACATTCGGCGAATAGGCAGAAGGTTTCAAAATACAGCAGTTTCCTGCCGCAATTGCTCCGATTAATGGTTCCATCGTCAACATAAACGGATAATTCCACGGAGACATAATCAAAACGACACCGTATGGTTCCGGGTAGGAAAAAGATTTTGCATGAAACTGTGCAAAAGGAGTGATTACCGTTTTTGGAGCAGCCCACCTCTTTAAATGTTTTTTTACGTAAGAAAGCTCGGCATATGTCATGCCTGTCTCTGACATATACGATTCCATATCTGCTTTATTTAAATCTTTTTTCAGCGCTGCATGGATTTCTTTTTCTCTGTCTTTGATCGCCTGTTCCAGCTTTGTCAGTGCCGCCATCCTTGCCTGGATCGCTTTTGTTCTGCCTGACAAAAAATAATTTCTCTGCTTCTCTACTAGTTTTTTGACTTTTTCTTCTTCCATTTTTTCACCTCAATATGCTTTTGCAAGAATCTTTAAAACATCTTCTATCCCTGCTGCTCTTGGATTTACAATCATTGCTCCGTCATTGATTGCTGTTTCTGCAACTTTTTCAAAATCTTCAGGCTTGACTCCTGCTTCTCTTAAATGAGTCGGCAGTCCGCAGATCCGGTGCAGTTTTTTTCTCATATTTATCACGATCCGAATCGTCTCTTTTGCTCTCTCTTTTTCCGGTGTCTTTGCATATACCTCCGGTCCGGCAAGCGGTAAGAGCAGTTTTGCATAGTCTTCCCTGCATACCTTATAATTATACTTCATGCCATGAGGAAGCAAAATATTCATCGCATCTCCATGCGGAACATGACAGACTCCGCCTAATGCATGTCCTATGGCATGTATGATTCCCACCATAGAATTGGAAAAAGCTGCTCCGGCCATCATAGAAGCATTTGCCATAGCAAGGCGTGACTCTTTTTTTCCTCCCCACTGAACAGCAGTAAATAAATGATCCCGGATCATCTCAATCGCCGCGAATGCATAGGCATCGCTGAGCGGATTTTTCTGTATGCATGTATACGCCTCTATAGCATGACAAAGTGCATCCATCCCAGTAGAGGCTGTCAGTCTTTTCGGAAGTGTCTGTGTCATTCTTACATCTAAAACTGCAATGTCAGGCTGAAGATAATATGAAATATACTCCATTTTTATCTTACTTTTATCATTTTTTATCACAGCTACCAGCGTCGATTCCGATCCGGTTCCCGCTGTGGTTGGAATGGCTGCAAATGGAATTTCCTTTCCTTTTTTTAAACTTTCACATCCTGCAAGGTGAGTCAGATCTTTTGTATTTTGCGAGAGTACCATGCGTACTCCTTTTGCAGTATCAAGCACTGATCCCCCGCCGACTGCTACGATACAGTCACACTTTTTTTCTCTGTATTCTCCGGCGAGCCGCTTTACACTGCTTAGAGAAGAATCTCTTGGAATATCCGTATCAATACATTGCGGTCGGATTCCTCCTTCCTCTAAGGCATGCAGCACAATTTTAAGTGTGCCGGTCTGTTCTAGTCCACGGTCTGAAAGTATCATTGGATGTCTTACTTCCATACTTTTTAATTCTGCCGGAATTTTTTCCAGTGCCAAATCTCCTGCCATAATTTTCGTTCTGTGCTGAAATTCATAATATCCGTGCCTCATGGTTGCCTCCTTTTCTTCTCTCTATCTCAAATTTTTTCCATTCCCCCGGAACATGCAAAAGAATCTTTCCGTAAAGCAAAACGGAAGAACTTTGCTTTTTAGGAACTTCCTTTAAAATCCGTGCCGTAATCAGTTTCGGGAATAAATAGGTCTCTAAAAGATCTACACATCTTGCAAATGACATCGTTTGCCCAATATCTCCATAAAGGGTAAAATTATGGTGTGCGTACGCATCTGCAACACTTTGCCTTCCTGTCAAAACATAAAAAGCATGGTGAAAACTTTTAAACTCAATGCAGACGTCGGCTACATCCTGTAAGGCATAATCTAATCTTTCCAGTCCATATTCTCCTTTTCTGATATAGAGATCCGGTCCATCGGGACCACATTTTAATCCATAAATCATGCCTGGCCGCCAGCTTCTTATTTCTTTCTGAATTCGCGTGTCTTGTTCATTCAATTGTTTTAATCCGCCGTACAGAAAATAGAGAATGATTTCCGCTATTTTTCTCTCCATATCACTTTTCCTTTCTTCTTGATTTTTTTATCAGTATAACGCATTTATCCTGTTTTTTCCACAAAAAAGCTGATTGTTTTCTTGTAAGTTCTTTTTATTTATGATACCTGACTTCCGTCGTTTTTCTCAAAACCTAGTACTCTGACTCAAGTAGCATGCAGTTTTTGAAGAGGTTTTCCACCTCTTTCTCAGAAAGATACAGTGCATCCAGATTTGTCAATCCGGTCAGTT
>CALWCS010000168.1 GCA_944376425.1 uncultured Lachnospiraceae bacterium | reverse complement strand
GCTCAGATGGTGATGTCTTATCATGTATTGTTTGATCAGTATGAAGAGGAGAGACTTGGAAAAAATTCTTTTGGATCCACAAAATCAGGGATTGCTCCTTTTTATTCTGACAAATATGCAAAAATTGGTTTCCAGGTCAGTGAGCTTTTTGGTGAAAAAGAAGAATTAATGGAAAAAGTCCGCAGAGTATGTGAGACGAAAAATGTAACGTTAGAGTACTTATATCATAAGCCGGCTCTGGAACCGGAAAAGATTTATGAGGAATTGATGGAATACAAAGAGATGATCTCTCCATATGTATGTGATGTCTCTGCATATCTTTGGAATGCAATCAAAGAAGGAAAAGAGATTTTACTGGAAGGACAGCTAGGTTCTCTAAAAGATCCGGATCACGGAATTTATCCAATGGTAACTTCATCCTCTACCCTTGCGGCATACGGTGCAATCGGAGCCGGAATTCCTCCGTATGAGATTAAGAAAATTATCACAGTATGTAAAGCATACTCCAGCGCAGTAGGAGCAGGCGCTTTTGTGAGCGAAATTTTTGGAGAAGAGGCAGAAGAACTGAGAAGACGCGGCGGCGATGGCGGAGAATATGGCGCAACAACAGGACGTCCAAGAAGAATGGGATGGTTTGACTGCGTTGCTTCGAAGTATGGATGCAGAATTCAGGGAACGACCGATGTTGCGTTTACGGTTCTTGATGTATTAGGATATCTGGATGAAATCCCTGTATGCGTCGGATATGAAATTGACGGCG
The DNA here is from genome assembly GCA_944376425.1 of uncultured Lachnospiraceae bacterium. Taxonomy (GTDB): domain Bacteria; phylum Bacillota; class Clostridia; order Lachnospirales; family Lachnospiraceae; genus JAGZHZ01. Next base: position 39,628 of record CALWCS010000168.1, on the reverse strand, counting down.
AGGTTACAACGGAATTTCCGACAACTACTTTACTGGAAAAGGCAAAGCCTGTTCTTAAAAAACTTCCCGGATGGAAGACAGATATTCGAGGAATCCGTAAATATGAAGATCTGCCTAAAAACTGCAGAGATTATATTGAGTTTATTGAAAGTCAGATCGGCTTCCCGATTACCATGGTATCAAACGGTCCCGGAAGAGATGACATTATCTATCGGGAAAACAGATAGAATGACAAAGATGCTGCTGCATAGCTGAAGATTCAGTTATGCAGCAGCATTTTTGTTATGAAACAGAACTCTTTACTTTTATTTGTTATATTGCTATAATGAACATACAGAGAAGAGAAGACATAAAAGAAAAACAGGAGGAATGGGATTATGAAAAAGAGATTGTGTATCTTAGCAGCAGCTTTTTGTCTTGCGGCAACGCCGGTATTTGCACAGGAAAATTCTGGAGATACCATAGAAGCTACAGCAGCAACAGCAGAAGAAATGTCAGATGATATTTACAGTTTTCAAGTGAAAATTGATGGAGAGCTGTATCAGTTTCCGATGAAATATGAAGAATTTGCGGCAAAAGGATGGAATCTGGACGGAATCAGCAGTGAAGAGCAGCTTAGTCCTAACAGTTATGGTCTGGTTTCGATGAAATATGGAAGAATCAGCGCAAGCGTAACATTTATGAACTTTGGGATCAATACAAAACCGCTGAGCGAATGTTATGTTGCAGGGATTGACCTTGATGAATACTATATGCAGGATCAAATGAGTTTTGAATTGCCAAATGGTATTGTATATGGTGTTTCTACTCAGGAAGATGTTGAAAATGCATACGGTCCGGCTTCTGACATATATGAGAGTGAGTATTATACAGAGCTGACATATGAAGCGGGAGATTTTTACAGCAGAATTGAGATTTATATCAGTCCAGAGACGAACAAGGTAAATCGTGTAAACATCAGATCATTGACAACACCGGAAGATTTAGAAGAAGATGAAGTCAGTGAAGAAGTTCCGGAATTCGTTACCCAGTATCAGGCTCCAACAGAGCTTGGAGATGATCTTTCTTCCTGTATCGCAGAGATAGATGGAAAACTCTATAAAATTCCTGCTCCTGTCAGTGCGTTCCTGGAAAATGGGTGGAAGCTTTCCTATAACGGCAACAGTGAAGTGATAGCAGGAAGAGACACTGGATATGGATATTATCTGACAAAAGACAATCAGAAATTTGGAATTTCAGTGAGAAATTATGATGACAATGCGACAACAGTAGAAAATTGTTTTGTTACAGAGATCTATAATGATAATTTTTCAACGGTGATTCCAGTCAACCTGCAAAAGGGAGTTACTTTTAATATGAATACAGCAGATTTAGAGAGTGCACTGGAGGGAACCTTATACGAAAAAGAAGAATATTCTACTTTAAATTCTTACTTTATTCCAAGTTATGATGAACAATACCACGGAATTACGATTACAGTGGACAAGGAAGAAGACAAAATAATAAAAATTTCAATTGAACATAGTCCAAATACAGAAAATCTGTTTGACTAAACAGAATTTTATAGGCAGCAGAAGGGACGGTTAACGTGAAGAAAAAATATGTACTGATAGCAGGAATCATCAGTATGGTTGGAGTGCCCATACAGACACGGGCAGAGGAATACGTAGCACCAGTTTCGATACAAACAGAAAGCACAAAAGAGCAGAGAGATTTATCAGAACAATTTTCGACCTTTCAGATCATGCTGGGGACAGAAGTATATTCTTTTCCGACAAGTGTAAGCCAATGGGAGCAAAATGGATGGAAGAATGTGACAGAAGAGGCAGTTCTTTTGGCTTCTGGGACAGCAAAAAGCGGAATCATTTTTGAAAAAGGAGAGACGCGGATTTTTGTTTCTGTGGAAAATCAGGAAGAAAACAGAGGAGGAATTGCAGAAGGAAGCGTAATTGGAATTTCGATGGATCTTTTTGGACAAAACGGAGAAACGATTCGTGCAGAACTGCCGGGTGGAATTGTACTGGGAATGTCAACGTTAGAAGAGATAGAACAGATCTATGGGATACCGACAAGCATGTATGAAGGAGAAAACTACACTCAGATCACGTATCAGTATGGCACAGAATCATATCTGAGACTAGACGTGGAAAAAGATACCAATATTGTGCAGGGATTTGAGATAGAAAATGTACGGGAAAGGAAAGCAGCTCTGGAAGTTGCGACATCTGCGCAGGCATCGGAAGATGGTTCCGATATACAGGAAACATTGGGAGAAACGATTGACTCTGGTAATGTGGTTTTTGATTCTCATGTTTACAGACTTCCGACCGTCCTTAGCGATTTTCTGGAAGAAGGGTTTGAAATTGTGCCGGAAGAGTCTGATAAGGAACTGGCATCTTTAGAATCGGGATTTGTTGTACTGCAAAAAGAAAATCGTTCGGTAAAAGTATGTGTAAAAAACAATACAGAACAGACAAGACAAGTTCAGGAATGTATTGTCACTTCGTTGGAAAGTAGTCTGTATCAGAATGGGTTTTCTTTGATTCTGCCCGGCGGAATCGAGGTTGGAATGACAAGAGAAAATCTGGAGAATGCGTTGGGAGAAAATGAGATCGTAAAAGAAGAGTCTGAAAACTTTCTTTATTATGGAATTGCAGCACAAAATCAGACCCTAGATGAGATTTCCATCTTTGTAGAAAAAGAAACAGGATTGGTAGTTAAAATTCAGATTGAAAAAGAGGAGTAAAACGATAGGAAACAAGGAAAGAGCAAAAGGCTTTGAGACGTCAATGGACGCCCAAAGCTTCAAGCTCTTTTTTTGCCTGTTCCAGATTTTGAAACAGGATTCCATGAAGACCGCATTCTTTCGCTGCTTTAATATTGACAGGCGTATCGTCAAGAAAGACCGTTTCTTCCGGAACCAGATGATAGGTAGAGATAATTTTTTCATAAATTTCATGATCCGGTTTTACCATCTGGACACGGTAGGAAAAAATGCCTCCGTCCATTTCAGAGAGAAAATCGAGGGCAAATTGTGTTGTACGGAAATAGTAATCAGAATAATTAGACAGATACAGTACGCGGTAACCCTGTTTTTTAAAATGACGCACCCAGGGAACGGCATAGTCCAGCTTCGTAACCGTTTGATAGAGATTACTGCAGACAAGACGAATTTCTTTTTCAAGTTCCGGATCGGATGTTACAAAGAGATCAATGACCTCTTCTGTAGAAAGAACTCCGCGGTCAAATTCCACCCATTCAGGATTCTCAAAAACGGCATGCGCAATACGCCTTTCCGTCTCCTGATCAAAATGGTAGGAAGAAAGATACGTTATCCAATTAAAGTCTAATAAAACTCTTCCGATATCAAATATAATGGTATGAATCATGGGGCTTCCTCCTTTGTCATGAGGCAATCTTATTACAGGATAAAAGGAAAGTCAAGGAAATCATCATAATCTTTAAGAATTTTTTTAGAACTTTAACATGGAGAATTCACAAATATTTGTTATAATAAAAAATGTAAGATGATCAACAGAAAGTAACAGAAAACATTTGTCTGTAGCTTTAAGAGATACAGACACCCGAACTCAGTTGTTTGCCAATTGTCAAATTTGAGTAGAATATTTTGCTTAGGGGAATCATAGAATATAATTGAAGAGGTTTGGTATTTTAGATAAACAAAGAAAAGGGGGATTTTCATGAAATACGTTACATATCGTGAAGACAATGTAACAGTAAGCGAAGAAAAGTGCGAAAGAGTAAAAAGAGGTATTGCCCAGGGGAGAGAAAAGGTAAAGTGGTATCAATATATTTTGAGAAAATTAAGATTTGCTTCAGAGACAGAAAAGGCAGAAGAACAAAAATCGATTCCCAGATTTTATCTGTGTCTGATGAAAGAAAAAAACCGGAAACTTTATCTGGAAAAGAAATATCAGCAAAATGGCATCTACTACAAAAACCATGAGGAAGTGACAGAGGAAGAATGCAAAAAAATTTTGAACGGCAAAGTAGAGTGGATGAAAAACCATAAGAAGCAGATCTTTCGAGAATTTTATCTTCACTATACGTTAAATAAAATCAGACCATGGCATATTACAGAATATGAGAGAGAGACAGTTGTAAATTCGTGTGGAGAATATCTTATATTTAACAAAAAGATCCGCCGTGTTGCAGGCGGAGTTACCGATTTATTCGATGAAGACAGTATACGAATCTCTTGCCTGACAGAAGGAAAGGTAATGGTAAGTTCAAAGAAAATGATTACTCTTCCGGCAATTTTAAGAGAGGTATTGCAAAATGTAGAAGATTCTATAGAAATGGCAGCTTTTGCCTATTGAGAAAAAAAGACAAAAAAATTTTTGACGGAGAATAATAGGACAGTCTGTTATAGAATAGTAAATTTAGAGAGACTATCGTTTAGATAAGGATAAACAGCCCGGCATTTCGGAACAGGAAAAAGAAATGTCGGGCTGATAGTGTGTAAGGCAGCGACTTTTCAGTCAAACTGGGCAGACACAGATTATTTTCGGTTTTTCAGATATTTTGCAACCATCATCATAGCATATAAAATAACAGGAATTAAGATGGTTCCTGCAATGCAGGCACGAAACATCATTTGAGCATATTCGCTGTCCATCAAAGAAAATATAAAAGTACCAACATATAATCCGAGCAGTAAAATGATACCGATAAGAGCAGCGATACGTTTGAATTTTTCCATTGGAAACACCTCTCTTGCGGATTTTTGTTTTCTATTATATCTAAGTTTTGACAGAATTACAAGAAGCGATTGACAAGGATGAAAGAGAAGTATAGACTAATCAAGAGGAGTGTGAAATTGATGATACGATTTAATTGTGATTATGCAGAAGGTGCCCATGAAAATATATTGAAGCTGATAATGGAGACGAATATGGAACAAACGCCGGGATACGGAGAAGACCATTATTCTGAACAGGCAAGAGAAATGATTCGGGAACTGTGTAAAAACCAGGAGGCAGAAGTACAGTTTTTTGTAGGAGGAACACAGACGAATCTGACTGTGATTGCAGCCGCTCTTCGAGCTCACCAGTGTGTGATTGCGGCAGACAGCGGTCATATCAATGTACATGAGACAGGAGCAATCGAAGCATGCGGTCATAAAGTTTGGGCAATTCCCGGGGCTGATGGAAAACTGACGGCAAAACAGATCTGGGATGCATGGGAGAGTCATGCTGTGAATGAAAGCTATGAACATATGGTACAGCCTAAAATGGTTTATATTTCAAATCCCACAGAGGTGGGCACGATTTACAGCAAAAACGAATTGGAAGAGATCAGTAAAACATGCAAAGAATGCGGAATGTATCTGTTCTTGGACGGAGCGAGATTGGCTTATGGTCTGACATCGAAAGAAAACGACCTGGATCTGGAGACAATTGCACAGTGCTGTGATGTGTTTTCAATTGGAGGGACAAAAACAGGGGCGCTGTTTGGGGAAGCAGCCGTCATTATAAACGATATTTTAAAAGAAGATTTTCGGTATATTATGAAGCAAAAAGGCGCGATGCTGGCCAAGGGACGTCTGCTGGGGATACAGTTTATCGGACTGTTCAAAAATGATTTATATTTTCAATTGGGAGACCATGCTAATCAAATGGCACAAAAATTAAAAAAAGCATTTCAAAAGGCAGGCTGTTCCTTTTTAGTAGACAGTTCCACAAACCAGCAGTTCCCGATATTGTCAGATCAGATTTTAAAAGAATTGGGAAAAGATTACAGTTATTGTTATCAGGAAAGAATTGACGAAGAACATAGTGCAGTGCGATTTTGTACCAGCTGGGCGACAAAAGAAGAAGATGTTGATCAGTTGATCGAAGATTTTGAAAAAATATGGGAAAAATGTAAAAGTGCTGATAAAAGATAAACGAAAGTTCACAAAAGACCACATGAAGCCGTTTTCATACTTCATGCGGTCTTTTTAATGCTTGGAAAATTTCGGTGGTCAAGGAGCAGAAAATATGATATGATAAAAAAGCTTTGGAAAAAAAGTTTTGGGGTGAGAAATTGAAGTTAACAAGGGAAGAATTTTTAAAAAAGTATAATATTTCAGAAGAAGAATTTCGTGAGGCAGGTCTGTCATGGGAAGATTTACTGGAAATTGAAAGAGACTATCAGAGCAAGATGCCGCGATATGATAAGATCAGAAGGAAGTTCATTGAAGAATTTTTTATGTATCGTGAAAAAGAGACAGGACTTCAGTCTTATAGAAGCCGGATGAAAGATCCGGAACATCTGCTGGAGAAGATTATCCGAAAAAGAAAAGAAAATTATATCAAATACCGCTCGCTGACAAAAGAGAACTATACAAAATTTGTCATGGATTTAATCGGAGTCAGAGGTCTGCTTTTATATCGGGAAGACTGGATTGTTTTTCATAAATATTTAATCAGTCATTTTGAAAACGATCCTAGAAAATATGTAAAAGATTGTATGAAAGATTATTCAGATGAGACAGACCGATGCATTGTAGAACCTCCAAAAGTGCATATGCGTCTTGGAGATTATGCGGATATTTATTTTAATTGGATTTCAAGAGACAATATTTTAGATCAGAAACATTACCGTTCCGTTCACTATATTGTCAAATACGAAGGAGTTTATATTGAAATTCAGATCAGAACTCTGTTTGAAGAAGGATGGGGCGAGATTGACCATCACATCATCTATCCCTATAAAAAAGATGATCCTATGCTTAATGAATTTTCAGAGCTTCTGAATCGGCTTTCGGGTATGGGAGACGAGATGGCATCTTTTTATAAGCGTCTCCAAGTAGTGCCGGACGAGGCATTTCAAAGAAAAGATTCTGTCGTCAATGATAGAATGATAGGAAATAATTTTGATGGTGAACTGCATCCAGTGGATTTAAAAGAGATCCATACCGTTGAAGATGCGATCAAGAGCGTTCTAAGCGAATAGGAGGAAGACAACATGATAGGGTCGAGAAAACTTGGAATCTCAGATGAAGCAGAACGATCTGCACAGAGGATGATGGAGAAAATACGAGACGGAAAGATTAAGCAGCATCTGATGCGCAACACATATCAAGTACGGCAGGGAACACTAGAAGAAAGAGAATTTGCAGAATACAGTGATTTTATAAAAACAAAACTTTCTTTTGAAATTTTAAAATTAAATGGAAGTGATATGCATGAATAATATAGAAAATGTTTATATCAATTATAGAAATGTTCTCGATGAGTTTACGGAAGATCTGATCATGGACCGCTACCGCGTTTTATATCAGGAGATCAAAGAATTTTTAAAGAATGCTGAAATAGAACAACAAGTACGCATTGATGAAGTGATACTGATCCATGCCGTTTTAGACTACTATAGTGATGTCTCCAGATTAAAACAATTTCACAAAATAGAACATATCAGTGATATGAAAGCAATCGCATATGAGACATTTTGGTTTTTGAGGAGGAAACCTCTTCAGACGCTGCAAAATCCAAAACAGGACGATTTGCTTGCTTTTATTAATGAAAAATTTGCTTTTTCTAGAATCGCATATTTTCTGGTCGGAAATGGAAAAGGAGCAGCTTTGAGTGAGGAACATAAAAAAGGATTTTTAAATTACCTCGATACTTTTTATTACTTTTTGAAATATCGCAATTTTGATGCCCAGATGTTGGAATTAATGATTATGGGATTTAAAGCAGGTGTTATGGTGGCAGAAGACTTAAAAAAATAAATAAGAGCCGCTGGTAATAAAATGTCCGAAAAGTTGAACAATATCAGACTTTTCGGACATTTCTGCGTTATGATCTGGAGGGGAGTTCTCCTTTTTTATCGACAGAAAGTATGATAGAAAAGATAGTTCCTTCTTGGAAAGTACTTGATACAGAAATTTTACCATGATGTTTTAATACGATACTCTGTGCAATGGCAAGACCCAGACCGTATCCGCCTTTTTGCTGATGCGATCTGGATTTGTCGGAACGATAAAAGCGTTCGAAGATATGGTCCAAATCTTGAGGAGGAATCGGTTCGCCGGTATTTTGCACTTTTAAAAAAATTTTATTTTGTTCCGCAGTCAGAGAGAAATGGACAGATCCATTTTTATCCGTATATTTACAGGCATTATCAAGCAGTATGACAATCAGCTGCTTTATTTGTTCTTCATTTCCATACATCCATAAGTTAGGCATGATTTCTTCTGTAATAGAGACAGATTGTTCAAATGCAATCGATTCAAAAGGAAGCAGACAGCTCCAAGCCGTCTCGCTTAAATTAAACGATGAAAAATCGACGGAAATCTGCTGAGCATCTGATTTTGCAAGGAAAAGAAGATGATCAACCAGTTTTTTCATGCGTGTTGATTCAGCGTAAGTATTTTCAATCCATTTAAATTGCTGTCGTATGGTGTCCTCAGGATGAGAAAGAAGAATATTTAAATTTGCAAGAATGACAGTCAGAGGAGTCTTTAATTCATGGGACGCATCCGCTACAAACTGGCTTTGCTGCGTCCAGGCTTCTTCTACGGGACGCATTGCCCATCTGGCCAGAAAAAGTGTAATAAAAAAGAAGGCAATAAAAGCAAGAAGGAAAACAATGATACAGTTGATAAACATCGTCCGCATAGAAGAAATTTCATAATTTCGGTCGGCAAGTACGATACAGATTCCATCAGGGTTGGTACGTTTGCAGTAACGAAGATTTAAATCGGAAAGAATTCCAGTGTCCTCAGGAGAAGCCAGAGATTCTTGAATGGCAGAAGCGACAAGATCTTCAGAGAGAGGAAGATTTTCCGATTTTTGATCAATGATACTTCCATCTTGATTGGCGAGGACAATAAACACCGGTATAAAGTCGGCAGGAGTCGGATTGCGTTTTTGAGCGGAAGAAATCTCTAGTAGTTCTGCAGAATTAAAAGGACGGTCGAGGACCTGTCCCATTCTTGCTAAAACATTGGTTTCCAGACGTTTTTCATGAAAAAATAATAAGGTTCCAAAAATGATCAGCAGAACAATACTGATTAAAATCATATTGATCAGAATAAATTTTTTGCGCAGTTTTTTGATCACAGAGAAGCATCCTCCAGACGGTAACCTACTTTGCGGATGGTGCTGATCATAACATGAGAACCTAAAAAAGCAAGTTTTTTGCGCAGAAAAGAAATATATGCTTCCACATTATTATCTTCCGCGTTTGAGTCGCTTCCCCAGACTTTAGAAATAAGAAAATCTTTTGAGAGTACCGATTTTTGATTAGCCATTAAAAGTTTCATGATTTCAAATTCTTTATAACTAAGATGAATTGATTTGGAACCGCAGATTAAATCGCAGGTGGAAAGGGAAAGGGTCAGATCCAGAAAATTTTGTTCTTCTAAGATGACGTCTCCTTGACGTCTTGTCAGAGCGCGGATTCTGGCAAGAAGTTCTTCCGGAACAAAAGGTTTTGTCATATAATCATCAGCGCCGTTGTCAAGACCTGCAATTTTATCTCGAACATCATCTTTTGCAGTGAGAAGAATCACGGGGGTTGCAATATGGGAAGCACGAAGCTCTCTTACAATATCAAATCCATTCATACCAGGAAGCATAACGTCAAGAATTATCACATCATAACAATTATTTTTTGCATAATATAAGCCGTCTGTACCGTTATATACAATATCTGTAATATATTTTTGCTCTTTCATAATCTCCCCGAGTGCATCGGCAAGACGGATTTCATCTTCAACAATCAGTAAATTCATATGTAATCCCTCATTTCTGACATCATTTTTATTTTGAAACAGGCAAATTAATACTATTATAATATATCATACTGAAAAGAATCTGAAACAGAATTTTTAAGGATAATTTCAGATTGTTATTGTATGATAAAAAAAATGTTTTTAGAGAGGTCTAATAAAGGAGGAAAGCTTATGGCAATGACAAAAAAAGAAAAGATCAAGACAATTTTAGTATGGTGTGCAGCGGCAGCAATTATACTGGGCTATTGTTTGAGTGATGCTGCAACTGCTGCAACGCTTCGATATGATAAATACATAAGCTGGATAGAAAAAAATGAACAGGACAATTCTGAAAAATACAGCGTTGCGCATACGGAAAATAAAGAATAAAATGGAAAGAAAAAAGCAATGATAAAAATAAAAAAATAGAGAGATAAAAAAGAAAAGAGTTGCAAAAACTCTTTTTTTAATGGTATAAGAAACGGATCTTCTATCCGGACAGTTCTGTTAATGCAAACGACAAAAGGAAAGAAAAAATAAGAATTTTTAAAACAATTAAGAAAAAATAAAAGAAGACAGGAGAAAAATATAGTAAAATGTAAATAATAAAAAAGAAAAAATGGTTCGAAGAAACGTCGGATAAGAAAGAATTTGCTTGATTTGCAGAAAAAAGAAGTTACTTTTTGGAGGAGATATGGTATACTGGACACAAGAAACTGTGAGAGACAGATTTCTAATGTTGCAGAAAAAAAGGTCTGAGGTGACATATGAAAAGAATATTGCTGAAATTAAGCGGAGAGGCATTGGCCGGAAGTAAAAAGACAGGATTTGATGAAGCAACTGTCACAAAAGTAGCGTATCAGGTAAAACAGCTTGTAGATCAGGAGATGGAGGTCAGCATTGTAATTGGAGGAGGCAATTTCTGGAGAGGACGCTCCAGTGAAAATATTGACCGAACAAAGGCAGACCAGATAGGAATGCTTGCCACAGTGATGAATTGTATTTATGTATCCGAAATTTTCCGATCTGTGGGACTTAAGACACAGGTGTATACCCCGTTTGTATGCGGAGCGTTTACACAGTTATTTTCTAAAGATAAAGTATTAGAGGGATTTCAAAAAGGAGTTGTCTCTTTCCTGGCAGGCGGAACAGGTCATCCTTATTTTTCCACAGATACGGCAACAGTACTGCGTGCCATTGAAATTGAAGCGGATGTGATTCTGCTCGCCAAATCTGTCGACGGTGTATATGACAGTGATCCGAAAGAGAATCCGGAGGCAAAAAAATACGATACAATTTCTATCCAGGAAGTGATAGACAAAAAATTAGGTGTTGTAGATATGGCAGCCTCTATCTTATGCATGGAAAATAAAATGCCGATGCTGGTATTTGGATTAAATGAAGAGAATAGTATTGTCGATACAGTAAATGGAAAACTGAAAGGAACGACAGTAACAGTAGAATAGGAATCAGGGAGGATAAAAGAGATGGATGAAAGAATAAAAGTATATGACAAAAAGATGACAAAATCTTATGAGAGCTTAATGTCGGAATTTGGAACGATCCGTGCAGGAAGAGCAAATCCGCATGTACTGGATCGAATTACAGTAGACTACTATGGAGTTCCGACACCGCTTAACCAGGTAGCTAATATCACAGTTCCGGAAGCCCGTATGATTCAGATTCAGCCATGGGAAGCCAGCCTGGTGAAGGCGATCAATAAAGCAATTATGACATCTGATTTAGGAATTAATCCAAGTGATGACGGAAGAGTGATTCGCCTTGTATTTCCAGAGCTGACAGAAGAACGCAGAAAAGAACTGGTAAAAGAGGTAAAGAAAAAAGGAGAGGGAGCGAAAGTCGCAGTTCGTAATATTCGCCGTGATGCAAACGAAGCGTTTAAAAAATTAAAAGGAACAGAAGTTTCCGAGGATGAAATTAAAGATCTGGAAGAGCAGGTACAGAAGATGACTGACAAATATGTAAAAGAAATTGACAAGGCAGTCGAAGAAAAATCTAAGGAAATTTTAACTGTATAAAAAAATCCTGATTTTAAGATTTTCCGCCTGAGGCGGAGCGCTTCCGCAATATGATTCCTTTCCGCCGCAGTGCGGTCTGCGGAACGCTTTTGTTTCATGGAAGAGAAAAGTTTCGGTGAAACAAAAAAGAATGTCTCAAAACATTGTGTGGATACGAATGGTTTGAGGCATTCTTACTGTATAGGAAAATCTATATGGAGGCATGAATACTGCTGGCATAGTTGCTGCCAGATGCAGTCATTTTTAATGACAAGAGGATATACATACAGCGATGTCTGTCAGGAAAATAAAAAAACAGAAGAAACGCAGTGAAAGGAAAGGAGAATCATATATGGTGATACCACAGCATGTGGCAATTATTTTAGATGGAAATGGGAGATGGGCGAAGAGTAAAGGAATGCCTAGAAACTATGGGCATGTAAAGGGAGCAAAAAATTTAGAAGTTATCTGCGAAGACGCTTATAATATGGGAATTAAATATCTGACAGTATATTTATTTTCCACGGAAAATTGGAAAAGACCTGCCGATGAGGTAGCAGCACTGATGAAGCTGTTCCGCAGCTATACAAAGACGTGTGTCAAAACAGCCATGAAAAATAATATGAAAGTGCGTACAATCGGAGATCCGTCTGCTCTGGATGAAGATTTGCAGGAAAGTCTCCGTGTCCTGGAAGAGAAATCAAAGGATAATACGGGGCTGAATTTTCAGATTGCAATTAATTATGGAGGACGAGATGAAATTGTAAGAGCAGTCCGCAAAATGGCACAAGACTGTAAGGAGGGAAAGATAGAAAGCAATGAGATCACAGAAGAGCGCTTTGCAGGTTATCTTGATACTCACGGCATTCCTGATCCGGACCTTTTGATCCGTACAAGCGGTGAACAAAGACTGTCAAATTATCTGATCTGGCAGCTGGCATATACCGAGTTTTATTTTACCGAAGTACCTTGGCCGGCTTTTACAAAAGAAGAGCTGCAAAAGGCAATTGAAAAATACAATAGCCGTGAGAGACGTTTTGGAGGCGTGAAAGAAGAAGGCATTAGTGGATAAAGGAGGAATCAGTGTGTTTAAAACAAGATTGTTAAGTGGGATTGCTTTAGTGCTTTTGGCCTTGATAACGATCATCAGCGGTCAAATTGTGCTGTGGATTACATGTCTGCTGATTTCTCTGATCGGGCTGCATGAACTGTATCAGGCAATTGGCGTGGAAACTGCAAAAGATAAGACGCTTGCCGCAACAGGATATATAGGAGTTTTTATTTATTATCTGATTTTAATTTTTGAAAAAGAAACATATAGTATGATAAGTATGGTTTTCATCCTGGTTCTTATGATGGCTGTCTATGTATTTACCTTCCCCAAATATCGCTCAGAACAGGTGATGGGGACTTTTTTTGGCGTAATTTATGTAGCAGTAATGATTTCTTATATCTATCAGACTAGAATGCTCGATGACGGAGCTTTTTTGGTATGGCTGATTTTTTTCTGTTCCTGGGGATGCGACACTTGTGCTTACTGTGTAGGAGTTCTGTTTGGAAAACATAAAATGGCACCGAAACTCAGTCCGAAAAAGTCTGTGGAAGGTGCTGTTGGAGGTGTGATAGGAGCAGGACTTTTAGGCGCAATTTACGCATTTGCTGTGTCAGGACATCTTGCATCGGAGGGGAATCCTATGATAAGATATGCCCTAATCTGTATGGTCGGATCACTGATTTCTATGGTGGGAGATCTTGCGGCATCAGCGATTAAAAGAAATCATCAGATTAAAGACTATGGAAAACTGATTCCAGGACATGGCGGAATTTTAGACCGTTTTGACAGTGTGATTTTTACAGCACCGATGATCTATTTTCTTGCAACTGTTCTGGCATAAAAGGAGTTAAGAGAATGAAAACAATATCCATTTTAGGCTCCACTGGGTCAATTGGAACACAGACTCTGGAAGTAGTAGAAGAACAAAAAGATTTACAAGTCGCTGCTCTTGCGGCAGGAAGCAATATTGCACTTTTAGAACGGCAGATTCGAAAATTTCATCCGTCTCTTGCAGCTGTTTGGGATGAAAAAAAAGCGAAGGAACTTCGGGAAAATATAAAAGATTTAAAGCTAAAAGTAGTAAGCGGAATGGAAGGGCTGCTGGAAGCTGCGACAATTCCTGAAGCTGAAATTGTGGTAACAGCAATTGTGGGAATGATCGGTATCCGGCCGACAATTGCTGCAATAAAAGCAGGAAAGGACATTGCCCTTGCGAATAAAGAAACGCTTGTGACAGCGGGACATCTGATTATGCCGCTTGCAAAAAAAAATAAAGTGAAGATTCTTCCAGTAGACAGTGAACACAGCGCGGTTTTTCAAGCACTAAATGGAGAGAAAAAAAATAAAATTCATAAAATTTTACTTACTGCATCGGGAGGACCATTTCGAGGAAAAAAGAGAAAAGAGTTAGAAGCGGTTGGGATAGAAGATGCACTTAGGCATCCTAACTGGAGTATGGGACATAAAATTACGATTGACTCAGCAACACTGGTTAATAAGGGGCTGGAAGTGATGGAAGCAAGATGGCTATTCGATGTGGAACTCGATCAGATTCAAGTCGTAGTACAGCCGCAGAGCGTCATTCATTCCATGGTAGAATTTGAAGATGGAGGTATTATCGCACAGCTTGGAACTCCTGATATGAAATTGCCGATTCAGTATGCGCTGTTTTATCCGGAACGCAGATTTCTGTCTGGAAAAAGACTAGATTTCGCAAAACTGGGGCAGATTACGTTTGAGGAGCCTGACGAGCAAACATTTTTAGGACTTCCGCTTGCAATCGAAGCGGCCCAAAAAGGAGGTTCCATGCCTACAGTATTTAATGCAGCAAATGAGCGTGCAGTCAGTAAGTTCTTAGAGAGAAAAATCTCTTTTTTACAGATATATGATATTATTTCAAAATGTATGGCTGTCCACTGCATGATCGAAAATCCCGATTTGGATCAGATTTTAGAGACAGAGCAGCAAGTATATGACTATATAGAAAGCAGGTGGTAATTTGAAGATTGTGGTTGCACTTTTAATATTCAGCATTATTATTATCATTCATGAGTTTGGACATTTTTTGCTGGCAAAATTAAACGGTATTACAGTTGTAGAATTTTCTCTTGGTATGGGTCCTAGAATTCTTTCGACCGTCAAAGGAGGAACGAGGTATTCCTGGAAGCTGTTGCCGTTTGGCGGTTCATGTATGATGCTGGGAGAGGATGAAAACAATAAAGAACAAGGCGCCTTTGGAAGTAAGTCTGTGTGGGCGCGAATATCAGTCATTGTGGCAGGACCAATCTTCAATTTTATTTTAGCCTTTGTTTTGTCTGTCCTTGTGATCGGAAATATCGGATATGATAAACCACAGATCAGAGGGGTTGTGGAAGGATATGCTGCCGATGAGGCAGGAATGCAGGCAGGAGATGTCATAAAAAAAATGAACGGTAAAACGATTCATTTTTATAGAGAAGTATCCAATTATACCAGTTTTCATCAAGGAGAGACCGTTCATGTAGTTTATGAGAGAGACGGGCAGGAATATGAAGCAACTCTGGTTCCGAAGGAATCAGAGGACGGGAGAATGATTCTGGGAATTACAGGAAGTTCCAGCTACCGGGAAAAAACGAATCCAATCGAAACACTGCAGTACAGTCTTTATGAAGTAAAATACTGGATTGAAACGACGATTGAGAGTCTTGGAATGATGCTTCAGGGAAAAGTAAGTCTGGACGATGTCTCAGGACCGGTAGGAGTCGTAAATGTGATCGGAGAGACATACGAAGAGAGTGCAAAAGACGGAGGGTTTTATGTCTGGATTAATATGCTGAACATTTCGATTCTGCTTACGGCAAACCTTGGAGTCGTCAATCTTCTTCCAATTCCGGCACTTGACGGAGGAAGGCTGGTATTCCTCATTATAGAGGCAATTCGAGGGCGAAGGATAGATGAAGAAAAAGAAGGAATGATTCATCTTGTTGGAATGGCACTTTTAATGGTTCTGATGATTGTTGTAATGTTTAATGATGTAAGAAAGATTTTTTAAAGAGAAGATAAAAATGGAGAAAGCATGGCAAAATGACGGGTAAGCTGACGAGAAAGGAATGAAATGCTCTTTTACCGCATACTTTATTAGAGAGAAAATAGAAGATCGAGGTAGATCAATATGGAGAGAAAAAGTTTGCGGGCGATGCAGCAAGAAGCAGTTGACACAGGAAACTTAAGGGTGCGTGTAAAAAGAGAAGGAGGAGAAGTCCCTGTTCCAAATGCAGATATAAAAATTTCTTATACCGGAGATCCGGGAGATATCTTGGAAGAAATTAAGACGGATGAGGCGGGACAGACAGAGACCGTTGCATTGAAGACGCCGCCTGTGGAGTACAGTTTACAACCTTCCGAGATACAGCCCTATTCAGAATATACCTTGCAGATTTCAGCACCTGGTTATGAGAGCATTACCAT
The DNA here is from genome assembly GCA_944376425.1 of uncultured Lachnospiraceae bacterium. Lineage (GTDB taxonomy): Bacteria > Bacillota > Clostridia > Lachnospirales > Lachnospiraceae > JAGZHZ01. The sequence goes on along the minus strand of CALWCS010000168.1, from coordinate 23,385 downwards.
AACAGGTGCTGAAATTTTATCTGCACAGACGGCAGTTCAGGAAGTATCTCTAAGACCTTTAAGACCGGATCAGGCACCGGATGTCATTACAATTCCGGATCATACCTTATACGGTACTTATCCGCCTAAAATTGCAGAAGCAGAGATTAAACCGATGGATACGTCCGGTGAGATTGTGTTAAGCCGTGTTGTCGTTCCCGAATATATTGTAGTGCATGACGGTTCTCCTAGAGATACAACAGCATCTAATTACTATGTCCGCTACCGGGATTATATTAAAAATGTAGCGTCAAGTGAAATTTACGCGACATGGCCAAGTGCTACGATCCGCGCCAATGTTCTTACGATTATGTCATTTACCTTAAATCGTGTCTATACAGAATGGTATCGAAACAAAGGGTACGATTTTACGATCACGTCGTCTACAGCATTTGATCAAAAATGGATTTATGGAAGAAATATTTTCGAGAGTATCTCAGAGGCAGTGGATGAGTTATTTGATAATTATCTGTCGAGACCAAATGTAAAACAGCCGATTTTAACCCAATACTGTGACGGAAGCCGTGTGACATGTCCAAACTGGATGAGTCAGTGGGGAAGCAAAGATCTTGGAGATCAGGGATATCAGGCGATAGAAATCATCCGCTATTATTACGGAGATGATATGTACATTAACTCAGCAGAAGAGATCTCAGGAATTCCGGCTTCCTGGCCCGGATATAATTTAGACATTGGTTCTTCAGGGGAGAAAGTACGCCAGATTCAGGAACAGATTACTGCGATTTCACAGAATTATCCATTGATTCCAAAACTGACAGCAGATGGCATTTACGGCGAACGGACACAGAATGCAGTAAAAGTTTTCCAGTCAGTGTTTGGGCTGCCTCAGACAGGAATTGTAGATTATCGCACCTGGTATAAAATCCAGGAGATCTATGTCGGTGTGACCAGAATAGCAGAATTAAATTAAATAAAGAAGAATCAAAATTATGACGAAATTTTACTAAATTTTCGGGAGGTTATCCTTAAGTTTTTTTTAAAATTGTAAAAAAATGAGAAGAAGTATTGTCGTGAGATCAAAATTGTGCTAGAATGCAACTCAACAGAAGGTGGGGAAGTAGATTGAAAAAGGAAGGATATCATGAAAGAACTTTTTAAGCGCTACAAACATGCAGGGTATCTCCTATATATGGTTGGGTACTTGATTGTATTTCAGTTTTTAGAAAAAACAGTGACAACAAATTTTCATGAGATTCATATATGGATAGATGACGAAATACCCTTCTGTGAATATTTCATCATTCCATATCTGATGTGGTTTGGATTTGTTGCAGTGACCATTGTATATTTTTTATTTCAAGACAAAAAAGGATACTATAAACTGATCACATTTTTATTTACGGGTATGACAATTTTTTTGCTCGTATCCTATATTTACCCAAATGGTCATCATCTTCGTCCGAACGTGTTTGCCAGAGATAATATCTTTGTAGACCTGGTAAAAATGTTGTATGAAGCAGATACCGATACGAATGTACTTCCAAGTATTCATGTCTACAATTCCATTGGATGCTACATTGCAATCAGCAAATGTCCAAAATTAAGAAACAAAAAATGGATTCAGACAGGAAGTTTTGTTCTGACAGTTTTGATTATTATGGCAACAATGTTCTTAAAACAGCATTCCGTGATTGATGTTGTGGCAGGTATGGTAATGGCAAGAATTATCTATGAGATTGTGTATCACTATGAGGACTATGTGGATTACGAGAAAAAACGTCCGCGGCTTGTATGGCAAAAGTAAAAGTGAGCAGGAAAAAACTGGCAGTGATAAAAAGGAGATACCGATTCGGTATCTCTTTTTCTTGCACTTGTCCTAATAAAAAAAATTACGGATACGTGTTCAAAATTCTTTTTTCTTGTTTGCTGTGGAAAAAGGTTGAAATTCAAAAAAAACTGTGGTAGAATTTTAACAATTTGAGAACCTATGAGTCAGGGGGAGAGCGTGTGCGACAAGGGGGTTGCAGACTTAGGGAGCATCGAAGCTTTCTTGCGTTCTCTTTTTTTTTTTAAAAAAATAAATAATGAAAATTTTTTAATTATGAAAAGACAAGAAGCAGAAGTTTTCAGAGAAAAAAGAAAGGAAATAGGTGGTAGAATGAAAGCATTTCTTATACTAGAAGACGGAACCGTATTTCAGGGAACCAGCATTGGCTCAGAAAAAGAAGTGATCAGTGAAATTGTATTTAATACATCGATGACAGGATACCTGGAAGTATTGACAGATCCGTCTTATGCGGGACAGGCGGTAGTGATGACGTACCCGTTGATTGGCAACTATGGAATTTGCTATGAAGATATGGAATCGGAGAGACCATGGCCAGATGGCTATATTGTACGTGAATTGTCGAGAATGCCGAGCAACTTCAGAAGTGAAGACACCATTCAGAATTTCCTGAAAAAATATGATATTCCAGGAATTGCAGGAATAGATACTAGAACTCTGACAAAGATTCTGCGTGAAAAAGGTACAATGAACGGGATGATTACGACAAATGAAAAGTATGACTTAGAAACAATCATCCCTAAATTAAAAGCATATACAACTGGAAAAGTAGTAGAAAAAGTAAGCTGCAAAGAAAAGTACATTCTGGAGGGAGACGGACCAAAAGTAGCACTTCTTGACCTTGGAGCAAAGAGAAATATTGCGCGTTCACTCAACAAGAGAGGATGTCAGGTGACCGTCTATCCGGCATGGACAAAGGCAGAAGAAATTCTGGCATCTAACCCGGACGGAATTATGCTCTCTAACGGTCCTGGAGATCCAAAAGAGTGTACGGCGATTATTGACGAAATCCGCAAGCTTTATGAATCCGATGTGCCTATTTTTGCAATCTGCCTGGGACATCAGCTGATGGCACTTGCTATGGGAGCAGATACTCATAAGATGAAATATGGACACCGCGGAGGAAACCATCCGGTAAAAGATTTAAAGACAGGAAAAGTTTATATTTCCTCTCAGAATCATGGATACGTTGTAGATACGGAAAAGCTGGACGCATCCATAGCAGTGCCGGCTTTTATCAATGTCAATGACGGCACGAATGAAGGACTTGCCTATACAGGAAAAAATATCTTTACTGTTCTGTTCCATGCGGAAGCGTGTTCGGGACGGCTGGACTCCGGATATTTATTTGACCGTTTTATGAAAATGATGGAGGTGTCTAAATAATGCCAAAGAATCCTGAGATCAAAAAAGTACTCGTAATCGGTTCCGGTCCGATTGTCATTGGACAGGCAGCAGAGTTTGACTATGCAGGAACACAGGCCTGCCGTTCTCTGAAAGAGGAAGGAGTAGAAGTAGTACTGTTAAACTCAAATCCCGCGACGATTATGACAGATAAAGATATTGCAGATCGTGTCTATATTGAACCGCTGACAGTAGAAGTTGTGGAACAGCTTATTTTAAAGGAAAAACCTGACAGTGTGCTGCCTACTTTAGGAGGGCAGGCCGGACTGAATCTTGCTATGGAGCTGGAAGAAGCAGGATTTTTGAAGAAAAATCATGTGCGTTTGATCGGAACGACTTCCGAGACGATCAAAAAAGCAGAAGATCGTCTGGAATTTAAAAGCACAATGGAAAAAATAGGAGAGCCGGTGGCTCCTTCTTTGGTAGTAGAAAATGTAGAAGAAGGAATTGCATTTACGAATACGATCGGATATCCGGTCGTACTGCGCCCTGCCTATACGCTGGGAGGAAGCGGCGGCGGAATTGCGCACAATCAGGAAGAGCTGGTAGAAATTTTGGAAAACGGACTTCGTCTTTCACGCGTTGGCCAGGTACTGGTAGAGCGCTGCATTGCCGGATGGAAAGAGATTGAATATGAAGTAATGCGTGACAGCATGGGAAACTGCATTACGGTCTGCAATATGGAAAATATTGATCCTGTTGGAGTGCACACAGGAGACAGCATTGTAGTGGCTCCTTCCCAGACCCTGAGTGATAAAGAATACCAGATGCTTCGTACCTCTGCTTTAAACATTATCAGTGAACTGAATATTACCGGAGGATGCAACGTACAGTATGCACTCAATCCGAATAGTTTTGAATACTGTGTCATTGAAGTCAATCCGCGTGTCAGTCGTTCTTCCGCGCTTGCGTCAAAAGCGACCGGATATCCGATTGCAAAAGTAGCGGCAAAGATTGCGCTTGGATACACACTGGATGAGATTAAAAATGCGATCACAGGCAAAACGTATGCCAGCTTTGAGCCGATGCTGGACTATTGTGTTGTCAAGATTCCGCGCCTGCCGTTTGATAAATTTATCAGTGCTAAGAGAACATTGACGACACAGATGAAAGCCACGGGAGAAGTGATGAGTATCTGCGACAATTTTGAAGGTGCTCTGATGAAGGCAATCCGTTCTCTGGAGCAGCATGTAGACAGTTTGATGTCATATGATTTTTCAGGACTGAGCAAGGAAGACTTGATAGAAGAACTTAGAATTGTAGATGACCGCAGAATCTGGAGAATTGCGGAAGCAATCAGAAAAGGAATTGATTATGAACAGATTCACAGTCTGACCCAGATTGATCCATGGTTTATTGACAAGATTGCCATTTTGGTAGAAATGGAACAGACCTTAAAGACACAGGAGCTGACGCCGGAACTTTTAAAAGAAGCAAAACGTCTGGAATTTCCGGATCATGTGATTGCAGATCTGACAAAGAAAGAAGAAGTAAACATTAAACAGATGCGTCTGGAAAATGGAATTGTTGCAGCTTACAGAATGGTTGACACATGTGCGGCAGAATTTGAGGCGACAACACCATATTATTACTCTGTATTCGGAAGTGAAAATGAGGCAGTGCAGATAAGTGACAGAAAAAAAGTTCTGGTGCTTGGATCAGGACCGATTCGAATCGGACAGGGAATTGAGTTTGATTTCTGTTCGGTGCACTGTACCTGGGCTTTCTCAAAAGAAGGATATGAGACGATTATTATTAACAATAACCCTGAAACTGTCAGCACTGACTTTGACATTGCGGACAAACTGTACTTTGAACCATTAACTCCGGAAGATGTAGAAAACATTGTGCGTCTTGAAAAGCCAGACGGTGCTGTCGTACAGTTTGGAGGACAGACAGCGATCAAGCTGACCGAGGCATTGATGAAAATGGGTGTTCCGATTCTTGGAACTTCTGCAGAAAATGTCGATGCGGCAGAGGATCGTGAGTTGTTTGACCAGATCTTAGAAAAATGTGAAATTCCAAGACCAGCCGGACATACTGTCTTTACAGCAGAAGAGGCGAAAAAAGCAGCAAATGCTTTGGGATATCCTGTCTTAGTCAGACCTTCCTATGTACTGGGCGGACAGGGAATGCAGATTGCGATCGACGATGAAGATGTGGATGAATTCATCGGTATTATTAACCGGATTGCACAGGAACATCCGATTCTGGTCGATAAATATCTGGTTGGAAAAGAAATTGAAGTAGATGCTGTATGTGACGGAGAAAATATTTTAATTCCAGGAATTATGGAGCATATTGAAAGGGCCGGAATCCATTCAGGAGACAGCATTTCTGTCTATCCGGCACAGAGCTTAAACCAGAAAGTAAAAGAGACGATTGTAGAATACACAAAAAGGCTGGCCAGATCGCTTCATGTGATTGGAATGATTAATATTCAGTTTATTGTCAGTCACGATGAAGTTTATGTTATTGAAGTTAATCCGCGTTCCAGCCGTACTGTGCCGTATATCAGCAAAGTGACAGGCATTCCGATTGTACCGCTTGCCACACAGGTAATCCTTGGAAAGAAAATTACACAGTTAGGATATCAGCCGGGACTTCAGCCAGAAGCAGACTATGTTGCCGTAAAAATGCCGGTGTTCTCATTTGAAAAAATCCGCGGCGCGGATATCAGTCTTGGACCAGAGATGAAATCGACAGGAGAATGCCTCGGAATTGCAAAGAGCTTTGATGAAGCGTTGTATAAGGCCTTTTTGGGAGCTGGAATTAAACTTCCCAAACATAAGAAAATGATTATCACAGTCAGAGACAGCGACAAAAAAGATATTGTAGAAATTGCAAGGAGATTTGAAAAAATCGGATATCAGATTTTTGCCACGAGAGGAACCGCAAAGGCATTGAATGAAAACGGAGTTCATGCGATTCGAATCAACAAAATCGAACAGGAATCGCCAAATCTGCTTGACTTAATTTTAGGACATGAAATTGACCTTGTGATCGATACGCCAAATCAGGGAGTAGAACATTCAAATGATGGATTTTTAATCCGCCGAAATGCAATCGAGACAGGCGTTAATGTGCTGACAGCACTTGATACGGCTGAGGCGCTGATTACAAGTCTGGAAAACACAAGTATTCATAAATTGACCTTGATTGATATTGCAACCGTAAAAAATGTATAATTGACAAAAACAAAAATGCAGGGAAAGAGACAGTAAAATTTTTCCCTGCATTTTTTATATGATTAGGAAACACCTTATCATGAAGAAATAAAAGCGTTATGATATAAAATGATGCACAAGGATACAGACTCGCGCAAGAGGAGGAAAGTTACAACAATGACCGTGTTCGGTGCAAAAATCCTGTTCACAGAATTCTTTTTTACTCAAATTTGACAGAATTTTCACCAAAAGCAGCATGATGCATCTGATAAAATATGATATTCTAAGGCAGAAAGACACAGAAAAGATAACAGAGTCAGAAGTCATATGACTGGTACAAAAAATGGGAAAAGAGAGGAGAAGACAATGAGAAAATGGTATAAACTGAATCTGCTGCTGGTTCCATTTATGCTCAGCGCGGGCAGTCTTAGTGTATCTGCTGAGGAAAGCACTTCGTATAAGAGTGATGTGGTACTGTTTTTGACGAATGATATTCATTCAAACTTGGGGACTTCTAAAATTATGAACGAGGACGGATCTACAACGGAAATAGGAGGAGTAGCAAGACTGGCCGCTGCACTGGCCGAGGAACGTGAAAAGTCGGAAGGAAAGTATTTAACGTTAGACGGAGGAGATTATTCTCAGGGCACGCCATATCAAGATGGATATCAGGACGGCTGGGAAATCATGGCGCTTGCCGCTTTGGAATGCGATTATACGACACTGGGAAATCATGAGTTTGATGTGGGGGATCAGGCTGTGGAGAATTCCTGGGCAGCTGCTGAAAAAAATAGCGCTGTTTACAAAGTGACAGATGAACTGCCTTCTCTGATCATTTCCAATATGTTTGTAAAATATGATGAAAATGGAAATGTGATCGAGTATACAGAAGAAGATATCGATCCGGAAGACTTGTCTACCAATGCGTTTGCGTCAGGTGAATACGCTGAGACGGGCGCTTTCAATTACGATATCACAGAAGTAAACGGATATAAAATCGGATTATTCGGATTAGAAGGAGAAACGTCTTATGGCTACTGCAAAAATTCAGATCTTACGAGAATGGACAGTGCAGCCACAGCCAATATCTATGCCAAATTTTTAAAAGAAGAAAAAGGATGTGATATGGTAATTGCCATCAGCCATTGCGGAGATGCAGAAGACCAGGCAATTGCAGAAGCATCTGAGGGATATCTTGATGTGATTCAGAGCGCTCACAGCCATACGGCATATACGGAACCTCTTATAGTGAATGATGTGATCATCTATTCAACAGGATGTTACAGCCAGCATCTTGGTGTTTTGGGATTGCATCGGACAGAGGACGGCTGGAGTGTGGAAGCAGATGAAAGCAGACTGATTGCCCTGACACAAGACTATGACAAAGCGGATGAAAAGGATCCCTCTGCTGCGGCAGAAGCATATCGGAAACTGGACAGACTGGTAGAGCAATTTGATGAGGCACTTGTAGCAGAGAATGGATACTTCTCAAAACTGGGCTTAGAAGGAGTGACGTCTGATACGGTCGTCATGACAGTAGAAAATGGATGCAATTACATTCAAGAAAAAGACGGTCAGCAGTATGGATATACTTATATCCAGTCTCCTTTGACAGCCTTTATCGGAGACGCCTTTAACTATGCATCCGGATCTCAAGTTTCCTTCTTTTTTGGAGGATATGTCCGTTCTTCACTATTTGAAGGTGATTTTACGGTAGCAGATGCCTTTAACATTCAGTCGACCGGAGAATCGGCGATTGATCACAGTGCAGGATCCAGTTTAGTGACATGTAATCTTTCCGGAAGACAGCTTGCTGCAATTTGTACGTTTGATGCGATGTGTTCCGGAGAGGCAGATGGTGTTTTGTACGGAGGAGCAGGAACATTGCACAGCTCCAACATGCGTTATGAATACACGGCAGCGGACGGAACGATTTCCTGCGATGTCAATACGATTGAAATTTATGATCCACAGACACAGACATGGAATCCATTGGAATTAGATAAAGCATATTTATGTTCTTTCACATTTGAGTCAACACAGAATTTGGTAAGCTATATGCCGGCACTGACGGAAGGACTTGGATATGGAGCGATTCCATTTGCACCGTATGAGGAAGAAACCGGTACATATGCGGAAGTTCCGACTGACAATACATCGGAAGAATATTATGAATTTTGGGCACCTTACTGTAAAGGAACCGGTATTTTAGAAGGCACTGATTATGAGCTGAAATCATGGACCGCTTTATACTATTATGCAGAAAGTATGAATGGGACACTGTCAGACTACTATACGCCTGAAAATGTGATGCAGACACGAATACCTGCCAAAAACTAAAAGAATAGAAAAGGTTATAAAAGGGATATCGCCTGGTCATCGATACGGATGATTTGGCGATATCCTTTTTTGTGTTAAAGAAAAGTCACATATTTTTTTCGATAAAAAGTTTTATAAGTACGCGGCAGCTGTGCAGAGGAAGATTGGCACATGGCGAGATGTTTGGTCGTGCGGACAATTCCCCAGATTGCTAAAGCAATAATATCTTAAATTTTATTTTCACATTTTTATCACTTTTTTATGATATAATAAACTAACTAAAAATGACAAAAAACAAAGATACATCTAAGACAGAAATCGGATAAAAAAGGAAATATAGAAGGGAAGAACTATAGATGAAAAAGAAAATGGCTGCAGTTTTTTGCACGATATGCATTTTACTGACGGGATGCGGAAAAAAAACGGTAGAAAATGATTACGTAAGACTTGGAGACTATGAAGGCATTGCAGTAGAAATGGTAAAAGCAGAAGTTTCGGATCAGGAAGTGGAAGATGAAATTGCATTTCAAATTGATATTAATACAGAATCAACACAAATCACTGATCGCCCTGCACAGAGTGGAGATACCGTTTTGATTGATTTTGAAGGAACAATTGACGGAGAAGAATTTGACGGAGGCAGTGGTTATGGATATACGATTGTGATTGGAGACGGTGTCTTTTTAGAAGAGCTGGAAAATGGAATGATAGGAATGGAGCCAGGAGAAGAAAAAGATATAACGGTAACATTTCCGGAAAATTACGAAGAAACAGTTGCAGGAAAAGAAGCTGTTTTTCATATCACTTTATATAGTATTCAAAGGGTGACAACTCCTGAGTATACGGATGAATTTGTACAGTCAGTTTCCAGCTATGAGACAAGAGAAGAATACGAAGAAGCAATCAGAAACGAACTTCTAGCATCAAAAGAACAAGAAGCGAGAGAAGAGACAGCAGAAGAATTAATACAAAAAATTATTGAAGATACAGAGTTTAAAGAGATACCGGAAGAACTGTATGAGTCATGCAGAGCACAGAAAGAACGGCAAAATCAATACGAAGAAGAACTTTTTGGAATCTCTTTGGAAGATATGGGAATCACACAGGAAGATACAGAAGCAGAGATTGACGAAATGGTGCGGGAGCGGCTTGTCTTAGAGGCAATTGCACAAGAAGAAGAAATTGAAGTCACACAAGAAGAATGTGATGAATATATTGCACAAAACATGGATTATTACGGCTATAATACGGCAGAACAGATGGAAGAAGTCTATGGAAGCGACGGAATAGAAGCAGCAGTTCTCAAAGAAAAGGTCAGCGATTTTCTGATAGAACATGCAGAGATTACAGAAGTAGATGAAAGATCAGAAGACCTTGATTTGGCAACAGGAGCTTCTGCAACTCCAGGAGAAGCATAAGAGAGAAGACATGTTTTGACGATATTAAATACAGTTCAAAGATAAAAGAGGAAAAATAGTGCAGAAAAATGAAAAATTCTCTCAAATTTAAAAAAAAATTAGCAGAAAGAAACTTTACAAATGTAAAAAATGCGTATAGAATAGGCGTGAAGGCATTTGAAAGAGGGCAGTTCAATGCTTTGACAAAATAATTGACAATACCTGTTACTAGGAAACAGATCTATACCAGGGGGTTCATCAAAGAGCCACAGGAGGCATGTTTTGAGAAAGAAATCACATATTGCATTGGCACAGTTTATTGTGGAAAACAGCGGAATTCCGGAACTGTATCAAAATAAAAGAGCTTTTTATCTGGGATCTATTCTTCCAGACTGCAAACCATCGTTTCTGACAGAAAAACACCAATTTAATGAAACGTTTGACAAAGTAAAGAGATATATCCGCGATTTAACTGAAAACTGTGCGATGGAAGAACGCAACCAGAAGAGTTATTGGAGAAAGATTGGAGAAGTGATTCATTATATTGCAGATTACTTTACATTTCCTCATAATGAAGGCTATATGGGAAATTTAAAAGATCACTGCGTATATGAAAAAGAGCTGAAGGTACATTTGAAGAAATATCTTGACAGCCGAGAGACAGTAAGAAAACAGAGACCGTTCCGGGATTTCTACAGCGTGGAATCTCTGCTTGAATTTATTCGTCAGAAACATAAAGAGTACCTGAAAATCTGCCACTCTGTAGTGGAAGATTGCCGGTATATTCTTCATCTTTGTTGGAATGTGGTCGGAGGAATTGTACAGCTTCTTGCCGCAAGAAATCACGAAGAACTCGTGCCGGCAGCGGCATAGTAAAAAACTGCAAGGCAGACAGAAACTGCTTTGCAGTTTTTTTATCGTTTCGCTCCGGATTTTTCGTGTGTGGATTGTCAAACGAAAACATAGTATGATATAATGAAAACGGTAGTTAGAGAAAATATAGACGATAGGAGAAAACTATGAGTAAAAGAACGGATATTCATAAAGTACTGATTATTGGTTCAGGTCCGATTATTATCGGACAGGCATGTGAATTTGACTATTCTGGGACACAGGCATGTAAGGCACTGAAAAATCTGGGATATGAAATTGTGCTGGTAAATTCTAATCCGGCGACAATCATGACAGATCCTGGTATCGCCGATGTTACTTATATTGAGCCTCTTAATCTGGAACGAATGGAACAGATTATAGAAAAAGAGAGACCAGATGCGATTCTTCCGAATTTGGGAGGACAGTCAGGACTGAATCTTTGTTCTGAACTGGCAAATGCAGGTGTTTTGGATAAATATAATGTAAAAGTGATTGGTGTTCAAGTCGATGCGATTGAACGTGGAGAGGATCGAATTGAGTTTAAAAATACTATGAACCATCTGGGAATTGAGATGGCGAGAAGTGAAGTGGCGTATTCTGTAGAAGAGGCACTTCAGATTGCTGAAAAGCTTGGGTATCCGGTAGTGCTGCGCCCTGCTTATACGATGGGCGGTGCAGGAGGAGGGCTCGTCTATAATACAGAAGAATTAAAGACGGTATGTGCAAGAGGACTTCAGGCAAGTCTGGTCGGACAGGTTTTGGTGGAAGAATCCATTCTGGGTTGGGAGGAACTGGAACTTGAGGTAGTCAGAGACGCAAAAAACAATATGATTACGGTATGTTTCATTGAAAATATTGACCCTTTGGGCGTTCATACAGGAGATTCTTTCTGTTCAGCGCCGATGCTGACTATCTCAGAAGAAGTGCAGAAACGCCTTCAGGAACAGGCTTACCGCATTGTAGAATCGATTGAAGTGATTGGAGGAACAAATGTACAGTTTGCTCATGATCCGGTGAGCGATCGAATTGTAGTCATCGAAATCAATCCTAGAACGTCACGTTCTTCTGCACTTGCGTCAAAAGCAACGGGATTTCCGATCGCACTTGTATCTGCGATGCTTGCATCAGGACTGACTCTGGATGAAATTCCATGCGGAAAGTATGGAACATTGGACAAATACGTTCCGGGCGGCGATTATGTGGTAATTAAGTTTGCACGCTGGGCATTTGAAAAATTCAAAGGCGTAGAGGACAAACTTGGAACACAGATGAAAGCAGTCGGAGAAGTAATGAGCATTGGAAAGAACTACAAGGAGGCATTCCAAAAAGCAATCCGAAGCCTGGAAATTGGACGGTATGGGCTTGGATTTGCAAAAGATTTCAATCAGAAATCAAAAGAAGAACTTTTAAATATGCTGCATAATCCGAACAGTGAACGTTACTTTATTATGTATGAGGCGCTCAGAAAAGGAGCGACTGTCGATGAGATTTTTGAGCTGACGAAGGTAAAACATTATTTTATTGAACAGATGAAAGAGCTGGTAGAAGAAGAAGAGACTTTGATGAAGGAAAAAGGAAAAGTACCTTCTGCGGAAGCTTTGACGAAGGCAAAAAAAGACGGATTTTCGGATAAATATTTAAGCCAGATTCTGGAAGTCTCAGAAGATGAAATTCGAAATGCAAGAATTGCAATCGGAGTAGAGGAAGCATGGGAAGGTGTTCATGTAAGTGGAACGAAAGACAGCGCGTATTATTTTTCAACCTATAATGCAGAAGATAAAAGCAAAGTAAGTGACAAGAAAGAAAAAATTATGATCCTTGGCGGAGGTCCAAACAGAATCGGACAGGGAATCGAGTTTGACTACTGCTGCGTTCATGCGGCACTTGCTTTAAAGAAATTAGGATTCGAGACCATTATTGTCAACTGTAATCCGGAGACTGTATCTACAGACTATGACACATCAGACAAATTATATTTTGAACCGCTGACGCTGGAAGATGTATTAAGCATTTATAAAAAAGAAAAACCGGCAGGAGTCATTGCGCAGTTTGGAGGACAGACACCTCTGAATTTGGCCGGCGATCTGGAAAAGAACGGCGTTAAGATTCTTGGAACTTCTCCAGCTGTGATCGACCTTGCAGAAGACCGTGATCAGTTCAGGGCAATGATGGATAAATTGGGAATTCCAATGCCGGAGTCAGGAATGGCGGTAGATGTAGAAGAAGCGACAGAAATTGCAGAGAAAATCGGCTATCCTGTCATGGTTCGTCCATCTTATGTCCTAGGAGGACGAGGAATGGAAGTTGTTCATGACAAAGGAGAAATGGAAGAGTATATGAAGGCAGCAGTCGGTGTGACGCCGGATCGTCCGATTTTGATTGATCGTTTCTTAAAGCATGCGACAGAGGCAGAGGCAGATGCGATCAGTGACGGACAGCATGCATTCGTTCCTGCTGTTATGGAACATATAGAGCTTGCAGGCGTTCATTCCGGAGATTCTGCATGTATCATTCCTTCGCTGAATATTTCAAAAGAAAATTTAGAGATCATTAAAGAATATACAAGAAAAATTGCAGAAGAGATGCATGTGCGCGGACTGATGAATATGCAGTATGCGATCGAAAACGGAAAAGTCTATGTGCTGGAAGCAAATCCGAGAGCTTCTAGAACCGTGCCGCTGGTTTCAAAAGTATGTAATATCCAGATGGTGCCGATTGCAACAGATATTATTACTTCAGAACTGACAGGAAGACCATCTCCGGTTCCGCAGCTAAAAGAGAAGGAAATTCCATACTATGGAGTAAAAGAAGCTGTCTTTCCATTTAATATGTTTCCGGAAGTAGACCCTGTTCTCGGACCGGAAATGCGTTCTACAGGAGAAGTATTAGGACTTGCCGACACATTTGGAGAAGCATATTTTAAAGCACAGGAAGCGACAAAGACACCGCTGCCGTTAGAGGGTACTGTTTTAATCAGTGTCAGCGATGCGGATAAGTCAGAAGTTGCTGAAGTGGCAAAAGATTTAAAAGATGCCGGATTTAAGCTGATGGCAACCGGAAATACATATCAGACTATTGCAGAAGCGGGATATGAAGTGAAAAAAATCAATAAAATGTATGAAGGAAGACCAAATCTGTACGATGTAATTACGAACAAAGAAGTTCAGTTAGTGATCAATACACCGGCCGGAAAAGAAAAAGTTTCTGATGACAGCTATGTCAGAAAAGCAGCAATCAAGGCAAAAGTACCGTATATCACAACAATGGCTGCTGCAAAAGCCGCTGCAAAAGGTATTTTGACAGTACAGAAAAATGGAAGAAAATCTTCTGTATGTTCACTTCAGGAACTGCATAAAAAAATTAAATAGAAATCTTCACACACGACATGATAAAAGTTTTAGACAGAAAGAAGAAGAGGATAAAACAAAAAGGCGGAAGTTATCTCCGCCTTTTTTGCCGCATTTTTACGTTTTGTCTTTTTTTTCGGTTTTTTAATTTATTGACAAGAAATAACAAAAATCCGATCACACTGGAACCGCCGATTCCAATCATACTGAGATCGATCAGACTGAGATTGTCAATCCAAAGATTAATCTGAATACCTCGGAAACCAAAACTGGAAACAGGAGAAGCTTCCGCCTCCTGGGAAGAATTGAGATTGATCTGGTTGCCGGAAACTTCATACTGATAGACATCAGAAGAAGAAAAGAAGGTATCTTCTGCTGAATAGGATCTTTCCAGGAGATGATCCCACTCACACAGAAATAATGTTTCACTGACAGAGCCATTTTGCTCTGAAATCTCTCCTATATCCCATGTTCCGTCGTATGATTCCGAACAGAACATGGCATAATGGTTTGTGCCGCTTTGAGAAGAATTGACCTTTGGATTCCAGTTGGAGTACTGAAATGTCTCGCCCGTCACCCATCTCCAGATTCCGGGTGTTTCCGTGTCTGATGCGCCAAAGAAGGCAGAAGTATATCCCATAGACAGTAAGTAGTTAAAAAGAAAATCATTTTCTCCCTGCGTAGTAATGACTGCAAGGTGTCCTCCGATACTGTTAAAATAGTCTTGAGCTTCTTCCCAGGTCATAGTCAGAGTATAAAGCTGATAATAATGACCTTCGTATTCCATTGCGACATCCGGTGTGGTAATATTAGCTTTTGAAGGAAACGAAGAGGAGAGAACAGCAGAACAAACGAGAATAATTAAGAGAAACTTCCGCATGGTGACACCTCCAGATAAAATTTTGAAACGTAAATTTTTCGTAAAGGATAGAATGATATTATCATACATCAAAATCAGAAAGGATACAATGGGAAGAAAAAGAAAAATGGACGAATACTATGCAAAGCCACAGTACTCGTCCATGGAAAGCTTAAGCTTTTCCTTTGGTTGCCCATCTTCGAATTTCTTCGACCTGCTCTAAATTGACGCTGGAATAGGAAGAAGAGAGAACTTCTCTTAAAAGTTCATGCGGAACTGTTTTTGGATAGGGAAGAGGGCAGTCGGCAGGAAGAAAGTCGCAAAAAGCTTTTAAAAGTTTTTGACAAAGACCTTTGATATCGCGTCCGTTATAGTTTTCGGTTCCTTCTACAAGTTCTTCAATCATATCTTCAGTTAGATTTGATTTTAGAGATTTAAGATAAACATCTGTAATCATAGCACGGCGGGCTTCTTTATCCGGAAGAGGAATTTCGATTCTCTGCGGAAATCGTCCTAAAATCGCATCGTCAATTGTATCGGGTCGGTTTGTGGCACAGATGACAATTGAAGTGTCATTTTTTGTTCCAAATCCATCAAGCGCCGTCAAAAAAGTAGTCAGATTGCGGATTTCATCCGACTTTTCCAAAAGTTTTCTGGAGCGGAAAAAAGAATCGACATCGTCCATAAAAATAACGCAGTTTGAGTGCTTTCTTGCTTCTGAAAAAAGGGCGTCGATTGCCTTTGAGGTTTCCCCGACATAACAGCTGACAAGATCGTTTCCATTGACAAGAAAGAACGGCGCATCATCTTGCCCTTCAAACATAGCGTTTGCAAATGCTTCAGCAAGCATAGTTTTTCCTGTTCCGGGCGGTCCGTAAAACAAAAATCTGCGTGGCAGCTGAACGTTATAATACTGATAAATTTCTTTTCTCGATTCATCAGGAGAACAAAGCTCCAGCAGTGTTTTTTTGACGCTTTCAAGTCCTTTGATATCATCGAAGGTCGTAGATGGTTTTTGAATGACACGGACAGATTCGATGACTTTTTCCGTTTCATCAGTTCCTTTTTCTTTTTCTCTGCCTGGAAAGGAAGAAGAATCAGAAGAATGAAAAGAAAATGATTCCGAAGTATCCTTGTTTACGGAAAAAGAAGAATCCTCCGGCTGATTTAAAGCTGGAGGAAGAGATGCTTCCAACACTGACATCAGTTCTTCTGCACGTTTTAAATGGTAAGCACGCTCAAAGTTTTCCTGTCCGGGTTCTTCTGGAAACAAATCGGCAAGATCGATCTGCGCGCGAATAGCCTGTTTTAAAAATTCGAGTCCTTCCTTTGAATCTGGACTGCGCTGATATTTTTTATAGGCTCGGTCGTATTCTGACTGGTATTGTGCTACCTGAGCACGATTGATGTTTTCTGCCATAACCTTTCTCCTTTTCTAAAAACGATTTAACCGTTCTCTAAGAGAATCAGTCGCTTTGCTCTTTCCTTTACTATCCCCTCCAGGATAAGAAGAAGTTGTATATGCCGTTTTAGGGGGCAGGGACTGAGAAATCGATTGTGCCTCAATCATAGAGGCTATCTCAGCATCCGAAATTCCCATATCTCCGTAAGAAGCTGCATTCATAGATTGGATCAGCGATTCGTTAAAATAATCAAACTGGAGACTGGAAGACTCTAAAGGACGCATAATATCATTGTAGTCTTTCATCACTTTTTTAATATTTAAATTCCCGTTTAGACTTCTGCAAAGGTCTGCCATTGCCGACACATCACAGGAGAAGGTCTGAATTAAAGTATTTAATTTTACCTGATTGCGAATCTGAGAGAGATTTTCATACATAATCTCGGCAACTCTTTTCTGGGTCAATGCGGTGCGGATATTAGCATAGGCAAAGGAAAGTTCTCTTTTGTTGCAGGCTTGCTGTGCCTGCTTTGCTTTCGCAAGGTATAAATCAAGCTGAGAATCCATGGAATTAATGTACGCCTGTATCGAGATACAACTGTCAAAAATACGGTCAAGCAGCTCTTCACGCTTGACTTCCTGGACTTCACGGCGATTTTTTCGAATCTGAAAAATAGAATTCATTTTAGGAGACATCACTTTTTCATCCTTTCTTTTCAAAACCGTTGTGTATGATGAAAGTTTCTTATGGACATCGTGTCGTTAGACAGTGGAACGGTTTTTTTCTTTCTGGCTTTCTTGAACAGTCTCATGCTGGGTCTGCATCTCTTGTTCCTGATGTTTTTCACGTTCTAACATTCCTCCAAACATCTGGTCAAGATCTTTTGTAACTTTTTCAGCTTCGTCGGTGACTGCTTTGCTTACATTTAAATGTTCATGAAGTTCCATATAATTTTTTTCTATCTGTTTTGCTTTTTCTTTTAACCGCTGTTCCTGCTGTCTGCGGAGCGCTGTTTTTTCGGTTTCTGAAAGACCGATAATATCTTTATCTGTAGACATCAAAGAAAGTTCATAATGCGTGTTCCATTTTGCCTGCAAATCTTCAATATCAAGGCGAAGATTGCGTATGGTTTGTTTTAAAGTAGCAAGCTCTGCTTTCTTTGACAGAGAAGAAGTATCGGAAATCTCCCGGACAGACTGAGTTTTTTTCGCTTTTTCTTTTGTATAGATCATGATATTCTTTTCGCACTGTGAGCAGACGAACTCTGCTCTTGCCACTTGCAGACGGTTTTGAAGATTGTCTAATTTGACAGGATAAATCTCTTGTGATGTTTCACGGCGTACGATATTAATACCATAATCTAAAACAGTATCTAATATTTTTAAGATGGTATGCATCGTAGAACGGGCAAACGTTTCCATAACGATAGGATCAATCGGATCGGAAGAGGTCAATGTTTTTTTCAGTTCTTCGATACAGTTTTGCTTTAAAAAGTCGAGTGCATCATAAAGCAGTTGATCCGTTTGGGAGAGATCCTGATCAGAAGCCGGAAAATCGAGTAAATTTTGCTGCAAAGAGATCAGCTTATCAGAAGCATTTTTTTGTGCTTGAGAAGATTCGGGACTTTCCGGAAGAGAAAGGCAGGCAATCTCATTTTCCAGATCATCAAACTGTTCCATTAAATGATTTCCGGAAGCACGGTTTTTTTCATACCAGGTATCAGAAGAAGCAGATAAAGAGACAGAGGATTCCTCCTGCTCTTTCTGTTCGTCCGCAGCAGACGTTTTTTGTCTGAAGCGATGAAATAAATCTACCATAATTCTGAAATCCTCCTTTCTGTTTTTTATAGTATAGCAATTAAATTTAGCAATATCAATGAAAGTATAAAAAAAGTATGGACAAAATATGGATATTTTATTAATGCTTAAATTGTGATAGAATAAAAAAGAATCTTAAAAAGATAAAGAGGAAGAAGGAAAATGGAATTTCAGGATATTTTGACATTGATTGAAAAAGTATCGCAATCATCATTGACGAATTTTTCTTTTAGACAAGATGAAAATGGGATACAAATAGAAATGAAGAAAGAAAAAAAACAGACTCAAAAAGAAGAAAGAGAAAAAGAAAACGTTTCAAACTTAGAAGAGACAGAAACCATACAGAAAGAACAAAAGGAAAGAGATACAAAAGAAGAAAGCGACCAGAAAGAAGAAAACGAGCAGGAGATTTTGGCGCCGATGGACGGTTTTTTTTACTACATAGAGAAAAAAGGACCGCTTCTTAGAGTTGGCAAAGAGCTTAACGATGAAGACGGAATGGAAATCGGAAGTATCCAGGATGAAGATGAAATGCCGTATAATCTGTCTGTAAAGTGTCTTGGAGAAGTTACAAAGATCTGTGTACAGGACGGACAGAAGGTAAAAAAAGGGGATCCTCTGTTTATCGCAAAAATTGAAAAAGGGGACACAACGGTTGAAGTTTTGTGAAAGAAGAGAGGAAAACAGGTTGTCACAAAGAAAAAAGGAAAGTGGCTTTGAACTTGTAAAAAACAAAGGAGAGAAAAATGAAAGGATGGATTTTACAGCTGTTTGGACACAGCGCTGATATAACAACAACACCGCCGCTGGGAACCTGTATCAAGAAAATTATTTCAATCTTGGAGCATTTTTTACTGGTTGTTTTTTGCATTGGGATTCTTTTTTGCTGGCCGTATTTGTTTGAAATGGCAGGAGAAAATGCCGGATATCATGACTTTTTGGTGAGACTGTTAAAAGCGGGAGGAATTGCGAGTGGGATTGTGATGATTGCAATGATCTTCTTTTTTGGATACCGCTCTTTTGCGGCAGCATTTTTTTGCTTTTTTATGGCAAATCTGCTCGCTTTTTTGTTCGCGTTGTATCATTTGGAAGAACCCCTGCTTGCCGTAGGATCTGAGATTGGAATGGGGAATTTTGTAAATTTTTATTTTAACATGCTCGTGGCAGTGATGATTTCACCGCTTCCGGCACTTCTTGCGGCGGGAATGATGGAAGGAATCAGTCGGATTGTGAATCGATTTGATCCAAAGGCTGGAAAATAAAAAGCAAGAAATAAAAAAGGCAGAAGGTGAAACATATGGCGTGGCCAAATGCGGCAAATGGATGGATTCATTTTGTGGCTGCAAGGGAAGACTGTTATTATACGGATTCTCTGTGCAGGCTGACTCTGCGGCAGAAGCTGGAGTGGACTTTAAGAGAAAAAGGTTATAATTATATTTTGCGGATAGAAGCAAAAAAAGGACGATGGAGAATAAAAACAGGAACGGCACAGATTCTGTCTTGCGGTGATACTCAGAAAGAATTTCAGAAATTTTTAGAAGAAAACAAAAACAAGTTATTTTGGAATGTAGGAAACAAGACAGCGATTTTATCCGGTATCGATACATTTACCGAACTTTTCACAAAAGAGATGGGAACGGTTTGCGAGCAAATAGAAAGCTTTTTAGACAGAGAGGGAATTTTTGTGGTGATTTTACCGCCGGAAGAAGAACGAATAGAGCGACTATTTACAAATGACGCGGGGATTTTAAGTTCTGACTTTTTTTTAAGACTGCGAAAATCCATAGAGCAAAGAAAAGCAGAAGAGAGTGTTTTTGAGGTGATGGAAAGAGAACTTGGAGAGCAGTTTTTTCTGTTCCCCAAAAGAAAAAAACAGGAAATTCAAAATATGCTTTTTCGCGGGAAAGTACTCGGAGAATGGAATCTGGACTGTAAACAGATAGAGAAATTTTCAGACTTTTTATTCGTTTATCTGTATTCTTCTGATTTTAGGGAAGCGTTACATCATCCTCTTCCCCAAAATCAGAAAATGCCTTTACGGATGCTCGAAAGAGAATTATCAAAAAAAGGAACACTGGAAAAACTAGAGCCTCTCTTAAAAGAATATTGGGAAGAAATTCAGACAGAAAAGCAAAGATGGACACTGAGAGAAAACAAAGAAGCAAAGAAAAGAAAAAAGGGAAACGGCTCTTTTGATATCTTAAAACAGGAAGGAATACTGGAAGAGGAAAATTGTGTGGAACTTCCCCTTTATTATATGATGACGGTACAGTATGACGATGGAAGAAGAAACAGCTTTTTCTATCCGGGATACTACCGGATACCGGAAGGCAAACGTGTGCGCCAGCTGCTTTTTATCCGAAAAAAAGAACACGGTTTCCAGGTAAAGTGGAAAGTAGAGGGAATGACATGGAGAAAAAATCAGGAGGAGACGCAGAGCTTGACGATTACCGGAATATGTCAGGCGCAGATTTTATCTTACTGTAATGGAATGTCCCGATATTTGCTGCAAGAAGAACGGTATCAGGATACGCTGAGTTTTCAGCAGCTAATCGAGGAGGAAACATTTTTAGAAGAAATGTTAAGGAAACAGATCGGTGCGATCTTTTCGGAAGAATCAAACAGCGAGAGAATACCGGATCGGCAAAGAGTAGAACAACGATTAAATCAAAAATGGATTTATCGTAACGGTATCTGTTTTTTTGAATTTTATATCAAAGAAATAAAAAAAGAAAAATAAGACAGAAATGGGGAGAAGATCATATGGTGAACATTGGGCTGGATTTCGGAAGTACGTATACCGTCGTCTCTGCTTACCGAGACGGCGAAGTAAAACCAATCCTTCTGACGCAGGGCACCTCTCCTTTTATTCCGTCTGTCGTATTAAAAGATGAATCAGAGGAATTTGATTTCGGACTGATGGCAAAGCAGAGAGTCTCAGAAAGTGAGGCGACAATCTATAAAGGCTTTAAGATGATGATGACACAGACAGACGAACAAAAACGAAAAGAGCGAGGATATGACAAACAACATACGCCGGAATGGATTACAAAAAAGTATCTGGAAGAGATTTTAGAAGAGACGTTAGAAGTACTGGAGGAAGAAACGATCGGACGCTTAGTCGTAGGAGTTCCGGCAAACTGGTATGAAAAAAAAGTTCCGGCACTTGAGTGTTGTACAAAACTGCGTGATATCTGCCGGTCTTTTTCATTTGTGGAAGAAGTGCAGATTGTAAATGAACCTGCTGCGGCGAGTGCTTATTTTACTTGGAACTATAAAAAAGTGACAGGAGAAGATTTTTGCGGTTATCTCTTTGTAGTCGACTACGGCGGAGGAACTCTTGACATTACGATCAATCAAGTATCGTGTGATGGAGAAAAAAGTAATGTGATTGAAATAGACAGAACCGGTGCAGGAGAAAATGAAGAAGGGCAAATGGGAAAAGCGGGAATTGCCTATATGGAAGCAGTGGTATCTTCTGCCATTGAACAGTGCCTTGCGATTAAGCCGGAGATAGACAATGAGTTTTACTATGCAGTGGATCAGTTTGAGCAGGCGCTGCAGTCAAAAAGTCGAAAAGTCAGACAATTTTACCAAGATCATGCCTTTTTGGAATTGGAAGAACTAGAAGAACCATTTTTTAAGATCCGCTATATGGGAAAACAGATTCCGATCACATATGGACTGATGGCAAGCGTATATCGGATCGTAATTGAGCCTGTCTTAGAAGAG
This sequence comes from uncultured Lachnospiraceae bacterium, assembly GCA_944376425.1. Classification (GTDB taxonomy): domain Bacteria; phylum Bacillota; class Clostridia; order Lachnospirales; family Lachnospiraceae; genus JAGZHZ01. Next base: position 1,221 of record CALWCS010000168.1, on the reverse strand, counting down.
AAGTTGAATCTGATGACAAGAGTATTGAAAAAATACGAAATTGATTACGAAAATACAAGAAGCAAGACGTTTAAAATTGTTTTAGTGGGAGGATTTTGCAATTTTTATTTGACAAGGAAACAGATAGAAGATTATTTTCGTTTTACCTCTCAAGATCAAAGATGGGAACATAAAATAGCGGACCAGACAGACTGTGAAAATGCAATTTCTCTTGGTACCGCATTGATTGCAAATGAAGTCTTATCGATTCCGGACAGTGCACCGTATTCAATCGGTATTTATCTAGAGGAAGACGAGGAAAATTATCAATATGCCATCCATTATAAAGAAGAAATCACATATGAAAAACCGTATTTTCAGGTCACCCCGATAGATGGAAAACCGAAAATTCTAATTGGAACAGATGTCAGTAAATTTGTAGTTAAATGGAGAGATGACGACAAGCAAGGTCAGATCATGGAACTAAAAGAAGAATGGAAAGAAAAACTAAGAAAACTTCCTCTTTTTCAAAAAAATGATGTTCCAAGATATGCACTGGGATTTTCTTTTGACCATTCGAATGTGTTAAGTCTTTATTTTCAAGAATATGACGATGAATCTCAGAAATTGACAGAACATATTGAGAAAGTGGAACTGAATAAAATGGGAGAAATATTTAGTCGAAAACAGTTAGACAGGTAGTCAGTCTGGCAAAGAGGGATAGAGCATGGAGTTTTACAGAACAAAAAGTACTTTGGAAATATTAAAGGATCGGCATCATTTATATGCCGAAGAAATGGCAGGACTGTTTCTTGATATCTGCCGTGATATCCAGGAGGAAACGAAGACGGCAGCGGCGAAACTGCCAGTTGGAGAGGCGGAGGAGTCATCCCTCCGCCTCTCTCAGATGGGGCAGATGTACTTGTATATTTTAAAAAATCAGGAAAAAATACTGGAAGGGACAGAAAGAAAAGAACAATTAGCACAATTAAAAGAAGAAATATCAAAAAGAAAAGAAGCTTTAAAAATTCAGAAAAATAACATAGAACAGATGTATCAGGAGAAGAAAGAGCTTTGTCAACAGGAACAAAAACTAAGAGATGAATCAGAAAAAATAGCGGACCAGATAAAGGAAAAGAAAAAAAAAAAAGAAAATCAAAAGAGAAAAAAAGAGCAGCGAAAAAAAAAACAAGAAAAAAAAAAACAGAAAATACAAGAGAAGGAGAAAGAATGAAAAACAAA
>CALWCS010000167.1 GCA_944376425.1 uncultured Lachnospiraceae bacterium | reverse complement strand
TGCCGTTCTTCCACTGATTCCGACATCAATTTCATCAAAAATCAAAGTTCCCATCTCATCTTTTTCGGCAAGTACCGTTTTTATTGCAAGCATTACGCGCGACAGCTCGCCTCCCGATGCCACTTCCCCAAGCGGACGGACCGGTTCTCCGGGATTTGTTGAAATTAAAAAGCAAACTTCATCCATTCCGTCCAGCTGAGGTTCTTTCAGTCTTTGAAACTGAATTTCAAACTGTACATCCAGAAAGTTCATATCAATCAGTCCATCCTGAATGCTGACAGCAAGTGTGTCGGCACATTTTTTTCTGATATCCGAAATTTTTTCAGCATTTTCCCAAAGTTCCTGTTTTGCTTTTTCAAATTCTTTTTGGAGTTTCAAAACATAATTATCATAGTCTCTTAAAATCGCAAGTCTTTCTTCTTTTTCCCGGCGGTATTTTAAAATTTCTTCCACAGAGTTTCCATATTTTCCCTTTAAACGGTTGATCAGATTTAACCGTTCCTCAATTTCTCTAAATTCTGATTCATCGAAATTCAGTTCACTTTGATACTCGCTCAATTCCCTGTTAAAATCTCCCAGCAAATCTTCCACGTTAAAAAGCTGTTCCTGAAGTCCCGCCAGTTCTTCATCGTAGCGTACAATTCCCCCCATCAGACGTGCTGCACGTCCGATCTGGTTTCCCGCTCCTTCTTCCATATCTGAGCTTGTCAACTGATGGATTTCATCCATCGCTTCCAAAATCTGTCTTCCATTTGAGAGTTTATGGTATTTTTGTTCTAACGTCTCATCTTCTCCCGGAATCAGACTGGCGTTTTCGATCTCCTCAATCTCAAATTCCAAAAAATCTGTCTCTTTCCTTCTCTCAGATTCTTCTTTTTGGGAATGTTCGATTTCCTTTTTGCATTCCAGATAGCGACGATACAATTGTTCATTTTTTTCTTTTAAAAACAGTATTTCTTCTCCTGCAAATTCATCCAAAATCTTTAAATGATTCTTTTTATACAATAAAGACTGATGTTCATGCTGTCCGTGAATATCGATCAATGCGCCGGCAGCTTCTTTTATAACCGAAATCGGAACGGTCTCTCCATTAATCCGGCTGATACTCCTGCCTTTTGAAAGTTTTCTTGTAATAATAATCTGCCCATCATCCACGGGAATATCCAATTCACGCATTTTTTCTTCCTGATGTTTTTGATCAATGGAAAACACCAGTTCTACCAGTGCATAATCTGCGCCCTGGCGTACAAATTCCTTAAAATTTTTGGCTCCAAGAGCTGCATTGATCGATCCGATAATGATCGATTTTCCTGCTCCTGTCTCTCCAGTCAAAATATTAAGCCCGGGTCCAAAATTAATTTCCTCTTCCTGAATCAACGCTACATTTTTTACATGCAAACTCGATAACATGATTTTCTCACTACTTTTCTACAATCTTTTTGATTTTTTCCATCACAATTAACGTGTCATCTGCACTGCGAATCGCACACATAATCGTATCATCTCCCGCGATGCATCCTGCAATCTCGGACCAGTGCATCGCATCTAAAGCTGCAGCTACAGCCATTGCCATGCCGGAAACTGTCTTGACAACTAAAATATTCTGCGCCATCGTCATGGAAGAAAATCCGTCCTTTAAAACGCGCAGATACTTCTCATTCATTCCGATTCCCTGATCCTGCATCAAAGCATATTTTTGTTTTCCTCCGGGAAGCAAAATCTTCGTCAGTTTTAATTCTCTGATATCTCTGGAAACGGTTGCCTGCGTCACCCGAAATCCCTCTTTATTTAAAAGTTCTGCCAGTTCATCCTGCGTTTCAATCTCATACTTATGAATTAAATCTATAATTTTTGCGTGTCGTTCTATTTTCAATGTCTTGCCCCCTTTTGTTCTTTTATACTCTCTTTTAATTTTTGCTCATTTTATTTCTAAGTACTTCTACAAAACTGATTTGATTAATTTTAACCATTCTTGTAATCTTTTCGGATTTGCGTATCACAATTTTATCTGAACTGTTTAATTTTACCGAAGTATCGCCATCAAATGTTGCCTCTGCCTCATCTGGAAATTCTCCTCTTCGATTTCCAATCTCAATCATAATCTCTACATTGTCGGGAAGGATAATGGTCCTTGCATTTAACGTATGTGCAGCGATCGGAGTAATCGCAATCATACTTGCCTCAGGATCGATAATCGGTCCTCCTGCCGAAAGACTGTATCCGGTTGATCCCGTCGGCGTCGATACAATAATTCCGTCTGCCGAATAGGAAGTCAGATAAGTGCCGTTTAAAAAAATGCGGAGATTCAGAATTCGAAGCCTTCCCACTCTTCCAATTACAATATCGTTTAATGCAATATCTTCCATGATCTTTTTTCCCTGATGATATGCTTTGCCTTCCAGCATCATTCTGTCTTTGATCTCATATTTTTGATCAATCAGGCAGTCCAGTGCCGGTATCATATTGGCACGGTCAATCTCTGCAAGATATCCCAAGGTGCCAAGATTAATTCCCAAAAGCGGTATTTTTCGGTCTACCGTATCCCTTGCTCCTTGCAGCAACGTTCCGTCTCCGCCAAGTGCTAAAATACATTCGGTATCCTTTGGTATCTTTGTCACATCTGTGTATTTAAAATTCAGGCATTCCTCGCCCGAATGTCCTTCGTCTTGATGTTCTTTCTGAATCAGGCATTCCTTTCCTTTTTTCAGAAGATATTCCCGAATCTGTTTTGCTACTTTTAACCCCGGATCTTTCATTGTATTTGTAATAATATAAAATTTGTCCATCTTTTTCTCCTGTCAGTCCAGTGTGTCATGAGCCTCTTTTACTACATTGTCTATTTTAAAAGGCATCTGTGTAAAAATCATTCCCTCTTCTTTTTTCTGGAGATGGAGCAGATATTCAATGTTTCCTTCCGGTCCTTTAATCGGTGAAAATTCCAGATGTAAAGCTTCCAGTCCGATGCTTCCTGCATATGCGGCAACTTTTTCTATCACGTCTTCATGAACGGCAGGATCTTTTACAACCCCTTTTTTTCCCACTTTTTCTCTGCCTGCCTCAAACTGAGGTTTGATCAGACAGACAATCTCTCCTGTTTCCGCCATCAGATTTCTCACCGGCAGCAAAACTTTTGTCAGAGAGATAAATGATACGTCAATTGAGACAAATTCTGGTTTTTCCCGGATGTCTTCCGGAACCACATAGCGGATATTCATCTTTTCCATGCAGACGACTCTTGTGTCCTGCCGCAGCTTCCAGTCTAACTGTCCGTGACCTACATCGACGGAATATACTTTGATTGCTCCGTTTTGCAGCATACAATCTGTAAATCCCCCCGTTGATGCTCCTACGTCCATACATACTTTTCCATCCAGCAAAATATCAAAATGCGTCATTGCTTTTTCCAGCTTCAGTCCTCCGCGGCTGACGTATTTTAGAGTCTGTCCCTTTATTTCAATTTCTGCCTTTGTGTCAAACATCGTACCTGCTTTGTCTTCTCTTACTCCTTTTACAAACACATTTCCTGCCATAATAATTGCTTTTGCTTTTTCTCTGGATGGGGCAAGCTGCCTCTGTACCAGTAATACATCCAATCGTTCTTTCATTCTCTCCTCCAATAAGGTCGTTTTGATTTCTCTATTGTCCTATATAAGATGCAATAATCCTTTTTTCTATGGAACTTTCGTCAATTCCCTGCTCTTTCTTTAAAATTTCTACATTTCCATGTTCTACATACTGATCTGGAATCGCAATCTGAAGCACCGCAATATTGGAACCGGTTTCCGTATAGAAATCAGCAACTTGTTCCCCAAATCCTCCTGTTTTCACATTTTCTTCCATCGTGACGACCAATTTATGATCTTGTGCCGCCTCCATCAGCATTTTTTCGTCCAGCGGCTTCACAAATCTTGCATTGACAAGAGAACACGCAAATCCTTTTTCCTTCAGATTCTGCCGCACTTTCACCGCTGTTTTTACCATACTTCCCACTGCAATCAGCATAATTTCCGTCTCATCATAAATCCATTCACTTTTTCCAAGTTCAATCGGAGCGCGATACGCTTCCAATCCCTCATATGCCTCTCCTCTGGGGTATCGAAAGGCAATCGGACCTTCAAAGGAAACTGAAAAATTCAGCATATCAATTAATTCCCATCTATTTTTGGGAGCCATCACTGTCATATTTGGAATCATAGAAAGAAAAGAAAGATCGAAAATCCCCTGATGGGTCTCTCCATCACTTCCTACCAGTCCGGCCCGGTCGACTGCGAAAATCACATGCAGATTCTGAATACAGACATCATGAATCAACTGGTCAAAGGCACGCTGTAAAAAAGATGAGTAAACTGCCACAATCGGAATCATTCCGGAAGCGGCAAGTCCTGCCGCAAATGTTACGGCATGTTCTTCTGCAATTCCTACATCTACAACCCGTCTTGGATATTCCTTCTGCAATTTTCTCAGTCCCGTTCCATCAGCCATAGCTGCTGTGATTGCTACCATTCTTTCTTCTCTTTTCGCAATTTGACAGATTGCACTTGAAAAAACATCCGTATATCCCGGTTTTGTTTTTGGCGCCAGAGGTTTTCCTGTCTCGATATCAAACGGCTCTGTCCCGTGATATCGTGCCGGATGACGCTCAGCCGGAGCAAATCCCTTTCCTTTTTTCGTCACAACATGGACAAGTACGGCGCCTTTGATCCTCTTTGCCTCGTTTAAAACTTTTATCATTTGAGCAATATTATGCCCATCCACCGGACCAAGGTAGGTGATTCCCATCTCCTCAAACAACATTCCCGGAATAATAAGCTGTTTGATTCCGCTTTTGGTCCTTTTTAGATGCGCAATGATTTTTTCCCCGTAAGACGGAACTTTTCTGAGCACTTTTGTAAGATTGATTTTAAAGTTCTGATACGTGCTGTTTGTTCTTAAATTTCCAAGATATGTAGAAATTCCCCCGACATTTTTCGAGATTGACATTTCATTATCATTGAGAACAATAATAAAATTTGTGTGGAGTCTGCCTGCGTTGTTCAGCGCCTCATAAGCCATCCCTCCAGTCAGCGCGCCATCTCCCAGAACGGAAATAATAAAATTTTTCTCTCCCCTTAAATCTCTTCCATAGACATACCCAAGACCTGCCGAGATCGAAGTAGAACTGTGACCGGTATCAAACGCATCGCACAAACTTTCTTTTCTTTTCGGGAAGCCGCTTAATCCTCCATATTTTCTAAGCTGTCCGAATCCCTCTTTTCGTCCTGTCAAAATCTTATGCGTATAAGACTGATGTCCGACATCCCAAATAATCTTATCTTCCGGAAGATCAAAGACCAGATGCATTGCCATTGTCAGTTCCACAACGCCTAAATTGGAGGCAAGATGTCCTCCTGTCTCGCTGATGGAACGAATCAGAAAAGAACGGATCTCTTCTGCCAGCTGGGGCAGTTCTTTCTCAGAAAGTGTTTTGATATCATTTTCTTTTGTTATTCTGTCTAATATCAAACCTACCTCACCCTTTACTTTTCCCGATGGATTAAATCCAAAATCAATGTGCGCAAAAATTCGTTTTTTTCTTCCATAGAATCTAAAATTGCAATCGCTTCTCTTGAAATACGCTCTACTTCCTCTTTGGAATGTTCCAGACCATAAATCGTCACATACGTCGTCTTGTGATTCTTTTCATCGCTGTTTACCGGTTTTCCCAAAACGGAAGTGGAGCTTGTCACATCTAAAATATCATCCTGAATCTGGAATGCCATTCCTACTTTTTTTGCGATCTGCTCCGTCATCTTTATTTTTTCTTCGGAAGCTCCCGCTAAGATAGCGCCTGTCATCATTGCCGCCTCAATCAAAGCGCCTGTTTTCAGCCGATAGATAAAGTCTAATTTTTCTTTGGAAATCTCCAGCCCTGCCGATTCTACGTCTACGGATTGTCCGCCTATCATACCATAGATTCCTGTTTTTCCAGTCAAGACAGAAAATGCTCTTTCTGCATTTTTATTTCCCGGCTCCATAAAAAACGCCTTCGCTGCTGTTTCATATGCAAGGTTTAACAGCCCGTCTCCTGCAAGAATTCCCATTGCCTCTCCGTATACAATATGTGTCGTTTTTCTTCCTCTGCGATATTCATCGTTATCCATTGCCGGCAAATCATCGTGAATCAGAGAATGTGTATGAATCATCTCAATTGCTGCCGCAAATGGTCTTACCACTTTACTGCTGCCTCCAAATAAACGATAGGTTTCCGTCATCAGCAGAGGACGGATTCGTTTTCCTCCCGCCATCATTCCATACTTCATCGCTTCAAGCAGTGTTTTTTGAAATCCTGACTCTTCGGGCAGGTACTCCTTCATTATCGTTTCAATTTCTGCTACTTTTTCTTTTAATTCTTTTTCAAAATTCATCCCATTCACCCTCTTCGTTCATCGCCAGCACTTTCTTTTCCACGCGGTCTAACGTTTCATTACAATGTTTTAAAAGCTGCATTCCCTTTTGGTAAAGCGTAAAAGACTCTTCTAATTCCAGTTCTTGTTCCTGCAAAGCTTCAATCACACTGTCCAGTTCTTTAAACGTTTCTTCTAATGTCTGTTCCTTCATAAAATTCCTCCCGATACTGTAGCTCAATTCCAGGGAAAGCGATTCTTTTTTTCCTTTTTTATTACCTTTGCCTCAATACAGCCGTCTAAAATATAGATTTTCATCTTTTCTCCTGTTTTTACCTGACCAATCTGCGTCACAGGATTTCCCTGTTCATTCTCCACAAATGCATAGCCTTGCCTGAGTTTATCCAAAGGAGAGAATCCTTTCATTTTTTCACTATATATTGAAAGCTGATGCCTCTTCTTGCTCAGTACGTTTTTCATCGCCATTTGCAGTTTTTCTTCTCTCTCGGATATCCATTTTTTTTCTTCTTGAATGCTTCTTGCCGGATTATAAGCTGAAATTTGAATGGTCTGCTGTCTCAGTCTCATTTTGCAAAATTCTATCTTTTCTCTCATTCTCTTTGTCAGCTGAGTCCGATATTCGGCAAGCGCCCTCTCCACGGATTCCCATTCCCTCACGGCAAGTTCCGCTGCTGCGGATGGAGTAGGAGCGCGTAAATCTGCCACATAGTCTGAAATCGTAGTATCAATTTCATGTCCGACTGCAGAAATTACAGGCGTTTTGCATCGAAAAATTGCTTCCGCTACTATTTCCTCATTAAAAGCCCACAGGTCCTCTATCGATCCGCCCCCTCTTCCGATGATCATCACATCCAGTCCGCACCTGTCTAAAACCGCAATTCCCTCGGCAATCTCTTCTGCCGCATTTTCTCCTTGTACTTTCGCCGGATACAGATAAATCTGAATATAAGGATTGCGTCTCTTTGCAATTTGGATCATATCCCGGACTGCTGCGCCGGTCGGAGCCGTTACAATTCCTAATTTTCGAACAAAAAAAGGAATCGGTTTTTTATATTCCGGAGCAAACATCCCCATCTCATTCAGCGCTTCCTTCAATGACTCAAATCTTTCATACAGCGCACCGATTCCATCTAATACAATCTTCTTTGCATAAAGCTGATACTTTCCGTCTCTTTCATAGACGTCTACATTTCCTGTTACGACAATTTGCTGTCCGTTTTTTAGAGGAAATAAAAGCCCGTTTCTGTTTCCCGCAAACATAACGCAGGAAATCACTGCACTTTCTTCTTTTAAAGTAAAGTAGATATGTCCGGACGTGTGGTATTTACAGTTGGAGACTTCCCCTTTGATTGAAATTTTATTCAGCATAAAATCCTGGGAAAACATCATTTTAATATACGTATTAATCTGTTTGACGGAATAGATTCTCTCCATAAAAAATACTCCGTTATTCTTCTACTAATTTGGCAAGAATTCCATTTACAAATGCCGGGGATTCTTCTCCGCCAAACAGTTTTGCCAGTTCCACGCCTTCGTTGATTGCTACTCCCATCGGAATCTCTTCATCGTATTTCATTTCATAATAAGCAAGCCGCAGCACGGTCAAGTCTGTCTTTCCCATTCTCTCAATTTTCCATCCTCTGGAAACCTGATCAATTTTACGGTCAATTTCCGAAAGCTTTTCTAAAATTTTATGGAATTTCTCCTTGATATAGTTCAGATTTTCATCCTTGATCTCTTCATGCTGTTCCAGATACAGACGAACCTGTTCTTCCAATTCTTCTCCATCATGAAATTCTGCTAAAAATAACAATTTAAAAATATGTTCTCTGATCTCTCTTCTGCTCATTTTTCTCCTCATTCTAAAAGCCGCTGCAAAATGAATTATCATGCTTTCACATTTACATACATTTTGCAACGGCTCCATGATATCTCATCATTTCTGTCTTTGTGGTCCTTTATTTGTTCATGACTACACTCGCAATTCTGACATTAACTTCTGAAACAGTCAGCCCCGTCATGCCTTCAATTGCACCTTTTACTTTCTCCTGAACTTTTCTGCTTGTCTCCGGAACACTGTATCCATATGCCAGATTCAAGGCAAGTTCCACCTCGACTATGCCATTTTGTACCGTTACTTTGACTCCCCTTGAGAGATTTTTCATCCCCAGTTTGCCGATCAGTTCTTTTGTGATATTTCCTGCCATTGCAGAGACACCTTCTACTTCCGTAGCGGCAAGTCCCGCAATAATCGCCACAACCTCATCTGCGATCTGGACCTGTCCAAACTCTGCCTCATTTTCTATCACATAATTGGTTTCTTTTTCACTCATGCCAATGACCTCCTGTCCTGCATCGTATCCATTTAATAGCATTATTATACCAAAGTTTCTACGTTTTGCAAAGGATATTTTATGAGCGTCCAAATTCCGACAAAAGAAGTCCTTTATTTCTATCCAGTGTCATGCCGATACTCCAGCTGTTGACAAACAGCAAAAGCGGTCTGCCTTTTAAATCCTTGATCTTCTTCATGTCTGAAGTTCCCACCAGCTTGTTCAGATCAATTTCACTGTTTTCAATCCATCGAATGTGTTCGTACGGAAGACTTTCCAGCCCGATTTCTACATTATATTCGTTTTCCAGACGGTATTTCAAAACATCAAACTGCAAGACTCCCACTACGCCGACAATGATCTCTTCCATCCCTGTATGATATTCCTGAAAAATCTGAATCGCACCTTCCTGAGCAATCTGATTGATTCCTTTTACAAATTGCTTTCTCTTCATGGTATCCATCTGGCGTACTCTTGCAAAATGTTCCGGCGCAAAAGTTGGAATTCCTTCATATCGTATCTTTTTTCCCGGGAGGCAGACTGTATCTCCGATCGAAAAAATGCCGGGATCAAACACTCCGATAATGTCTCCTGCATACGCTTTATCCACAATATGGCGTTCCTGAGCAAGCATCTGCTGCGGCTGAGAAAGACGCAGCTTTTTATCTCCCTGTACATGATACACTTCCATCCCCGCATCAAACTCCCCGGAACAAATTCTCATAAATGCAATACGGTCACGGTGTGCCTTATTCATGTTCGCCTGGATTTTAAATACGAATGCAGAAAATCCTTCTTCTATCGGATCTACGATTCCTATATCTGCCTTTCTTGGAAGAGGAGAAGAAGTCATTTTAAGGAAATGTTTTAAAAAAAACTCTACGCCGAAATTTGTCAGTGCCGATCCAAAAAAAACAGGAGAAAGCTCTCCTCTGTCTACTTTTTCCTGATCAAATTCCGCACTTGCTCCGTCTAAAAGTTCGATTTCCATCTCAAGCTGTTCTTTTTTCTCTTCTCCGATATATTCTAACAGTTCTTTGGAATCCAGATCATACTCGGTTGTCTCTCCTTCTTTCGTTCCTTTTTCCGTATCTGAAAATGAAATCACTTTTCCTTCTCTGCGGTCAAATACTCCTTTGAATCCCTTTCCGGATCCGATCGGCCAATTGATCGGGCATGTCTCAATTCCCAGCTCTTTCTCAATTTCATCTAAAAGTTCAAATGTATCGTTAGCATCTCGATCCATTTTATTGATAAACGTAAAAATTGGAATATGACGCATCACACAGACTTTAAACAATTTCCTGGTCTGCGCCTCCACTCCTTTTGACGCATCGATTACCATCACCGCAGAGTCTGCCGCCATCAGCGTACGATACGTGTCTTCCGAGAAATCCTGATGACCCGGCGTATCCAAAATATTGATACAGAATCCGTCATAATTAAACTGTAATACGGAAGAGGTCACAGAGATACCTCTTTCTTTTTCGATCTCCATCCAGTCAGAAACAGCGTGGCGTGCCGTCGCTTTTCCTTTTACGGAACCTGCAAGATTAATCGCGCCTCCATAAAGCAGAAATTTTTCTGTCAGCGTTGTTTTTCCGGCATCCGGATGAGAAATAATTGCAAATGTTCTTCGTTTTTTTATTTCCTTTGTAATATCGGTCACGTTCTCTCCTCCATATATTTTTTACTTTCACTAAGCTTCTTTTTTTCCATCTGCTATTCTAACAATCTTAAGAGTCCCTGTCAATCTTTAGCAGTGTTTTCTATATCGTCTCGATTCTAGCAAGGTTAAGAGCCTCTGTCAATCCTGACAAAGGCTCTGCCTAAAAAGTCTGATTTTTTACTCGGAAACCGGAGTAATCACGATGTTTTCCCCCGAAATCTCTGTTTTTCTCTTTACAATATCTTCAATCTGTGCTCTTTGGGCATCTGAGATTTCTGTCATGTTAATCACCACATCCACTGTTCCGTCCGTAATGCTGACGACAGAATCAGAGAAACCTTTTGCCTCCAGCAAAAGTTCTGCGGCCGCTTCCCGTTCTGCTATGTCCGTCATGACATTCATGCTGCTGACAGCTTCTTCTTTTTCGGCATCACTGATATTTTCATTATTGATGACTTCCAGCAAAGTCTCTTTGTTTTTTGCGCGAACTTGTTCTCTTGTCAGTTTTGCTTCCGCTGCGAAGCTGGAATTGCTTCCTGTGCTGGTAAGTACTGCTTCTCCCGGAATTCCTTCCAGTTCATCGCTGCTTGCCGTATCAAGACTTTCTTCTTCTCCGTCCAAACTTTCTACATCAACAAGCACTCCTGTATTTGCCGTCGCCGTATCTTCTGCCTCTGTCTCAAGAATCACAGAATCATCTTGCGTAGAAGTCGGAGAACTTTCCGGATCCAGCCCTGTTCCGGAAAAATTTAGATATCCTGCAATCGCAATCATCACGGCAAGCCCAGTAATGACGATCTGATTCTTTTTCATGATGCGTTTCATCATTTCCTCCTTCTTAATTCATCTTCATTACTTTGATTTTATGCGCTTCTACTCCAAATAATGCTACCACAGCTTCTGTTATATTTTTTACGGTCACTGCATTATCTCCGCCTTCTGCTACAATCAGCACTCCGGCAATCTCTGGTTCCGTTACTTTTATGACATAAGGTGTCTCACTTCCGTCACTGCCTCTTTCATAGACGGTCTCCTCACTCGCCTCCCTCTCTGATGTACTGCTGCTTCCTCCCTGACCGTCGCTGTCGCTGGCTGTCCGATCGGTCACTGGAATATCTTTTTCTACAATTTTTTCTCCTGAAGAATAGTACGTAATCATCACTTCTGTTTTTCCTACGCCTTCTACTTGGCTTAACACTTCTTGCAGTCTTTTTTCTCTGGCATCTGTAATCTGTTCTTCCATCAAAACAGGATCTGTTTCTTCTTGCTGACTTTCTGTATCAGAATCTGTAGGAAGGAAAATTACGACGAATAAAATTCCACATAATAATAAAATAAAAAGCTGATCTTTTTTTATATTCTTAAACTGACTTTGGAATGTTTCTAATTTTTTCCCCATAAGTCACTCCCATACTGTGATTTGGATCTGATCTCTCTCAATCTCATAGACATCCATAATCATCTCATAAAGCTCTGCCTTTTTCTCCTGTGCATTGTCCTTAGAAGGATAAAGCGGCGTCACCTGCAAAGAAACTGAAACTGCCGCAATATTTCCATCTTCTCCTGTCTGCAATTCTATATTGATCTTGGAGACTTCAAATTCACACGCCTTTGCTGCCTCTGTAATCTGTGTCTCTAATTCCTCTTTCCAGGCTTCTTCTACTCTTTTTGTTCCAAGATCCTCTAATCCTTCCCATGTCAGATTCAGTTCTGACAGCTCTCTTTTTAATTCCTGAATCTGCAGCGTCTTCGTAAACGTTTCATCAAGCGAAAAAACAGAGATGAGTGGTTGTAGCACCATCAAAATGATCAAAAGTCCTACATAAAAATTTACATATTTTCGATAAGCTGAATCAGGAAGTATATGCATCAGTGCGCCGAGGATACAAATACTGCAGATTATATTTTTCATCCACTGCATCATCGTTTTCATCCTCCTCTCACAAAGGCAGTCACCAAAGCAAGTGAAACAAAAAACATCAGTCCCGTCGTAATTACGACTTTTAATAATAGCTCTGCTCCATCTGCCGCGCTCTCCACACATAAAGTCAGTCTTTTATCTGAGACAGGCTGAGTGATTGCCGCCAAAAAACGATACATCACTACACACAGGGCTATCTGTAGAAGAGGCATCAGACAGATCATTGCCATAATGAGCATTCCTGCCACTCCAATTGCGTTCTTGACAACCATTGCGGAGCCAAGGACAACTTCTGTCACAGAATTAAACACGTTTCCGACGCCTGGAATAGCGCCAGCCGCTTTATGAAACAGAGATGTCTTTAAAGTGTCAATTGCGGGCATAATCAGACACTGTACGGTCTGAAGACCTATCACTGCTGCTGTCATCGTCTTTAATGCCCATACCAAAACCATACGAATCAGTCTCGAAAATTTTGAAAATCGGTCCTCTCGGTCCAGACGATTTAAAATGGATAACATCACATACAGATGTATTCCCGGTAAAATTACTACTTTTAAAATCCATTGTAAAATTGTAATCATGACCAGCATCAGTTCCGAAAATCCAGCCGCCGTCAAAGAACCGTTGGCCAGTGCCGAGGCAATCAGATAAATCGGCAAAAGTGCTTTTAAAAAAGTAACGACTTGATTCACTGCTTCCAGTACGATTGTCTCCATATCCATGAATGCTTTCAAAAGAATCATAATCAGAACCAGATAAATCAGATAAAAACTGACTTCTGCCGTCTGGCTTCTTTCAAATACATTCGTATAGTTGATAAAAACAGCAGCAATGACACTTAAAATCAGGATCTGTAATGCGGCTTGTTTTTGTCCGTTCAGATTTCCAAAGCAGATCTTTACTATTTGTTTTCCGATCTCTCCTAAATCAAACGGGATCTCTCCCTGAATCAGTTTCAGAACCAGATCCCGAAACGACATCTCTTGTTCGTTTCCGAAGATCTCGTCCATGCTCTCTTCTATTTCATCAAAGGAAAGTTCATCCAGCATCTCCTCTGCATAGACTGGAAAACTGCAAAGCAGCAGACATAAGATTGCCGCAATTTTGATCCATCTTTTCACACTGCTCCTCCCACTTTTTATGCTATCACAAACTTCTGAACCGTTTCCAAAATCGCGGCAAGAATCGGTGTGCTGAGTGCAAGAATGGACAATTTTCCAAAAATTTCTATCTGTCCCGCCACAGCGCGGTATCCTGCATCTTTACAGATATTAGCTGCAAAATCGGCCAGATAGGTGATGCCTAAAATTTTCAGCAGAGATTTTAAGTAAGAGCTCTGGATTGTCAGATATTCGCCTAGGGATTGAAACGTATCTGCAAGATACCACAGTTTTTCTGTCAAAAAAAAGAAAATAATAATACAAGCCGTGATGCTGATCAGGATCGAAAACGCCGGTTTTACTTCTTTTAATAAAATGGATAAAAAGACTCCTGCGATTCCAATCATTCCAATTTTCATCACATCCATAAAAGATCTCTCCTTACCTCTATAAATCAAACAACTGACGGATCGTTTCAAACAATTGCTGAATGTAAGGAAGTACCCAGAACAGCACCAGCAAAAGTCCGGCAAGACTCGTCAAAAAGGCGTGTTCCTCCCTGCCGCTGTGTTTGAGCACCTGACTTAAGACAGAGACTAAAATACCCACTGCCGCAATTTTGAAAATGATATTCACACTCATGCTTTCACCCCTAAGCCAGCAGAATTACCAGAAAAAGTCCTCCCATAATGCCCAGACAATGATATACTCTTTCCTTCTCCCTGTACTCTCTCTCTGCATCTTTACGGGCAGTCCTTTGCTGCTCAATATAAAATTCGATCCCTTTTATCTGCATTTCCTGATCCAGATATCCAAGTTGTTCTCCTAATCGATAAAGCCGCTCTAAATCTTCTCGTTTTAAGCACAGATTTTTCAAATTCTCTTTGGCACAGCTTTGCATCGCCTCCTTTACTGATCTATGTTCCAGCTGTTCCATTCTATTTCCTGTCGCCCCAAAAAAGGACCGGCAAGAAGGGGCTGCCCGCATTCCTACGTGTTGGAAAGCTTCTGGAAGCGTGGCCTTGGCATACCGTATCTCACCTTGCAGCAGCCTCATTCCTTCCTCTAAATCCCAAAGGCTTCGTATTCTCCTTTTTAGTTCCCGCGCCGCTGTGACTCCGATGGCAGAACACGATAAAAAAATCATTCCTAATCCAATGAATTTCAGCACACACTTGCCCCTTCCTGATACAATCTTGTCCCCCTCTCGTCGAAAATCTCTAGAATTTTCCCTGGTTTTTTTCCCAAAATCACATAGCGTTCAAATACTTTTTGAGTCACCATCTGCTGTAAAATTGGTTTTTTCTGAATATCTTCAATCGAGTCACCGTGAACCGTTGCAATCACCTTGCACCCGCAGTTCATTACTGTCTCAATCGCTCTGCTGTCTTCATAATCTCCTATTTCATCTACTGCGATCACCTGAGGCGACATAGATCGAATCAGCATCATCATTCCTTCCGCCTTTGGACAGCAATCTAACACATCGGTTCGTATTCCCAGATCATTTTGCGGAATTCCCAGATAGGAACCTCCTATTTCTGAACGCTCATCTACAACCCCTACTGTCACTCCATTTAAAAATTTCGTTCCGTTTGAAAGTTGTCTGACAAGATCACGCAGAATTGTCGTCTTTCCTCCTCTTGGCGGAGATACTAAAAGTGTATGACATATTTTTCCGTCATTTATAATATATGGCAGCAGACAATCAGCACATCCTTTTTTTTCGTGAGTCAGGCGGATGTTTAAAAAAGAAATATATTTAATGCTTTTGATCTTTTTCCCATCCATTACCATTTTTCCCGCAATTCCAATGCGGTGTCCTCCCTCAATTGTCAGAAATCCCTGACGTATTTCCTCCTCATATGCATACAGAGAATAATGTGTGATATAAGAAATGGTTTCCATCATTTCCTGTTTCGTGATAATATATCCCTCCTCCTCTTTTTTTGTTAATTCTCCATTTTCCGTCACAAAATATTCTTCTCCGTCTACTAAAATTAAAAAAGGCTTTTCCACCCTCATGCGAATTTCCTGAAGATTTTCTTCTTCTACTCTCATCTTTTTTATGATGAAACGAAGATTCTCAGAAAATATCTGAATAAATTCTTTATGTATGTTCATGTTCTCACCCCTTTTATTCAATATATGAGGATGTCCATATTTTCATTCATTTTCTGAACAATAAATTCAAAAATGCCAAAGCATTCCGTGCTTTGACATTTCTTAATCTTTGCAATAAAAAAAGGATCGGCTGTCATTTTCTCTTTCTGACAACCGATCCTAATGAAATTCTACCATATCATACCTCTTTTTTACTTTTTTTGTTTCAGTTTTTTCGATTTCTATCTGCTTGAATTTACTGATTTTTAAAGAATTTTCATAACCTATAATCCTACTGGAATCTCTTTCTTTTTTTCTAATAGAACTATCTTTTTTATTTTTTCTTCTTTCTCAACTGCAGATTCCTCTACTCTGCGAAAATTCAAGAATTCCAATTTCCTCTACTTTTATCTGAAACATTCTTTTGAGTCTTCCTTTCTTTTTGTGTTCTACAAAAAGAACCGTATCTTACGTTGCTGGTGGTCTGTACCTCTCTTTCTTTATTGATGTCTTTATTATAATAAAATATCTTTTATTTGTCAAGTCTTTTTTTGTATTTTATTCTTATTTTCTCTTATTTTTTTTATTTTCTTTTTTTAAACAGATTATTTTTTCTATTATTTCAAAATAATTCTATAATTTTAAAATAAATGCTTATTTGAATATCATTTTTCAGTTGATGCGTGACTCAAGCTCTGCTTTTCTCCTTTTTACTGCTTCTAACTATATCGTAGACGTGCAATCATCGATAAGAAAGAAGATTTTCCAACGATTTTTTCAAATCACACAGTCTATTTTACGTTATGGAAATAACTTTATTGATTTTTGCCGTTATCAATTATATAATAAGCTCGTAATAAACTTATTTTTTCCAATCTCACAAAATGCATATCGTACCACTCTGCTTCGAATCTTATTTAAAAAATAAAAAAATCGTACAGAACCATATCAAAACTTGGGATCTGTCTTAAAAATCATAAATAGAATATTTATCAGAAAGGAGAAAGGCACTTTTCTTATCCGCTGTATGTCGGAGAGAGATTTCGTGCCTGATAGAATTTTATGAAGAAAAAAATTGTCGTAGCTCTCGGTCACAGAGCACTCGGTGTCACTTTGCCTCAACAGAAAGCTGCTGTAAAAAATTCTGCAAAAAAACTGGCTGATCTTGTTGCAGAAGGATACCAGCTGATCATCACTCACAGCAACAGTCCTCAAGTCGGTATGATTCATACTGCAATGAACGAATTTGCAAAGATGCATCCTGACTATACGTATGCTCCGATGTCAGTCTGCTCTGCTATGAGTCAGGGATATATCGGATACGATTTGCAAAATGCACTCCGCGCAGAATTATTAAATCGCGGAATTTATAAAACAGTCAGCACTATTTTAACACAGGTTCTGGTAGACCCTTATGATGAAGCTTTCTATAAACCGGTAAAGGTCATCGGTCGTTATCTGACTGCAGAGGAAGCGG
>CALWCS010000166.1 GCA_944376425.1 uncultured Lachnospiraceae bacterium | reverse complement strand
CAGCGAACAACTATACATATACATGGAATGATCTGTTAAGTTATCCAAGAAACACGGCAAAGACAGAGTACTATCCAATTTATGGAATTCAAGAGATTGCAAGTATCGATGGATACGAGACGACCTATAGCGTAGAACAGAATAATAGAGGTGCGTATGTGTTTGATGCAGACGGACAAATTGTTATTTCGGCTACAGAAAAAGTGATCCCATTAAAGGCAGATATCACTTATTCAGACCAAGCAGGCACAGAGCAGATCAACAAAATGGTTACTGTTACAATAACGGCTAATAGAGCAATCAAGGATATTGAAGGATGGACCAGAGTATCTGACAATAGTTTAGCAAAAACTTATAATGAAAATGGTAGCTATGAGGTAACTATAGAAGATACAGAGGGAAATACCTTACCTGTAAAATTCGAGATACAAGACATTAAGAAGGTGACACCAACAGCAACATTTACTCAGGATATCACAGGATGGACGGCACAAAATGTGACAGTAACGATGAGTACTTCTATAGACTGCGAAGCAGCAGAAGGCTGGACTAAAGTAGATGCAAAAACATTTACAAAAGTTTTCGAACAAAATGGAATTTATAATGTTACTCTGACGAGTATCGCAGGAGCAGTAAACGATAAACTGACATTTGAAATACAGAATATCGATAAAGAGGCACCAGTAATTCAATATGATGCAATTGGAGCAGCTGGAGGATATAGCAAGACAATTGAGTTAAATGAAGGTGCAGAATATTCGTATGGAGATCTTGTTGCAATGTTTACGAGACCAGAATGGGTACAAGATAATTCAGGAACTGCAAGCTTTACAGTAGATACATGGGGAATAGAAAATGGATTAGACGGCTATGCTCCATTTACTTCTAAAGAATCAGGATCCTATAAATTAAAATTCTATGCAGTAGATGCTGCTGGAAATATGTCAGCTTTTGACGTATTTGTAGAAGTATTAGGAAAAATTTTAGAGCAGCCGGAAATAGAAGCGCCGAAGAATGAGTTACCGGAAGCAGGAGAGCAGCCGGAAACAGAAGCGCCGGAGAATGAGTTGCCGGAAGCAGGAGAGCAGCCGGAAACAGAAGCACCGAAGAATGAGTTGCCGGAAGCAGAATTGCCAAAGAACGAGTTATTTGAAGTGGAAGATCAGTCAGAGACTGAGCAAATGTAGAATAGCTGATAATAACAGTAGAGAAGTATAGAAAGGGGCTGTCGCACTAAATCATTAGTGCGGCAGCACTTTTTTGCAGAGAATAAGAGCCAGGTCTGTGCAATGCCTGGCTCTTGGTGTAAAATTTATTTATGCCACTAAATAAACTCTTACAGAAAGATTATACATTATCTTCTCTGTACTATCAAATCAAACTTCCGCTGGATGTGGAAATTTTGATCCCGGCAGATGATCCGGTCCGCCTTCTGAGCGCGTTTGTGGAGGGAATGGAACTCAGCGATCTTTATCAGACTTATGGAAAGATAAAGAAAAATCAGACGACACCCAGGCAGCTGCTTAAGATCATGGTCTACGCCAGCATGAATCGGATCTATTCCAGCAGGGATATCGAAACCGCGTGCCGCAGGGACATCAACTTCATGTATCTTTTGGAAGGAAAACCAGCGCCTGACCATGCAACCTTTGCCCGTTTTCTTTCCCTGCATTTCGCCCAATGCTCGAAAAAGACCTTCGCCGAGGTATCGGAACTCTTATATTCCCTTGGAGAGATTTCCGGGAAAACCATCTTTATCGATGGAACGAAAATAGAATCCGCCGCAAACAAATATACGTTTATCTGGAAAAAAGCTGTTACGAAAAATCAGGCAAAACTTTTCGATCAGATCCCCGCCCTTGTGGAAGAGTGCGAAACTCTTTATGGTCTCAGGATCGTTCATAATGGAAACGTCTCCCTTCACACCTTAAAAAGACTGCGGAAAAAGCTGTACAGGATCCGGCAGGAGGAGGGGATCGTATTCGTCCATGGAACCGGACGGAGAAAAACACGCCTTCAGAAATCCATAGAAACGCTGGAAACTTACATAGCAAAACTGAAATATTACAGCAAAATGCTTTCTGTCTGTGGAGACCGCAACAGTTATTCCAAAACGGACCCGGATGCGACTTTCATGCGGCTGAAAGAAGACGCTATGCTCAATGGGCAGCTGAAACCGGCGTACAATCTCCAGCATGGGGTAGATTCAGAATACATTACATGGCTGGATATCAGTCCACGGTCTACGGATACGAGGACATTGATACCCTTTCTGAAAGATATGGAGTTGTATCTTCCGTTTCAATATCAGGAGATTGTAGCGGACGCGGGATATGAAAGCGAAGAGAATTACCTGTTTCTCGAAGAAAACGGTCAGCTGGCCTATATCAAACCCCAGAACTATGAGATTTCCAAAACCCGAAAATACAGGCGGGATATCGGACGGATGGAAAACATGGAGTATGACGAGGCGGCGGACTGTTATTACTGTAAAAATGGACAGGCACTGACCGTCCAATATGAAAAGAAAGAAAAGACGGCCAGCGGCTACCGGAGGATCGTTACGATATATCGGAGCAACGGCTGTGGTGGATGCACCTTCAAAACAGAATGCATTAAGGGAAACAACTGCAAAACACCAATGGAAGAGCGGCAGAAAGTACTGTACGTTTCAAAAAAGAGGAAAGAAAAACGACAGGAGACACTGGAACGGATCACCAGTGATTATGGGACACAGCTTCGGATGAACCGGAGCATCCAGGCGGAAGGAAGTTTTGCAAACGTCAAAGAGGATATGGGATTCCGGCGATATCTGTATCGCGGGAAGGCAAATGTAACCGCCCAGAGTATCCTGCTGGCGATCGGGTATAACATAAATAAACTTCACCATAAAATTCAGGCGGGAAGGACCGGTCAGCATTTATTTCCACTCAAACAAACCGCCTGATTTTGACCAGTCAAAAGAGAATCCTGAGAGTAAGCCTTTTTCTGGAAAAGGTTTATTAAAGGTTGCTTTTTTTTGGAAATAGAATAAATGAAACGAACATTTTAGCTCAAAAAGGGCAAAAAGATGCTGCCGCATCTATGATTTCTTAATCATTGATGCGACAGCCCCATTTTACTGTTATTTTTCAGGTGGTAGAAAATTTTTGCTTTTTACATAGAAGCATTTTTAAAAGATATTGAAAAAATAAAAAAATTAAGCTTGAAAAATTCAAAAATATATGATAAATTATAAGTGATCTTTAAAATCTTAATGTAACATCACAAAACATAATTCTGATATGGATCTTTAGTGATGTATCTTTTTTAATTCCCATTTAATAAAATAATACAATGTAAAACAGGAAGAAAAATTCTATGAAAAGGAATGATCAGAAAAATAGGAGGTGGAAAACACTGAGCAAAAAATAAAAAAATTTTTAACAAAAAGCGGGAAAAATAGACACTAAAAAAATAAAAAGAGAAAGGAGGGGTCGCTCGAGGATTTTTTTGTTTGGATCCGAAAAGGAATAGAAAAATATCCTCTTTATTTTGAGCGACAAAAGATGCCTGAATATTTAAAATTTTCTCAGATAGGAGAAGATGCTTGCTTCAATAGGAGTCAGATAACAAAAGAGTATTCGTGATAAGTGTCAATGTTTATTTGATAAATATTTTGCGAGGATGCGCAGAGATTTAAAATGAAATGATATTGGTTAAAATCGACTTGAATCCCATGCAAGACTCGCAGAAGCGAGTCTTAAATTATATAGGCATCCAAAAAAGATATGAATTGGAAAAAACAAGATGGAAAAAAGACAGGCAGAGGATTGAGCATTTTTTTATTAGTACTTTTAATGGGAACGGGGGCTATGTATAAAAGTGGAGCTGAGGAACCAATGAAAGATATTTTGGTTTTGGAAGAGACAGAATCACAATCGGTGGAAAATACAGAAAAAGTATCAGAAGAGACAGATCAGACAGAATGGAATAAGATGGAATCAGAAAAAACAGAAATAAAATCCGAATCGGAAAAGGTAATAGAAACAGAGCAGGAACTCTATACAGAACAGTTAGAAACAATGACAGAGGAAATGACAGAGACAGAAGCGATAACAGAATCAGAAATGCAAAGTGAGGAACAAAAAGAACAGCTATATGAGACACAATATGAATCAGAAACAGAAGAAAATTCAGAATCAGAGGAAATTCCTATAACAGAAACAGAATTACAATTAGAAAGTGAGAAACAAACAGAGACAGAAAATGAGAGCGAAACAGAAACGAAACAAGAACAGGAGATCCCTTTTGAGGTAATCTTACTGACGGAAAATCGATATGCAAGAGCTGCCGGACAAGCTACTGTCGATACTTTTGGACAATTAGAAATTTTGGGAGCCCGTACGGCATATAAACATCATAAAGAAACCTTTCAGACAATTTATTGTTTAAACTATATCAGAAACGGAGCGTATGGTATATATGGATCGGATCGGATTTTACCGGTGCACCCTTCTATTACTTATGTACTGGCAAAAGGGATGAAAATGGCAAAAAATAACGAGACGATCGATCCTCAGTACAGAGGCAATAATGATCAGGAAAGTTATTATATCACTCAGATGGCATTACATCTTGTAAATGGTGCAATAGGAGGGGAAGAAGACATTTCAGCGTATCTGGATTCTTCTAAAAATCCATCAGTGTATCAAAAAATCTATGCTTTATATCAAGATGCTATGAATCAAAAAGAACCTATTGTAGACAAAGAAGGATATACAAAAGAAGTAACATGCAAAATTTTACCAGAAATACAAAATACATGGATTAAGGATGAGAAGAACGGAGGATTTCGGACAAAAGAAGATTATAAGATAGTAATCAGCGATATTTCGAGAGTTTCTAAGGACAATCTCAGTATTGTAGACAGCCCTTCTTCCGGATTATCAATTATAAATCAGGGAAATGAAAACTTCTATCTTCATGCAGAAGAAGAGGCTTTTGAAAAGCTGAAAACTGAAAAAAATTTAAAAATTCAGATTGTATGGTCAGGACAAGTTCAAGAAAAAACAGGATATCGTTATATTCACTTATCAGGAGAATGGCCGGGTATTACAGATTACCAAGACTTAATTTTTTTAGAAGATGCAGCACAGCCGGTGACATTGCAGCAAACGGTATCAGCAATGATAGAAAATGTACCAGCCAAAAAAGGAAGAATTACAGTAGTAAAAAAAGATCAAGAAACAAAAGAAGGTTTAAAAGGAGCAGTTTTTGGAATTTATGAAGAAAGAACATGTAAAACTTTGGTAGTAAAAACAGAAGAAAGCAATGAGGAAGGCAAAGCACAAACACCAGAATTTGAGTTAAAAGAAACAGGTTCCTATTTTTTAAAAGAAATAAAAGCACCCCTTTATCATTTATTGGATGAGACGGTAACAGAGATTCCGGTTACGGATCTAAAAAATAACAAAGAAATTGTATATACGATGGAAGATGCAGCACAAAAGGGGAAAATCATATTACAAAAAGAAGACAAAGATCAAAAAGAACCAAGAATTGAAGGAACATTACAAGGAGCAATTTATCTTGTGTTTGCAAAAGAGACGATTTATAAATCAGATTTAAAAACTGTTGCTTATGAAGCTTATAAACAAGGAGATAATGAGAACGCAAAATCATTTGTTGCTTCTTTGACCACAGATGAGAACGGCAGAGCACAGACGGAAAACCTTTATCCAGGCAAATATTTGCTGTTCGAAAAAGTGCCAAGCGAAGGATATCTAAAAGAAGAGACGATTCATGAAGCAGAAGTATTTCCAGAAAATAATTCTATTTTAAATTTTTCAGTACAGATTACTTCAAAAGAAGAAAAAATTCGAGGAGATTTAGAACTGAAAAAAACAGGTAAAAAAGCGGATCAAAAAATTCCTTTACAAGGAGCAGAATTTACTGTGACATCGAAAAAAACAGGAGATATCGTTGCTGTTTTAGTTACAGATGAAAATGGACATGCCACTACAAAAAAAGAGGATAAAAAGGGAAGCCTACTGTATGGTACTTATGTTGTAACAGAGACAAAAGCTCCGGAAGGATATGAAAAAGCAGAATCTTTTGAAGTTAAAGTCGATCAGGAAGGATATTTATATCAATATGAAGTAGAAAACGAGCAAAAAAGAGGAAGGATTCAAATTCAAAAAGTGGACGCAGAGACAAAACAAGCAATTTTATTTTCGGGAGCAGAATTTCAGATTGTGGAAAAAGAAAGTGGTCAAATTGTGGCAGAGGGATTAACCACAGACGAAACCGGTACTATTACAGTAGAAGAATCGATTCCATTTGGAATCTATATTTTAGAAGAATTGACTCCTCCTGCTGGGTATCAAAAAGGAGAAAAAATAGAATTTTGTATTAATCAGGAAGAGATGATAACGATTGTATGTGAAAATGAACCAGTAAAAGGAAAGATAAAGATTATAAAGAGAGAAACAGGTACAGAAAAAGGATTGTCTGATGTGAGTTTTAGTATTATAGCGAAGGAAGAAATTATAACAAGAGATGGGAATATACGGTTAAAAGAAGGTGAAATAGCAGATACGGTGACGACAGATCAAGACGGAATTGGAGTAAGTCGAGAATTATATCCTGGATTGTATGAAATCAGAGAAGAAAGACAAAAGGCGGGGTACAGTAAAAATACAGAAAGAAAAGAAATTCGTATTTTGGAGGAAAAAGAAACCGTACAGGAGATTGTTATGGAAAATATTCCGACCAGAATGAGAATACAAAAGAAAGAGGAGGGTTCGGACAACGTTTTAGCAGGAACAGTTTTTTTTATCTGGAGAGAAGGAGAGAAAAAAGAAGAATATATCACAGATGAAAAAGGAGAAATTGTGAGAGAACAACTGATTCCGGGAACTTATTATGTAGAAGAAAAACAGGCAAAGGAAGGATATTTAAAATCAGAACAAAGGTATTCTTTTGTTGTAGATCAGGATGGAAAAATCAATGGAAAGGAAGAAGTAATTTTACAGGTCAGTAATACGAAAATGGAACCTAAAATCAAAGTGGCAAAACTTGCAAATAAGACAACTGGAGTCATACTGGAAGAAGGGAGGTATCAGGGAACTAAAACAAGCGGCACTTATACAGCAAGTGAGTTGGTAGAGTATAAGATTTTAGTGACAAACAGTGGAAATGTAACAGCAAAAAAGATTGAAGTATTCGATGAAATGCAAGAAGAATTAAGAAAGCAGATTGTGCCGGAGAGTGCTGAGTTTGCGATAGAAAGCGGAACATATGAAACAATTCTGGGAAGAAATACAGAAGTGACAAAAGTGTCAGAAACCCAACTCTGTATTGCAGAACTGATTCCTGGAGATGCATTAGAAGTAAAATTCAGAGTAAAACTAAAAGAAGATGCGACAAGAAGTGAAGAATTGGAAAATATTGTGCGAGTGACAGGAGAATATGAATCAAATCCAGGAGAGAGTATAAAAATTCCAGAAGATGAGGATGATTGGGACTTTGATCGAATAAGAATTGAAAATGTCATTCAGGTAGAAATCTGGAAAGTGGATGCGTCAACAGAGAAACCACTATCAGGAGCAAAATTAGCGGTGCTAGACCAAAATGGAAAAGTCATAGAAGAATGGATCAGTCAAGAAGAAGCACATAAAGTAAAAGGTGTAGAAATACGAAAAGTTTATACTTTAAAAGAAATAGAAGCACCAAAAGGATATCAAAGAGCAGAAAATATTACTTTTACGGTATTAGACACTCCCAAAATGCAGACAATTATAATGAAAGATGAACCAGAACCGCAAACAATTTTACCTACTTCACAGTCAACCACGGAAAATGATATTGTAAAAACAGGAGATCAGACAGAGATTACAAAATACATAGGAGGAGCTTTAATGTCACTTTGTATGGTTTCTATGATATTAATTAGAAAAAGCAGAAAGGATAATAAAAGATAGAAATGAAACAGACCGCTTTCTCAACAAAAAGTTGTGATCCAAGCGGTTCTGTTTTTGAGGTAAAGATTATTTTTTCATGCAAGCATAACCTTTTTATGTTCGTATTATAAAACAGAAGGTTTGTTTTTCTGATAAATTAGCCAAAGACCTTTTAGAAGCAATTCATCATCAATAATAATATCTTTGACACAATAAGGAATAATTGATTTTGCGAGACCTCCTGTTGCAATGACGGTAGCTTTTTCGCCTAATTCCTTTTCGATACGATCGATCATTCCGTCAATACAAGCAGCATTTCCGTTGATAATTCCGCTTTTCATACAATCGATAGTATTTTTTCCAATCGTTTTTTTGGGGGGATCTAGACTAATCCTTGGAAGCTGTGAAGTTTTGCTTGTTAAAGAATCGAGTGATATACGAATTCCGGGAATAATCATACCGCCGATATAATTTTGATGCTTATCAACAACAGAGATTGTTGTTGCAGTTCCCATATCAATAATAATCAGAGGAACTTTGTGTTCATGAATAGCTGCGACAGCATTGACAATCAGATCACTTCCAACCTGAGCCGGATTATCCATTAAAATATTGAGCCCGTTTTTAACGCCCGGACCTACCGTCATTACTGATTTTCCTGTGATTTTTTCAACAGAAGTACGAATCAGATTGGTAACAGGCGGGACAACAGAAGAAATGATAGAACCTTCGATCATAGAAGGATGAAGCTGGTACATTTCCAGGACATTTTTAAAGCTGATAGCATATTCCAAAACAGTTTTTGTCTGGTCTGTGGAAAGCCGTTCGGTAAAAAGAACCTTATTATTTTTAATACATCCGATTACAATATTTGTATTGCCGATATCAATTGCAAGAATCATACAAACCTCCTAAATTTATAGAAAATAAACGGGTTATCTATGCGACGCTAGTATAGCACGAAAAAATAAGGAAGGCAAGAAAGAAACGGGACAGGTAAAAAAGAGAAAAAAGTGCTGTGGGTTTACGAGGATAGGAAAGTATGATATGATGAAAAAAAATAGTGGAAGGAAACGATATGTTAAAAGGAAAAACAATTATTTTAGGCGTTACGGGAAGTATTGCAGCCTATAAAATAGCAAATTTAGCAAGCATGCTCGTAAAACTACATGCTGATGTACAAGTTATTATGACAAGAAATGCGACAAATTTTATTCATCCGATTACATTTGAGACATTGACAAACAATAAATGTATTGTAGATACGTTTGATCGAAATTTTCAGTTTCATGTAGAACATGTGGCACTTGCAAAAAGGGCAGATCTTGTGATGATAGCACCTGCAACAGCAAATGTGATTGCAAAAATGGCATATGGACTTGCAGATGATATGCTGACTACAACAGTACTTGCATGCGAGTGCAAGAAAATTGTGGCACCTGCCATGAATACCAGGATGTTTTATAATCCGGCTGTCCAGGAAAACATGAAAAAATTACAGGAATATGGAATGGAAGTCATAGCACCGGAAAAAGGGATGCTTGCATGTAAAGATGTGGGAGATGGAAAACTTCCAGAACCCGAAACGTTATTGGAGTATATTTTAAAAGAGATGGCTCATGAAAAGGATATGAAGGGGAAAAAAGTATTAGTAACTGCAGGTCCTACTATGGAGCCGATCGATCCGGTACGCTATATTACGAATCATTCTTCGGGAAAAATGGGATATGCACTGGCGCAAAACTGCATGAGACGTGGCGCCGAGGTTACACTGGTAACAGGTCCTACTTCAATTCCAAAACCTTATTTTGTTGATGTCATAGAAATTGAAAGTGCAAAAGAGATGTTTGAGGCAGTGATATCACGGGCAAAAGAACAAGATATCATCATAAAGGCAGCAGCAGTGGCAGATTATCGACCTAAAAAGATGAGCAGTGAAAAAATTAAAAAAAGTGATGCAACGATAGAACTGGAACTGGAAAAAACAGACGATATTTTACAATACTTAGGAGAACATAAGACAGAGAAACAGTTTTTATGCGGATTTTCAATGGAAACAGAAAATATGGTAGAAAACTCCAAGAAAAAATTGGAAAAGAAAAATTTGGATATGATTGCAGCAAATAATTTAAAGCAGGCAGGAGCTGGATTTGGAACAGATACGAATGTGATTACTTTGATTACAAAAAAAGAGATAAAGCAATTGGAACTAATGACAAAAGAAAAAGCAGCAGAAAAAATAATAGATGAAATTTTAAAAGAGATAAAGTCATGATGCAATTCTTCTTTTAGGATAAATTGATTGGCATCAGGATCCGCTTAGGGACACAGTTTCTGGCAAAACTGCGAGTGTGAGCAAGGAAAGAGATTGGATATGATTTACAGAGAAAAAGCTGCCGAATATCTGTAGTTTGGAATGAAAAATTCTACTCTGTTCGTATCCGATTTTTTGTCTGACTCTAAAGGAAAGAGGATTGCATTTTTAACAGTAAATTTCCAGTTACTCTTTTTTTAATGTTGGACATAGGAATCCATAGGAAAACAATTTTTTTATTAAATGAAAAAGGAGCAGAAAAAGATGAAAAAAATGTATGAGGCAATATGGGAAATTTTTAATCAGTGTCCGAATAACCAGATGAGAGATATTTTTATTGATGAGATAGAAATTGAGG
>CALWCS010000165.1 GCA_944376425.1 uncultured Lachnospiraceae bacterium | reverse complement strand
CATATGCAGCAGGGAAAGGAAATATCCCGATTCAGTGCTTTGGAGATTTTTGCCAGAACCGCACAACGGTATCTTTAGGGGAAGTGAGACCTCAAATTTGCGGTGCATGGAAATTTGCAAATGTACGTGCCTGTTTTCCAGAGTATCTTGCAGATTCGATTGAATCTGGAATCAAGGAGTTTGGGAAAAAAATTAAAGGGTTTGACCGAATGGATGCCTTGATTTCCGGTGTGGAAAGCAGAACATCGTCACCAGTCAGAATCGAAAGAACACAGACATTTGAAAGCAGTATTTTGGGACTTTATCCGTGCGGGGAAGGCGCAGGATATGCAGGAGGCATTACATCGGCTGCGATGGACGGGATAAAAGTAGCTGAGACCATCATATCGAGATATGGGAAATTTTAAAATAAATTAAGATTCCTTTTGTGTACATTAGATTTATTCTATGGTAAAATGAATAAATTAGGGCAGCAGGTTATTTTTCCGGGAGAGAGTCAGGAAAAAAATGCGTTCTATAAAACAGATACGAAAAGAAGAACGTCCCTATGAAAAATGTAAAAAATATGGGACCCATGCACTGTCTGATGCAGATCAAAGGGATCGGAGAAGTAAAAGCAATGCAGATTCAATGCATTTCCGAATTTTCAAAGAGAATGGCAAAAGCTTCTGCAAGAGATCTGCTATCTTTTCAAAATCCGGCTTCCATTGCCCGTTACTGTATGGAAGATTTCAGACATTGCGAACAGGAACAGCTGCTTGTCATGATGCTCAATACAAAAAACCGGCTTTTGGGAGAAGAAATTATCTCAAAAGGAACAGTCAATGCCTCTTTGATCTCTCCAAGAGAGATTTTTATCTGTGCATTGCACTATCATGCTGTCTATCTGATTTTAGTACACAATCATCCAAGCGGGGATCCAAAACCAAGCAGAGAGGACATTGAGATCACAAGGAGGATCCAGGATGCCGGAAATCTGATTGGAATTGAGCTGTTAGATCATTTGGTCATTGGTGATCATAGATATGTCAGTTTCCGTGAGAGCGGTCTGCTATCATTTGAAGGGTAAAAGAAAGGGCTTGATAGGGCAGAAAAGACACGAAGGAGAAGAGCAATTATGTTATTTCACAATACATATGGTGTGGATATGGGAACCGATATGATTAAAATCAGTGATCGGGATGAAAGAAAATTTTTGATGGAGAGAAATATGATCGCAATTCGCGATCAGATTCATGTCATTGCAGTAGGAGAAAGAGCTTTTGAAATGTACGAGAAAACACCGCCTGCGGTAGAGGCTTCCTGTCCGATGATGGGGGGTGTTATTGCCAATACGCAGAATATGGAACTGGTTCTGTGGAGATTCTTAAAAAAATGTGCGGCATTTCGAATGCGCCGTCCGGAAATTTATTTTGCAGTTCCGACAAACATTTCAGAAGTAGAAAAGAGAGCATATTTTTCAACACTAAAAGGAAAAATTAAAGCGAAGAAAGTATTTTTGGTAGAGAAGGGAATCGCAGATGCGATAGGAATGGAAATTCCGATTGAAGAGGCAAGAGGAAATATGATGATCAACATCGGTGCTCAGACGACAGAGATTTCCGTAATTTATGAAGGCAAAGTAATTTTAAGCAAAATGTTAAAAGTTGGCGGTAAGAATATGGATGAGGCAGTCTGTACGATGGCACGCCGAAATTTCAATTTGAATATCGGAATGAAAACGGCAGAACAATTAAAAAATAATCTCGCCTATGTTTTGGAGGGACCCGAGAGAGAAATGCGTATCTGGGGGGTCAATACACTTTCAGGACTTCCAAGAGAGGCAGCGATTCCGGCAAGTGCCGTCAGCAGTGCTATCATAGAGACATTGGAGATCATTACAGAAAATGTCAAGTCCGTTGTAGAGAGAACGCCTCCTCAGATTTTACAGGATATCAAGCGCAATGGCATTCAGCTTGCGGGAGGCGTTGCTTTGATCCCAAATATTGCTGATTTTATACGGCTTCAGGTAGAGACGAGAGTTTATCCTGTGCAAAATCCTGTTTTTAGTACAATACGCGGACTTTTAAGAATTATGAATGAACCGAAAAAGTATAGAAAATATACGTATTCTTTAAAAGATCTGGCGGGAAAAATGATATAAAAAAGAGGAAGTTATATGAAAAAGAAAACAAATGACTCGATCAAGAGCAAATACATTTTCATCTTTTTAATGGTAATTTGTTTTGCCCTGATTTTTCTGACGTTTACAACGGATGTTGCGTCTGGTCCTTTCAAACAGGTAACACAGTTTATCATTACGCCGGTGCAAAATGGTTTGAACCGTGTGGGAACTTGGATTTCCGAAAGGGGAGTGTATTTTCGGGATTCCGCTGATATCTACGAAGAAAATCAGACTTTGAAAGAGCAAGTCGATCAGCTGACAGAAGAAAATACACAGCTTTTACAGAACCAGGAGGAACTGAATCGGCTAAGAGAATTATATGATCTGGACAGCCAGTATGAAGATTATCCAAAAGTAGGAGCAAGAATTATTGCAAAAAGTTCCGGAAATTGGTTTAATTTATTTACGATTGATAAAGGGACAAATGATGGCATTGAGATAGATCACAATGTCATTGCAGACGGAGGACTAGTTGGAATTGTAACAGAAGTAGGACCGGACTGGGCTACTGTGCGCGCTATCTGTGACGACTACAGCAACGTCAGCGCCATGGTTTCTACGACATCAGATATCTGCGTGATTTCCGGAAATTTAACTCTTTTAGATGAGGGAAAATTAGAACTGAGCCGGCTGATGGACCAGGAAGATGAAGTTTCAGTGGGAGCTAGCGTTGTAACTTCCCATATCAGTGACAAATATCTTCCGGGAATTCTAATCGGATATATCAGTGATTTGACGGAAGACAGCAATCAGCTGACGAAATCGGGATACATCACGCCGGTGGTAGATTTCAAACATTTACAGGAAGTCCTTGTCATAACACAGCTAAAGGAGACGGGAGATTCTAATCTGGAAAATGATGGATCACAAGGATCACAGGAGAGTGAAACACAGGAAAGTGAAACAGAAAGTGTAGAGGGGTGACATAGTATGAAAAGAAAGATCGTCCTTGCCGTTTTAATGTTTCTGTGTTTTGTCCTACAGACGACTTTATTTCGTCAATTTGCAATTGCATCGATTGTGCCGAATCTTCTTTTGATTTTGACCGTCTCATTTGCTTTTATGAGAGGAAAAAAGGAAGGAATTTGGGTGGGATTTTTCTGCGGACTATTTATGGATTTGTCGATGGGAGAATTAATCGGAGTCAATGCGATGATTTACATGTGCATTGGTTATGTCAATGGATTTTGCTGCCATATTTTTTTCGATGATGACATTCGAATGCCTATTTTCTTTGTGACACTCAGCGATCTTGCTTACGGGATTGCAACGTATCTTATTTTGTTCTTATTGAGAGGGAGACTTGATTTTTTATATTACCTAAGACGGATTATTATACCAGAAGTATTATATACCTTAATCATAACAATTTTGATCTACCGGCTGTTTTACAAAATCAACCGATGGTTGGAAGCAGTAGGATAAAATAAAGGGGTGAAAAAGAATTGTTTCAGTATATGAAATCAAGAATGAAAAAAGGCTTGAGATCCAGGATGTTTATCTTATTGTTGGTGTTTATCATTCTGGGAGGATTTCTGATCCAGCGTTTGTTTACTTTACAGATTATCCACGGAGAAGATTATGAGAACAATTTTACGATGCAGATCAAAAAAGAGCAAGTATTGGACGGCACAAGAGGAAATATCTATGATGTCAACGGATATCCTCTGGCATATAATAAGCTTGTATACTGCGTAACCTTTGAAGATGTGGGAAGCTATGAGACGACAAGGGAAAGAAATCTGACTTTAAACGGAATTTTTTATCAGCTGATCAAAATCATTGAAGAACACGGAAGCGAGGTCATCAGCGATTTTGGAATTCGTATCAACAGTTCCGGAGAATATGAATTTGCAAAAACAGGATTCAATCTGATGCGTTTTAAGGCAGATATCTATGGGCGCATTTACATTGATGATTTGACAGACGAAGAAGAAAATGCAGATGCAGCATCTATGATGGAAGAACTGTGCAGCGATGAATACTATGGAATTTTGGCAGATTATACAGCAGAGGAATTAGAGGCAAACGGATTGCCGCAAACCTTGACAGACGAAGAGATTATACAGCTGGCGACGCTAAGAAGTGCACTTGCCGCAAACAGTTATCAGAGATATCAGTCCATCACGATTGCAGAAGATATCAGCGAAGAGGCTGTTGCCGTGATTATGGAGAATAAAGATAGATTTGTCGGAGTGGATGTAGTAGAAGATACGATCCGTGTCTACAATGATGCCATTTACTTTGCACCGATTATCGGGTATACCGGACCGGTTTCCGCAGAAGAACTGGAAGAACTCCAGACAGAGGATCCTTCCTACGATCAGGGAGATATTGTCGGAAAAGTAGGACTGGAACAGTATTTTGAGACAGATTTGCAGGGAACAAAAGGAAGCCGGACCTTCTATGTGGACAATCTGGGAAGAGTACTACAGGAAGAAGATTATGTCAGTCCTTCCGCAGGAAATGATATTTATCTGACAATCGAACGCGAGACTCAGATCGCGGCATACAGAATTTTGGAACAGCGCATTGCAGGTATCTTATACAGTATGATTATCAACACTGGTTTTTATGAAGAAGGATACTTAGAAGAACTGTCAAATCCTGATGAAATTCGTATTCCAATTTATGATGTGTACTATGCTTTGTTTGACAATAATGTATTTGATATCGCACATCTGGGAAGCGAAGATGCAACGGCATTTGAACAGGGAATTTACGAAAAATTTCTGGCAAGAGAAGAACAGATTTTTGCAACACTGAAAGAACAGCTTGTCAGTGAGGCTCCAACCGCTTATAATGATTTA
>CALWCS010000164.1 GCA_944376425.1 uncultured Lachnospiraceae bacterium | reverse complement strand
GAGGAAAAGAAAAGAAACAATTATTAAAAGAGAAAGATCTTGCTGTTTCCTTCTATGGAGATTTGGGAGAAACAAAAGCAGTTAAAAATGCAAGTTTTTATGTAGATCAAGGAGAAGTGTTCGGCATTGTCGGAGAATCGGGAAGCGGCAAGAGCGTAGCAACAAAATCCATTTTAAAATTAGGTCCGGAGAACTGTAAAATTATCGGCGGTTCTATTGTATTTGAAGGAACCTCCATATTAGAAAAAAAGGGAAAAGAATTAAGAGAGATCCGGGGAAAGGATATTTCGATTGTATTTCAGGATTCTCTTTCCGCATTAAATCCGGTTTACACAATTGGTTCCAAGATGATAGAACTGCTGCGGCTTCACAGTTCTATGTCAAAAAAAGAAGCATACGAAAAATCAGTAGAACTGTTGACTTCTGTCGGAATCTCAGATGCAAGAAAACGTATGAAAAGCTATCCTCATGAATTGTCAGGAGGAATGCGCCAGAGAGTGATGATCGCAATGGCGATCAGCAGTAACCCGAAACTGATGATTGCAGATGAACCGACAACGGCACTTGATGTGACAATTCAGGCGCAGATTCTGCACTTAATCAGAGATATCCAGAAAAAGACAGGGATGAGTGTTATTATCATTACCCATGATCTGGGAGTTGTTGCACAGATGTGTTCCCGCATAGCGGTAATGTGCGGAGGATATGTAGTGGAACAAGGAAGTGCAGAGGATATTTTTTACCGCCCTTGTCATCCTTATACACAGGCATTAATTGCAAGTATGCCAAAAGTAGGAAGCGGAAAAATGGAACAGTTCCTGGAGAGAAATGTCTCAGAAGACGGAGCAGACGGTCTTTGTCCGTTTTATCGCAGATGCCGTCATGCCACAGAAGAATGTGCCAAATCATTGCCGGAAGGATATGAGGCAGAGAAGGGACATTTTGTATTATGTCATGTCAGGGGGATGGAATCATGTCAGAACATTTAATTGAAGTAAAAGATTTACAGGTTCATTTCAAAATAAAATCCGATAAACCGTTTTCTTTCCGTCCAAATTGGTTAAAAGCAGTAGATCATGTCAATTTTTCCATTGAAAAGGGAAAAACGTTTGGACTGGTCGGAGAATCGGGAAGCGGAAAATCGACAGTTGGAAAAGCAATTTTGCGATACCATTCTCTTACAGGAGGAGAAATTTATTTTGAAGGAGAAGAAATAGGAAAAAAGAAAGAAAAAGAGCTGTTGCCAATTCGAAAAAAGATGCAGTCTGTATTTCAGGATCCATATTCTTCTCTGGATCCAAGTCAAACGGTTATGGACATTATCTGTGAGCCTATGGAGATTCATAATCTGTATACAAAAGCAGAAAGAAAAGAACGTGCAAAAGAGATGATCCAGATCGTAGGACTGGAACAGAAAGATCTCTTAAAATATCCTCATGAATTCAGCGGCGGACAAAGACAGCGTATTTCTATTGCAAGAGCATTGTCAATTCAGCCAAGCTTTGTATTGTGTGATGAACCAATTTCAGCTCTGGATGTGTCGCTGCAGGCACAGATCGTATCTATGCTGGAAGAACTTCAAGAGAAGTATAAATTGACGTATCTCTTTATCAGTCATCAGCTTCAGGTTGTACAAAAGATCTGCGATGAAATCGGAGTAATGTATCTTGGAAATATTTTAGAGATTTCTTCCTCTGAAAAACTGTATGCAAATCCGCTTCATCCATACACTAAGATGCTGATTTCTTCTATTTTAGTTCCAGACCCAAGAGTAAAGAGTCTAGATGCGATTGTGCCGGATTATGGAGAACAAAAAAGAACTGAGACAGGATGTAAATTTGCGCCGAGATGTCCTCATGCAACAAAACGATGTCAAGCAGAAAAACCGAAACTAAGAGAGGCAGAACCTGGACATTGTGTTGCCTGTCACTTATATGAGGGAAAATAAGAAAAAATATCTAACAAAAGATGCTCTAAGGAATTTTTTGTCATAACGATTTATGATTGGCAGAAAAATATCCTTAGAGCATTTATTTCAATGATAATTTGGTGTATTTGGGTCGTAACGATAAGGAAAATAAAAATACAGAATATTTTTATCTATTGGTATCAATAAAATCACGATAGTTTGTTCAAAGAAAAAGTCATCACAACCGGATTGTGATCAGAATAAGCAAAACCCGTATCGAGAACTTCAAATGTCTTGCAGGTAACGTTGTCAGAAATCAGAAAGCCGTCTAAAGTAACCATCAGAGACTCTTCCGGATCATAAGGAATATCTGCATTACGGGAACTTTTTACCATATTTTTCTGTTCTTCTGCGGAAAGCAGATCCATGACATTGGCAAAACCTTCCGGAAGATATTCAGACGGAAAAGGATGTGCCCAGGAAGGAGTGGAATCTGTTTCCTGTGCATCCCCATTCATATTATGATTAAAATCACCGCCGCAGATAACATAATTTCCTGCGTCCCGTTCGGATTTCATATCTTCCATTAACATTTTCATCTGACCTTCTCTGACAGACTCATCATTTCCATATGCTGACATATGAACAGAATAGATACATAGATCACTGCTGTCAGAGACAGAAATTTTTGAGACAGAATAACATCGGTCCAAATCCAAAAATTTGCCAAATCCAGAAGCAACGGGAAAACTGCGTCTGATTGCCGAAGTGATAGGAAAACGGGAATAAAAGGCAATCGATGAGAGCGATTTTCCGTGAGGCTCCCATGGAGGCACCATCAAAAAGGCTGAGTCATAGTTAATGGCATACTGGTAATAATAATCGGGAAAAGTCTGGGAAAGCAAATCTATCTGATTGACATGATAGCTCCTGGTGGAATCTAAATCAACTTCTTCAAAAATAGCAAAATCTGCATCTTGTACCTGGGCAGTTTTCGCAGCACCTGTCACAAGTTCAATGACACTTTCGCGGTTTTTTGCAACAGAACTTTTTCCGCCGTCCATAAAAAATGTAAAATCAGGAGAGTATGCGCCAAATCCAATGTTATAGCTGATGATTCGATAATCGGTATCGGTCTTGGCAGATACGGAAGAGAGAGTTTCCGTTTCCTTTGGAGGATAAATTTCTAAGCCGAGATGATCTTCAATGCGATGATAGGAAAAAACAACATAGAGCGCATAGACAGCAACGAGAAGAATTAACAACAACAAGATTTTACCTGTTATTTTCAAAAATTTCATCATTTTTCATCTTCCTTTCTGATTCTGGATTCGTTCGATGCTCCGCGCGATACTGCTGAGGAGTACAGCCTGAGTATTTTCGAAATATTTCTGAAAAATAACTTAAATGATTAAATCCGCAGGAAAGAGCAATCTCTGTGACAGGGATATCCGTATGGATTAGCTGGTACTGACTGACTTCCAGACGATAGAGATTGAGAAAGCCAATCGGAGAGTTGTTTAGATATTTTTTAAAAATCTGGCAGCATTTGCTTCGGCATACACCCCCGGAAGCAGCAATTTCATCAAGAGTTAATTTACCGGCATAATTTTCATAGATAAAAGAAACCATTTTCTTTTGAATACTCATCTCGTGATCGACATGATCGGTATGCGGAAGGATCAGAGATTGCGCAGAAAGCAGATGAAAAAAATTAGCCCAGAGAGAATGAAACTGTCCGACGATATCTAATTCATAACCAGGGCTTCCGGCACGTTTTAAGTCATGTATTTTATTCATATAAGAAAGAATCGCGGATTCTTTGGGAGAGTCCGGATGCAGATGATAAAATTCAATAGTACTGTTTTTTATGACAGGTTCAATATAAATTTGTTTTCCGTTGACCGAATAGTACATATGTCCGGTAAGAGCACGGATACATTCGATATCTTCATGCCAATGGCATAACACATGGGAGTTTGCATAGGAAGAGAGATCAATTTCACGGATAAAAAGAGGAATCCCGGGGGAATCATAGTGAACGATTTCAGAAAAATCGTACATCATATCTAATCTCATTTCTTAATTTTATTCCTTTCAACTAAATCAAAAAATTTTGTATTACAAGTTACAATATTCTGTTATGCTTCCAATAGTATATCATGCAAAAGAAAAAAGAAAAAGCAGCGTTCTCTTTTTTTGGAAAAACTCATAAGATACAGGGAAATAGATTGATGGGGGAAAATATGGAGAACGAAAAGAAACTAGATCAGTGGATTCATAAATTCAGAGGTGCGGGACTGCTGAGTCTTTGTCTTTTGCTGTTTATCACAGGATTTTATTATTTTGAAAATGGGCAGGAAAAAAGCAGTTTGCCGGCGAGCGCACAGATAGAAGAGAAAAACAGACCGATCTGCTGTGTCGATACAGAACAGGCAAATGT
Source organism: uncultured Lachnospiraceae bacterium (assembly GCA_944376425.1). Classification (GTDB taxonomy): domain Bacteria; phylum Bacillota; class Clostridia; order Lachnospirales; family Lachnospiraceae; genus JAGZHZ01. Next base: position 32,111 of record CALWCS010000164.1, on the reverse strand, counting down.
AGCACTGACATTTGACGCGGCATGGGGCGGCGGTTGACTGCGCACCATGCCTGTCTTTTTGGCAAAAGGATACTTAGCGCGGATGACGAAAGAACACTTTAAAAAATGTATCTGTAATAAAAATTGCAATAGCAATCATCCCGGCCATTTGAAGAGTATAGACGAAATAGTAAGAAGTCATATTAGACTGACTGCCCTCCAGCATGAAATAGTATACAATTCGATACATCCCGACTCCGGGAACAAGCGGTAAAATACCTGGTATCAAAAATAAGGTAACCGGGGCTTTCTTCCATCTTGCAAAAATATGAGAAATAACAGAGACGATAAGAGCGGCCAAAAACATAGGAAACATTTCAGTAGAGGTATTGCCGCTTAATAAAATATAGATCAGCCATCCGACAGTTCCAACCATTCCTGAGAGATTTAAATATTTTTTTGGAACACAAAAAATAATACACAGAGCAATTACAGAGCCATAAGCGCCGAGCGCATGTAAAATTATCATAAATCTTCCTCCTAAAATAAGGAAAATATAAGATTACAGCTAGAAAGACCAATCCCGATTCCAACTGCAACCGATGCAGCGATCACAAATGCTTCAATCATTCTTGCGCCTCCCGACATAAAATCTCCTTCCAGAGTATCCCGGATACCGGTCGTCATTGCTACGCCCGGGAGAAGAACCATAACAGAACCGGTGATTAAAGGCTCCAAAAGCAGATCTTCATAAAGCAAATGCTGAAAAAGGGAGCTTGTAAAGGCAATCAGATAACTGGCAAACAGATTCAGAACAAAATTGTTTATTTTTAATTTTTGATTCATCATCTTACTTAAAATAATAAAAAGTCCATTAAAAGCAGCAATGAAAAGTTCTCTGAATCTTCCGCCCAAAATCAGGACAAAACAAGGAGCGCAAATGATCATGGCAAGATATGTGACCCAGTGAGGGTAAGAAACAGACTGCATATATTTTAATTGGTGAAAGGTTTCTTTTAAAGTAAGTTCTTCGCAGCAGTATTTTCTGGAGATATCATTAACTTTTTCAATGTTTCCGAGATTCGTCTGTTTCTCACCGATCCGTCTGTTCAGACTGATCGTACCGATTCGCCAGTCTTCTAAGGTAAGCATGATGCCGGTTGGAACAACGAAAGCATCACACCGGTCAAACTGAGATGTCTTTAGAATCCGTATCATAGTATCTTCTACACGATAAGTCTCCGCACCCGCTACCAGCATAATTTCACCTGCCAGCATTGCTGTATCGGCAATCAGATGATAATCGACGGAGAAGGGATTAAGCGGCATATTCAAATAACCTCCCTTTTAATTGAAAATATTGGTCATAAGTATCATAACGTCTATCAGCAGGATGATGAAAAGCTTTCGGGATCAGCAATCAGCTTGGCAGTTTCGACTTCGTTCAAATTTTCATTTTCACCATAGATCTTTATTAAATTTTGTAAAGAAAGAATAGAAGAACTTAAAAATTTATCTTTATGATATACAAAACTAAAGGAGCGATTCCAGTTATGTTCCACAGGGGTGAAAATATGGACAAGTCCTTGTTTTAATTCTTTTTCAATCAGACGAAAAGATAAGACAGAGAGTACTTGGTTGTGTATCACTGCGTTTTTTAAGGTTTCCGGGGTATTACCTTCTAAAACAGTCTGAATAGGAATATGATACTGTTCTAAATACTGCTCAAACAGCTCACGTGTTCCGCTTCCGGGTTCTCTCATTGCAAAATGCTGATTTTTAAGTTCATGAGTATAGAGAATCTCTTTTTGGGCAAAAGGATGATCTTTGTGACAGACAAGCACAAGAAAGTCTGAGATCATAGGAAGCACCACGAGATCTGGACTTTTTATATTTCCTTCTACCAGTCCTACATCAAGCTCCATATCTAAAAGTTTTTTTTCTACATCTCTTGTGTTGGTAACACGGACAAAAAGGTTGGTAGAAGGATTTTCTTTTTCAAATTGGTTTATGAGATCAGGGAGAATACTTCCACCGACAGAAATAGTTGCTCCCATCCGGATCGTCTCTGTGAGAAAATGATCAGACATATGAGATTCCAGCTGGTCGTACTGAGAGACTACCTGCCTTGCGTATCCGTAAAAAAGCTTTCCGGCTTCTGTAATATAAAGTTTTCTGGAAAGTCGTTCGAACAAAAGAACATGAAAATGACTTTCCAATTCATGAATTGCCTGAGTAACGGAAGGCTGAGTGATATATAGATTTTTGGCCGCAGTACTCATTTTTCCGGTATCTGCAACTTCTAAAAAAATTTTAAGGTGACGCAGTGTCATAGTGATTCCTCTTCTTCTGTAAATCTTTTTTTTATTATATCTATTTTAACAAAAAAAGGCAAGGGATGGCAAAAAAGAAGCGCATTCATGATCCGCGGTGGGGGAACGAAGAGATACAGAAAATTTTAGAAATTTTAGCAAAATATGATTTAAAAACAACGTTTTTTGTGACAGGCGGATGGGTTGACGAGTATCCGGAAGAAGTAAAAAAAATTGCACAAGCAGGTCATGATATTGGAAATTATACAGAAAACTATAAAAACATAAGTGAACTTGGAAAAGAAGAATGCCGAAGAGAAATTATGGAATTACATCAAAAGGTGAAAGCTTTGACAGGAGTAGAGATGAGACTATTTCGGTCTCCGTACGGAGGGCATAAAATGTGAAAAATATGCAGATGAACGGTACAAACTGATAAAGATTACCTATCAGCTTAATAAGAAATTAGTATTTTTCGAGGACTCTAAAAAATGATATAATAAAAAAAACAGGTAAGGCTTGTAAAATAAAGGATAAAGGAAGCGAAGCAAAGTTAAAATTTTGATTATCGGCGGTGTATCAGCCGGAACAAAAGCAGCAGCAAAGTTAAAAAGAGAGAATCGTGGATATGAAGTGACTATTTTGACAAAAGGAAAAGAGATTTCCTATGCAGGATGCGGTCTGCCGTATTATGTCGGTGATGTAATCCACGAAAAAGAACAGCTGATTGTGAATACTCCTGAAAGTTTTTTTGCATTGACTGGCGTGGAAGTAAAGACAGAAGTAGAAGTAATAGGATTAGACCGTGCCTCTAAGAGTGTCGAAGCAGTAGATTTAAAAACAGGAGAAAAAAATACGTATGGTTATGATAAATTAATCATTGCTACGGGCGCTTGTGCGATTCACCCTGCAATAGAGGGAATGGATTTAAAGGGCGTATTTTTTATGCGCACACCAGAAGATGCGATTACTCTAAGAGAGGCAGCAGAATCAGGACAGATGAAACGCGCTGTGGTAGCCGGAGGAGGTTTTATTGGGCTGGAAGTAGCAGAAAATCTTGCCAGAAGAGGAGTCAAGGTATCTGTCATTGATATGGCGGATCATATCCTTCCAGGATTTGATCCCGAGATGGCACAGTATGTGGAAAATCATCTGGCAGATCATGGTATTATGACTTTTACAGGAATGAAACTGGAAGGAATCATAGGAACAGAGAAAGTAGAGAAAGTAAAGACACAAAAACGTGCTATGAAAGCAGATGCAGTAGTATTGTCGCTGGGCATTCGTCCCAATACGTCATTTCTTGCCGATACCGGAATCGAACTGATGCCGAATAAAACAGTAAAGGTAAACGAATTTCTTCAGACAAACGATGAAGATATCTACGCAATCGGCGACTGTGCATGTGTGACAAACCGTATGACAAAAGCTCCTCAGTGGTCTGCAATGGGATCATCTGCAAATATAGAAGGAAGAATTGCAGCAAGACATATCGCAGGAGGAAAGGTTAAATACCCTGGTGTCTTGGGAACAGGAATGGCAAAACTGCCGGACTTAAATGTAGGAAGAACAGGACTTACGGAAGCTGCGGCAAAAGAGGCAGGGTATGACGTGGAGACAGTGGTTGCAGTCGCAGATGATAAGGCACACTATTATCCGGGAGCTGGTAATTTTATCATAAAGATGATTGCAGACAGAAAGACGCATAAATTTTTGGGAATTCAGGTTCTCGGAAAAGGCGCAGTAGATAAGATAGTGGATATTGCAGTGACGGCCTTATCGTTACAGACCTCGTTGGAAGATATGGAAAATCTGGATTTTGCATATGCGCCTCCGTTTTCTACGGCAATTCATCCATTTGAACATGCCGTCAATATTTTGATGAATAAAATGAACGGAGCATTTGAGACAATTACACCGGCACAATATCAGGAGGGAAAAGCACAGGGATATCGGATCATCGATGCTTCTGTTTCTCCATCGATCGAAGGGGCGATGTATCTGGATCTGACAAAGATTCATGGAGAAGTGGAAGGAATCGGAAAAGAAGAACCTATTTTGCTTGTATGTGCAAAGGGAAAACGCGCTTATATGACGCAGAACAGACTGAAATATTACGGATACAGAAACACGCGTGTTCTGGAAGGCGGAACAACATTCAATGAGATAGAAACAGAAGAACAATAGAAAAAAAATCAGGAGGGTGCAATGGCAACATTAACAATCAGCAAAGAAGATGAAAAAAGAGTGAAAGCAATTGGATTTTTAAGCAACAAAGGAACGGACAACTTCTCTGGACGAATCATTACCGTCAATGGAAAAATCACTGCACGGCAGCAAAAATGTATTGCGGAGGCAGCAGAAAAATTCGGAAATGGAACCGTAACGTTTACGACGCGACTGACGGTGGAAGTGCAAGGAATTCCGTACGACAAAATTGAAGAGTTTCGCGCTTATATAGCACAAGAGGGATTAGTGACGGGAGGAACAGGATCAAAAGTACGGCCTGTTGTCTCCTGTAAAGGAACAACATGCCAGTATGGACTGATTGACACCTTTGCTCTCTCTGAAGAAATTCATCATAGATTTTATGAGGGATACAGCGATGTTAAATTACCGCATAAATTTAAAATTGCGGTAGGAGGATGTCCAAATAACTGTGTAAAACCGGACTTAAATGATATTGGAATCATCGGACAGAAAATACCGAATTTTGATGAAGATTGCTGTAATGGATGCAAAAAATGTTCTATCCAGACTGCCTGTCCGATGGGAGCTGCAAAAGTAGTAGATGGGATTTTGGAAATCGACAAAGAAATCTGCAACAACTGCGGACGATGTATCGGAAACTGCCATTTTGATGCAATTGAGGACGGACAGACAGGATATAAGATTTATATCGGAGGAAGATGGGGCAAAAAAATTGCACAGGGACAGGCTTTGAAAAAAATTTTTACGGATCAAGAAGAAGCTTTAAACGTTATTGAAAAAGCAATTTTATTATTCCGTGAACAAGGCAAAACAGGAGAACGCTTTGCAAAGACAATTGAAAGACTTGGTTTTGACAATGTGGAATCTCAGCTGTTATCCGATGACCTTTTAGAAAGAAAACAAGAGATTTTAGATGCAAAGCTGCATCTGACAGGCGGAGCAACGTGCTAAAAAGAAAATGAATTCAGACAGTGCTGTTTTTAGGAAAAGCTGCATACAGTAAAGAAAAAAAGAAGCTTGGAGGAAAAACAATGAGTCTGAAGCAAAAGAAAGATCAAGAAACAGCTTCTCTTATAGAAAAAGAAGAGAAGCTGTTTTTTCATCAAAAAGAGTATAAAATCAAAAGAGAATTTAAAAAAGAAATTTCCGTTTCCGAGATGGCAAAAAAAATGGCACATCTTTTTCTTGAGATGGAAAAAGAGACGGAAGAAAAACCTTAAAAACGATAGAAAATGGAAATTTTGTTTCCCTCAGAGACTAAGATAGAGTCAATCGTATCTGCAACGATGCTGCGGTCAAGGACAGTTAGCTTTTGGGACTGAAGAAATTCACAGATCCAAGGAGAAGAAGTCCTGACCGTGGAAGAGGGCAGATTTTTTTTCCTTTGCTCAAGCTGACGTTCTTCTTGGGCATACTGATTTTGCAGTTGTAAAAAGTCAGAAAGAGAAATCAAATGATCGCTGTATAATTCGAAAATTTTTTTCTTATAAGCTGTAATTTTTTCATAACGGGCTTCTATATTTGCATTTTCATAGAAAGCAGAATCAGGAGGAAGCGCCATTTTTTGAGAAAAATGATCAGCAAAAAAGATAAGTTTTTGGGAAAAGTCAGGATATGACTGCAAAAACTGGTTAATATCATCTAAAACGAAATCATAGAGAAGCTGTTTGGGAACAAGATGCGGAGAACAGTAAGATCTGCCGAAACGTTTGTACGTTCCGCACAGAAAAACGGACTGTTTTCCCCAGTGACCGGAAGAAAGACTCGCTCCGCAGTCTGCACATTTTAAAAATCCTGCGAATGCAGAAACGGAAGAAAAATCCGGAGATCTTCCATTTCTCTGCTTTAAAAGCCTCTGTGTTTTTTCCCAGGTAGTCATGTCAATAATCGGTTCATGAGTATGTTCTACAATAATCCAGTCCTGAACAGAAGTTTTATGCGCTTTTCCTCGCAGAGACCTGCGGTACGTTTTATTCTGAACGGTACTGCCAAGATAAACGGGATTACTTAACATAGTATGAATCGTTCCATAACTCCAGCCATGGAAGGTACCTGACCGGCCAGTGCAGAAACGAGAACCTGAGGCATGTTTGTATTCTTCAGGGGGTAAGACTCCTTCATCCGTTAAAAGACGAGCGATGGACTGTTGTTTCATGCCGCTGCAAAATAAAGAAAAAATGCGCTGAACTACAGAAGCAGCATAGGGATCGATAAGAAAACGGTGCTTTTCCTGTGCGTCTTTTTGATAGCCGTAAACAGAGAAAGCCCCCATATATTGACCACTGTACTGCTTTTCTTTAAACAGTTTTTTTAATTCTTTGCTTTTATTTTGAGAATATTGTGTATTGATTACATTTTTAATGGCAAAGATCGTATCATCCCGATTAGGATCAAAAGAATCATATTGATCATTCACAGCAATAAAACGGATGCCAGACTGATCAAAGGAACGGATGTAGGAACCGCATTCAATATAATCACGGCCAAATCTGGAACAGTCTTTACATAAAATACAGTCGAACAGTTTGTGGTCTAAGTCTTCCATCATCTTGGAAAAGCCGGGACGATTAAAATGAGTGCCGCTTTTTCCATCATCAATATATTCCCGAAAAAATTGAAGATCCGGATGAGACTTAAGAAAATGCTGAAGAATCAGACGCTGGTTGGAAATAGAGTCAGATTCTCCTGTTTTTTTATCTTCTTTTGAAAGGCGAAGATAAAATACGGTTCGAAAAGAGGATTTGGAAATCTGAGAAATAGGATAAGATATCATATCGGTTCTCCTTTATGACAGTGAGTCTGTATGATTTGCTTTAATAATTCTTCAGCAGATATGTCCTGTCTGTGAAATCGGGCAATCTGATATCCTGAAACAGTGGCGACAGAAGAAGGAGAACTATCATCAGAGCATTTATTTAGAGAATCGGCAGGGGGATGGAAAGATTTCATAAAAACTCCTAAAAAAGAGATGGTGTTATCACAACATATGCTCTCCCTATGGAGACTATGATAAAGAAGCAATGGAAACGGTTCAATCCTGCGGATATTATCCAATTGGATGGTCAGTCGATTCTCTTGACTGGAGGGATTATGGAGTTCAAAGTATCATTCAAACTATCAGCGAACACCAGGCATTGGAAAATGGAGCAATTATTTTGATGCACAGTGATGCAAAATATACGGCAGAAGCCTTAGAACAGGTCATTATCAGATTAATGGAACAAGGATATCAAATCGTACCGGTTTGGGAACTGATTTATCATGAAAATTATCAGATTGACAGCAGCGGCAGACAGATTCAGAAATGATCAAAAATAATCCGGCAGACGACGCAAAAAAGAGGTCATCTGCCGGATTGAAAAGACAAATTATTTTTTCCTGATTTTGTCTAAAAATAATTTTGTCTCTGCAACGACAACACCGTTTAAGGCGATAATAGCAATCAAATTTGGCAGAGCCATAAGTCCGTTAAAAATATCAGCGATTGTCCAGACAGCAGATACGGTCATAAACGGTCCGATAAAGACAGCGAAAATATAAAGCCAGCGATAGCCGCGGACAACTTTCTGATTTCCCTTTACGAGATATTCCAGGCAACGTTCACTGTAATAATCCCATCCGATAATCGTAGTAAATGCAAAAAACACAAGACATATCATTAAAATTCCAGAAGAGATACTTGACGAGAAAGGAAGTCCTGTCTGAAAGGCTTTTGTGGTGACAGCAACGCCTTCCAGTCCTATATCCCATGCCCCGGTGATGACAATACTAAGTCCTGTCATAGTACAGATAATGATCGTATCAATAAAAGTTCCTGTCATAGATACTAATCCCTGACGAGCAGGTTCTTTTGTCTGAGCAGCGGCAGCAGCGATCGGGGCACTTCCAAGTCCTGCTTCGTTTGAAAAAATACCGCGGGCAATACCATTTTGCATTGCAACCATCATTGCGCCTAAAGCACCGCCTCCTACGGCACGCAGTCCAAAAGCTCCAGAGACAATAGAAGAAAGCGCTTCCGGAATTTTTTGGTAGTTACAGACAAGTAAAATGATAACCGTTAAGACATACAAAATAGCCATAAACGGGACAACAATCTGAGATACGCTGGAAATTCTCTGAATGCCCCCAATAATAACAAGACCGACACAGATCGTTAAGAGAATACCGCTTATCACAACCGTCCAGGAATATGATCTGCCAAAAAGAGTAATCGTCCATTCATTAGAGGGATCAAAAAAGTTGTTGATCGCACTGGTAATTCCATTTACCTGAGTAAAAGTTCCGATTCCAAGAAGACCGACTCCAACTCCGAAAAAGGCAAAGATATTGGCAAGCCATTTCCAGTTTTTTCCCATTCCATTTTGGATGTAGTAGAAAGGACCGCCGATAACATGACCATCCTCTTTAATTACGCGGTATTTAATAGCTAGGACACCTTCGGCATATTTTGTAGCCATTCCAAGTAAAGCGGCAACCCACATCCAGAATAAGGCTCCGGGACCTCCAGCTACAATAGCAGTTGCAACGCCTACAATGTTTCCGGTACCGATCGTAGCAGAAAGCGCTGTGCACAGCGCTGCAAAGCTGGTGACATCTCCATGTCCGCCTTCTTCATTTTTGACCATAAATTTGAGTGCACGCGGTAATTGAGTGATCTGCAGTCCTTTAAGACGAATCGTCAGAAAGATTCCGACGATCAAGATCAGTGCGATCAGAGGAATATTCCACACAAGATTATCGACAGTTTCCAGAAATGAATTCAATTGATTCAACATTTTTCTCTCTCCATTCTTTTTTCTTAAAGAGGATTACAAAACCCACTTTTCATACAGAAACAGCCAGATGATTTTTTTGACTGTTGCGAAAAAAAAGAGCTGATGAATCATCAGCTCTCCAAAGAGTGGAACATGCATTTAATTTTTCATCCGTTAGGAATAAAATGCTCTGTCCTTTTGCCTGAGAGATTGGCAGAAAAAATCTGCCGTACACCTTCGGCGCTCTTAAACAAGAGACTCTCCAGAGATCAGTATTATCTACCGACTGAAAAAAATGTATCATAGCAAAGAAAGAAAGTCAAGAGGATTTTAAATAGAAGGGATTGACAAAAAGAAACGGCGCTGTTATGATGAATAACAGAGCAAAGGCGTTCTTAAAACAAGGGGAAAGAGCGCTTTTTTTAATTCATGGGAAGTTTGATCTCCCATACAGCAAAACACTTCGCAGAATTACTCTTTTGTCAATTGATCTGAGTATAAAACTTCAGGTGGAACAGACGGTATGTAAAGATGGCACATCGATACATAGAGAGAAAAAAAGAAAGGAGCAGAAATATGGGAAACTATACAAAACAAGACATTTTAAATCTTGTAGAGGAAGAAGATGTAGAGTTTATCCGTCTGCAATTTACGGATGTATTTGGAACTTTCAAAAATATTGCTATCACATCGAGTCAGTTAGAGAAAGCATTGGATAATAAAATCGTATTTGACGGAGCTGCAATTGACGGCTTTGTACAGATTGAGGAATCGGATATGTACCTTCATCCGGATCTGAATACGTTTACTATTTTTCCGTGGCGTCCGCAGCAGGGAAAAGTTGCAAGACTGATCTGCGATGTATACCGGTCAAATGGAGAACCTTTCGAGGGAGATTCCAGACAGATATTAAAAAGAGCTGTGGAGCGGGCAAAAAACATGGGATATGAATTCTATGTAGGACCGGAATGTGAATTCTTTTTGTACCATATGGACAACGAGGGACAACCGACAAACATAACAACAGAAAAAGCAAGTTATTTTGAGATCGGGCCGGTTGATTTTGGAGAAAATGCCAGAAGAGATATGGTACTGACATTGGAAGAGATGGGATTTGAAGTGCTTGCCTCTTATCATGAAAAAGCACCTGCCCAGCATGAGATTGATTTTCGGTATGATAAGGCATTAAATACAGCAGATAATATTATGACTTTTAAAATGGCAGTAAAAACGATCGCCAGACGTCATGGACTTCATGCGACGTTTATGCCTAAACCCAGAATCGAACATCACGGTTCTGGAATGCATACACATATGTCACTGTTTAAAGACGGAAAAAATGTGTTTGACGATCCGCAAGGAGAGATGGGATTAAGCAAAGAAGCTTACTATTTTATTGGAGGACTGCTAAAGCATTGCAAAGCGATCACAGCAATTGCAAATCCTCTTGTCAATTCTTATAAACGACTGACTTCCGGCTATGATGCGCCGCGGTATATTGCATGGTCAGAAAATAACAGAAGTTCTCTGATACGAATTCCGTTTGCAAGAGGCGTGGGGAGCCGGATTGAATTAAGAAGCCCGGATCCTTCGGCAAATCCCTATTTGATGTTTGCAGTTTGCCTGGAGGCAGGGCTGGACGGAATTAAAAATAAAATTCTTCCTCCAAAGCTGATCAGACGCAATATTTTTACAATGACAGAGGAAGAAAGAGCAGCAGAGAACATTGAAGCCATGCCTCTGAATTTGGAGGAAGCTCTAAAAGAGATGAAAAAAGACTCTATGATTCGGGAAGTCTTAGGAGATCATATCTTTGAAAAATATAAGGAAGCAAAAGAAAAGGAATGGGACGCATATACAAACTTTGTAACAGACTGGGAAGTTGAGCAGTATCTGTATAAGATTTAACGTCGCTGTAAATCACAACTCAAAAAGGAGAAAGGAGCGATGGAAATGGTATCCGCTATCGTAGTATTTTCAAAACTGGAAGACGCAAAGAATATCCGGGCTGTTTTACAGCGAGGAGGTTATCCGGTGACAGCAATTTGCACAAGCGGTGCCCAAGCTCTAAGCTATGCAGATCAGTTAGGAGAAGGACTGATTATTTGCGGATATCGAATGAGTGATATGGTCTATTCCGAATTAAAAGAAGCTCTTCCGCCTGATTTTGAGATGATTTTGATTGCTTCCAAACAAGTATTAAGTGATTACAGCGACGGAAGAGTGATTTCGTTAAGTGTTCCTTTGAAAGTAAATGATTTGCTCAACACAGTGGGAATGATTCATTCTGATTTTATCAGAAAGAGAAAAAAAAAGAAACAGCATAGAGAACGAACTGAGGAAGAAAAAAAGATATTAAAGGAAGCGAAAGAACTTTTAATGGAACGAAATCATATGACAGAAGCAGAGGCTCACCGATATTTGCAGAAGTGCAGTATGGACAGCGGCAACAGTCTGGTAGAGACGGCACAGATGATTTTTAGTCTCAATAAATTTTTAGGATAAACAAATGGTTATAGGAGAAGAAGATGAAATTTACAAAAATGCAGGGAATAGGAAATGACTATGTATATGTCAACTGTTTTCAGGAAACTGTAAAAAATCCGTCACAGACAGCAAAGAGAATCAGCGATCGCCATTTTGGAGTCGGAGCAGATGGAATGATTTTAATTAAACCCTCCGTCATTGCGGACTGTGAGATGGAGATGTATAATGCAGATGGAAGCAAAGGAGCAATGTGCGGCAATGGGATACGATGCGTAGCAAAATATGTGTATGATTATGGAATTGTAAGAAAAACAAAGCTTCAGATTGCCACTGGTGCGGGCATTAAAACGCTGGAATTAGAGGTGGAAGACGGAAAAGCTAAAAAGATTACAGTCGATATGGGAGAACCGATTTTGGAGGCTTCTAAAATTCCAGTTCTTTCAGAGAAATCTCAGATCATTGCAGAGCCGGTAAAGATAGATGGAAAAGAATATCATATCACAGCTGTTTCAATGGGAAATCCTCATGCAGTTGTTTTTCTGGACGATATCAAAAATCTGGATCTTGAAAAAATAGGACCTAAGTTTGAACATTATAAGGATTTTCCAGATCGGATGAACACAGAATTTTGCCGTATCGCAGATGCTCATACAATAGAAATGAGAGTATGGGAGCGCGGTTCCGGAGAGACTTTGGCATGTGGAACAGGAGCCTGTGCAGTGGCAGTTGCCTCGGTACTGAACGGTTATACACAAGGAGATGTCAAGATTCATCTGTTAGGAGGAGATCTCGATATTACATGGGATCGTACGACAAACCATGTTTTCATGACAGGACCTGCTCAAGTTGTTTTTGAAGGAGAAATTGAGTTGGAAGACTAGAATCAGTGCGGCAGTATACTGGAATGAGATACGGATAGAGAAAAAGAAAAAGGAGAAGAAAAATGGTAAAAATTAATGAAAATTTTTTGAAACTTCCGGGAAATTATCTGTTTTCTGAGATTGCAAAAAAAGTAAATGCTTTCCAAAATGCACATCCGCAAAGCCGCTTAATCCGGCTTGGCATCGGTGATGTGACACTTCCGATTGCTCCTGCTATCATTGAGGCAATGCATAAAGCAGTAGATGAAATGGGAAAAAAAGAAAGCTTTCATGGATATGCACCGGACTTGGGATATGAATTTTTGCGCAGTGCGATTGCAAAAAATGATTATGAAAAACGTGGCTGCGATATTTCAGAAGATGAGATTTTCGTATCAGACGGCGCAAAAAGTGATTCTGGAAATATTCAGGAGATTTTCGGACTGGAAAATCGCATTGCAGTTTGTGATCCGGTTTATCCTGTCTACGTAGATACCAATGTAATGGCAGGCAGAACAGGAAGTTATTCCAAAGAGACAGAACAGTGGAGTGATGTGATTTATCTGCCATGCAGTGCACAGAATCATTTTGTTCCGGAACTTCCAAAGGAAACACCGGATTTAATCTATTTATGCTTTCCAAACAATCCGACCGGATCAGCAATCACAAAAGAACAGCTCCAGACATGGGTTGACTATGCAAATAAAATGGGATCTGTTATTATCTATGATGCAGCATATGAGGCATATATTACCGAAGAAAATGTTCCTCATTCTATTTATGAGTGTCAAGGGGCAAGAACATGTGCAATCGAATTGAGATCATTCTCAAAAAATGCAGGATTTACAGGAGTACGTCTGGGATACACAGTCATCCCGAAAGATCTGGTACGTGGAGGAGCTTCTTTGCATTCTCTTTGGGCGAGACGTCATGGAACGAAATATAACGGAGCACCGTATATTATTCAAAGAGCAGGACAGGCCGTTTATACGGAAGAAGGACAAACTCAGGTAAAAGAACAGATTCATTATTATATGCGCAACGCAAAAGTCATTCTCGAAGGAGTAAAAAGTGCAGGATTTCAGGCAACCGGCGGCGTCAATGCACCGTATATCTGGTTAAAGACACCGGATCAGATGAATTCGTGGGAGTTTTTTGATTATCTGCTGCAAAAAGCAAACGTAGTCGGAACTCCAGGATCTGGATTTGGTCCGGGCGGAGAAGGATATTTCCGGCTGACCGCATTTGGAACGTATGAAAATACAGTGGAAGCAGTCGAGAGAATAAAAAATTTATAATTTATAACAATCAAAGAAAAAATCTCACAGCTTATCATTAAAAGAAAGAAAAAAGCCTCCGTTTTACATTAAAATGCAGACGGAGGCTTTTTCAATAAAAATCCTGCAGCTATGAAAGAAGTAGGCTTTTTGATCTATAAAAGCTGAATTCCTTGTTCCTCGGCCAGTTTCATTACGTCATCAGGCCAAAGAGAAACCTGAACTTCACCGATATGCGCTTTTCTGAGGAAGAACATACAAATACGGGACTGACCGATTCCGCCGCCGATTGTATAAGGAAGCTCACAATTTAAAATAGAGCTTTGAAACGGCAGACTTCTTCTGTCTTCGCAGCCGCTGAGCTTTAACTGTTCAGCCAGAGAATTTTCGTCTACACGGATTCCCATAGAGGACAATTCAAGAGCAATATCAAGAACCGGGTAATAGACGATAATATCACCATTTAATTTCCAATCATCATAATCAGGGGCGCGTCCGTCATGTTTTTGACCGGATGCAAGCATTCCGCCGATTTGCATAATAAAGACAGCTCCTTTAAGTTTCGCAATTTTGTATTCACGTTCCTTTGGAGTACAGTCTGGATACCTATCTTCCAATTCCTGAGAAGTGATAAAGAAAATATCTTTTGGAAGAATTTCTTCAATATAATCATATTGAATCGCCATATATTTTTCTGTTTTCTTTAAAGACTTATAGACCTGACGAACGACAGACTTAAGAGTTTCTACATTGCGCTCTTCTTTTCTGATAATTTTTTCCCAATCCCATTGATCTACATAGATAGAATGGATATTATCGGTACTCTCGTCTCTGCGGATAGCACTCATATCTGTGTAAAGACCTTCGCCGTAAGAAAAACCATATTTTTTCAGAGCATAGCGTTTCCACTTTGCAAGAGAATGCACAATCTCAGCCGGTGCGTCATTTTGTTCTTTAATACCAAAAGTGACAGGGCGCTCCACACCATTTAAATTGTCATTTAAACCAGACTGAGGAGTGACAAAAAGAGGCGCAGAGACACGCAGCAAATTTAAATTATCCGAGATCGATTTTTGAAAAAAGTCCTTGACAGTCTTAATTGCAATCTGTGTATCATGCAGATTCAGCTGTGACTTATAGTTGCTTGGAATCTGAAATGTTTCCATAAAATGTCATCCTTCCTTTTTCATAATATGGAACCATTATATCAACAAGAAATCGTTTTGCCAAGGAAAAAATATCTAGTCTGTACGGCACCTGATGAAAAAAGTGTCGAATAACAACAAAAATAGTAAAATAAGGTTGTGTTTTAAAAAATGCTTGGATATAATGACGTTAGAGATGCAAAAAGAAAGGAGTGCACAGTAAAAAAGGGGTGGGGAAAATGAACAAAAGAAAAAAGAAGAAGATGTTCGCCGGGATACTTGTTTTGTCTTTGGTGATGCTGGGAGGATGCAGTAAAGCAACCATCAACCGACAGATTGCAGAGGCAATCGGAACGACAGGAATGTATGAAAACAATGAGCCAGTAGAGACACCGAAAATGAAATCAGAGAGAAAAATTCGAGAAATTGCACAGAAGGAAGAAAACGCTCTTTTAGCCACGCTTGCTCAGGCGACACAGGAAACGAAAGAAATGGACTATGACAGAGCGATGGCAATTTTAGAAACTGTCCCGAAAGAAAAAGAAGAGGATGAGCGCGTCATTGAGGCAAAAATAAAATGCCAGCAAGGCAGAGGTCAGATGAGAGAATATACAGGAAATATACCACATATTTTTTTCCATTCTCTGATTGTAGATACAGAAAGAGCATTTGACGGGGACGCGATGGAGCAAGGATACAATGAATGGATGACAACGATTGGGGAGTTTGAGGCGATTTTAGAAAGCATGTATCAGAAAGGATACGTTTTAATCAATATCCATGAATTGGTCACAGAAGTGGTAGATGAGGAAACGGGAGAAGTCACTTTCGTGCGGAATTATCCTCTCGTGCCAAAAGGAAAAATTCCATTTGTACTTTCTTTGGATGATATCAATTACTATGATTATATGAAAAATGACGGTTTTGCCAAATGCCTCGTTTTAGATGAAAATGGCGAAGTAAAAAATTTATATGTGGATGCAGAGGGAAAAGAATGGATTGGAAATTACGATGCAATTCCGATTTTAGATGAATTTGTAAAGAAACACCCGGATTTTTCGCTCAGAGGAGCCAAAGGCATTGTAGGAGAGACAGGATACGAAGGAGCATTTGGTTATCGGACGAATCAAAAGGATTCTAAGACATATGAAGAAGACTGCAAAAAAGTAAGAGCAATTGCAAAAAGGCTGCGCAAGACGGGCTGGGAAATCGCAAGCCACAGTTATACTCACAGTGATTTTGGAGTCATTACCTCAACAGAGACACTGGAAGATATTCAGAATTGGAAAGCAGAAGTAGAAAGTTTGGTAGGAGAGACAGATATTTTTATCTATCCATATGGGTCAGAAGTAGAATATCCGGGAGAAAAACTGGAATTGCTGCAAGAAGCAGGTTTTCGGTTCTTCTGCGGTGTGTGGGGAACAGAAGAGTTTTTATACATTGACGGAGATTATGTACGTCAGTCAAGAAGAAATTTTGACGGGTATACCATGCATTATAACGGAGAATATCAGACAGAATTTTTTGAGCCTGATGAAGTTTTAGATGCAACAAGACCAGCTTTTCAATAGAAATTGTTTTGACGGAAAAAAGTCATGTCGCTGAAATAAAAAAATTGTCTTTACGAAATGAGTATTTCGGTATATACTATGAACTACATGTTGTAAAAAAACAATGGTATCAAAGGAAGAGATACTACATCTGGTGAAGGAGAAGATTGTTATGTATGTAATAAAAAAAGATGGGACGAGAGAAGAATTTAATGTAGATAAGATTATTGCAGCAGTTAACAAGTCAGCGGCACGTATTCTTTATAAATTTTCAGATGAAGAAATTCAGTATCTGTGTACTTTTGCCAAGGAACGTGCAGAGTCAATGCACAAAGAGGGGATATCGATTCCGGAAATGCATAATATTGTAGAGGGCGCTCTGGAAAATGTGAATCCGAACGTAGCAAAAAGCTATCGGGATTATCGAAACTATAAGCAGGATTTTATCCATATGATGGATGATGTCTATACAAAGAGCCAGTCAATCCGCTATATTGGAGACAAAAGTAATGCAAATACAGACAGTGCATTAGTAGCGACAAAACGGAGCCTGATTTTTAATGAGTTAAATAAAAATCTCTACCGAAAATTTTTTATGACACGCAGCGAACTGCAGGCATGCAAAGACGGTTATATTTATATCCACGATGAATCGGCAAGACTCGACACGATGAATTGCTGTCTGTTTGACATAGCTAGTGTCTTAAAAGACGGATTTGAGATGGGAAATGTCTGGTATAATGAGCCAAAGTCACTAGATACAGCTTTTGACGTTATGGGAGATATTATTTTAAGTACAGCTGCACAGCAATATGGAGGATTTACTGTGCCGGAAGTAGATAAAGTGCTGGCACCGTATGCCAAAAAAAGTTTTTTGCGATACATAGAGGAATTTAAAAAATATGGCAGACCGGAATGGGAAGGATATGAAGAACAGGCGACCCGGTATGCATATGACAAGATTCAAAGAGATTTTGAACAGGGATGGCAGGGAATCGAGTATAAACTAAATACGGTCGGATCTTCCAGAGGAGATTATCCGTTTGTGACAGTGACACTTGGTCTTGGAACGTCAGAATTTGAAAAAATGGCCTCTATCTCGCTTCTCCAGGTACATAAAAAAGGACAGGGAAAACCGGAAAACCGGAAACCAGTTCTGTTTCCTAAAATTGTATTTTTGTATGATGAAAATATTCATGGCATTGGGAAAATCAACGAAGATGTGTTTGAGGAAGGAGTGTCATGTTCGGCAAAGACAATGTATCCGGACTGGCTTTCGATGAGTGGAAAAGGATATATTTCCAGTATGTACAAACAATACGGAAAAGTGATCAGTCCAATGGGATGCCGTGCTTTTTTAAGCCCGTGGTATGAAAGAGGAGGAATGTATCCTGCAGATGAGAAAGATACCCCTGTTTTTGTGGGCAGATTTAATATAGGAGCTGTCAGTCTTCACCTGCCAATGATTTTAGCAAAGGCAAGGATGGAGGACCGTGATTTTTATGAAGTTCTGGATTACTATCTGGAAATGATACGGAATCTTCATATCCGCACTTATGAATATTTAGGAGAGATGAAAGCATCGACAAATCCTCTTGCATACTGTGAGGGAGGATTTTACGGCGGACATTTAAAACCGTCAGAAAAAATTAAACCGCTTTTAAAGCCAATGACCGCGTCATTTGGAATCACGGCATTAAATGAGCTCCAAGAATTATATAATGGAAAATCAATTGCCGAGGATGGACAGTTTGCACTGGATGTCCTGACCTATATCAACCAAAAGGTCAATCAATTTAAAGAAGAGGACGGGCATTTGTATGCGATTTACGGAACACCTGCCGAGAGTCTTTGCGGTCTTCAGGTAGAACAGTTCAGAAAAAAATTCGGAATTATAGAGCATGTTTCAGATCGTCCGTATGTAAGCAACAGTTTTCACTGCCATGTGACAGAAAACTTAACTCCTATTGAAAAACAGGATTTAGAAGGAAGATTTTGGGAACTTTGCAATGGGGGAAAAATTCAGTATGTTCGATATCCGATTGATTATAATATTGAAGCAATCAAAAGTTTGATACGCAGAGCCATGGCACTGGGATATTATGAGGGAGTCAATCTGTCACTTGCATACTGTGGTGACTGTGGACATCAGGAACTGGAGATGGATGTCTGCCCTGTCTGCGGTTCCAGAAATCTGACGAAAATCGATCGAATGAATGGCTATCTTTCTTATAGCCGAGTGCATGGAGACACTCGCCTCAATGCGGCAAAAATGGCAGAAATTGCAGAGAGAAAATCAATGTAGAAGAAATGAGGAAAAAGATGAACAGAACATATTCTTATTTACTGTTTGATCTTGATGGAACATTGACAGATCCAAAAGAAGGAATCACACGCTGCGTACAGTATGCACTGAAAAGTTTTGGAATTGAGGCGCCAAACCTGGATCAGCTTGTCTGCTTTATAGGTCCTCCTCTTAGAGAATCGTTTCAGAAATACTACGGTATGAGTCAGTCCGAGGCAGAAACAGCTGTCAGTAAGTACAGAGAGAGATTTTCAGAAATCGGAAAATTTGAAAACAATGTGATTCCGGGAATTCTTCCAATGCTAGAGACACTTAAAAAAGCAGGAAAGATCATGGCGGTTGCAACGTCAAAGCCTTTTGTGTTTGCAACGCAGATTTTAGAAAAATATGGACTGAATCCCTATTTTTCTGTCGTGGTTGGAAGTGAATTAGATGGAACAAGAGACGCAAAAGAAGAAGTTATTTTAGAAGCATTAAACCAGTTAGGACTTACAAAAAACACAAATGATGCAGTAATGATCGGAGATCGAAAACACGATATTTTAGGAGCAAAAAAATGTGGTCTTGACGGAATCGGAGTAAAATTTGGATATGCAGAGGAAGGGGAATTGGAGAAAGCAGGCGCTATTGCTGTTGCGGCTACAGTAGAAGAATTGCAGAAACTATTAATGGATGGCGTAAAGTGGAACTGACAGCGGATACGGATTGTATACAGCGAAATTGGAAGACTAAAAAAGAAAATAGGATAGAAACGAAGACTTTACGAAAAGACCGGTATTCAGTATAATAGTCTGGAAAGGCAAACAGAATACAGGTCTTTTTTGTTTATAAAAAATGAAGCAAAGATGAAAGAAGATGAAGAGATGTTTGGGGAATGTCATGCGCATTTGGTTATGGACGGAGAAAATTATAAACATGCGGTATCGATTCATGAAAAAGGAGTGCAAGAAGACGCTGTGCGAAGATGGCTGGAGGTATATCAGAAGATGGACATCCCATTTATAAGAGATGGAGGAGATGCTCTGGGCGTGTCAAAAAAAGCAAAGGAGATTGCATGGGAATACGGGATTGATTACCGGACGCCGATTTTTGCAATTCATAAAAAGGGACATTATGGAAAAATTGTAGGAAGAGAATTTTCAGATTTAAAAGAATATGCATTGCTTGTAAAGGAAGTAAAAAGGCAAAAAGGAGATTTTATAAAAATAATGCTGACAGGCATTGTAGACTTTCACACAGTAGGAGTCGTGACAAGTTCTCCTCTGCAAAGAGAGGAAATTCATGAGATGATTCACATTGCACATGAAGAAGGATTTTCTGTTATGGGACATGTAAACGGGAATGAGACGGTGACGATTGCAGCAGAAGAAGGAATTGACAGTATTGAACATGGAAATTATATCGAAGAGGAAGCGATCGAGGCAATGAGAGAATATCACACCATATGGGTTCCTACGATTGCAACGATAAAAAATCTGGAAGGAAAAGGACGCTATGACGACCAAGTGATACAAGAAATTTATGCAATTCAAAAAGAAAGGATCAAAAAAGCATGGGATAAAAAGGTAATACTGGCGCTTGGAAGCGATGCCGGTGCCTATGCGGTACCTCACGGTCAAGGAATCTACGATGAATGGAACGCTTTTTGCGATATGATAGGAGAAGAAAAAGAAGCGATGAAACAACGCTTAAAGACAGGGGAAGAGGAAATAAAAAAAAGATTTTCGAAGGATACGGTACACTAAGACTTAACATGGCTATTTGGGCAGAAAGATGGAGAACGGTGACAGATGGAAAAGGAAAAGTACATGATTTTAGTGGTAGAAGATGACAAGAAACTGTGCAAAACACTGGAAGATTTTTTGGCGGCAACCGGTTTCTGCGTAATGGCAGCAAAAGATGGACAAGAAGCGTTGGATATCTACTTTGCGAATAATCAGAAAATTGATCTGATCCTGTTAGATGGAATGTTGCCGAAGGTAGATGGATATGATGTGCTCAAACAGATTCGGGAATATTCAGAGGTTCCTATCATTATGCTGACAGCAAGAGAATCAGAAGAAGAGCAGCTTCAGGGACTGGAAAATGGCGCCGATAATTACATCACAAAACCGTTTCTGTTAAAGGTATTAAAAGCACATATGGAAGTGTTGCTAAAACGGAGTAATCGAAAGAAAAATAAAAAAATAAAAAGAGGAAAGATTGAGATTGAAAAAGAATTCCGAAAAGTTTATCTAAATGGGGAGATGCTCGTGACAACCCCAAAAGAATACGATTTACTGGTCTATTTTATTGAAAACGAAAACATTGTTTTGTCGAGAGAATCCATTTTAAATGCAGTGTGGGGGTTTGATTATAACGGAGATATCCGGACTGTTGATACCGTAGTAAAACAGCTGCGCAGAAAGATGACAGAAACAGCTCCGTATATTCAGTCTGTCTATGGAATCGGCTATCGGTTTGAGGTGAAAGATGTTTAAAAAGTTAAGGAATAAGGCGGTCTTTGCTTTTTGCGTTTTTTTATTTCTGGTAGTAGGAGGCACGTGTCTGTTTTACTATCTGTTTGCAGAAGATTTTTATATGTTTAGAAAAAAAAGAATCATGGATGAGTCTTTTCAAACTTTAAAGACAATGGAGCTAGATGATGATTCTCTGGAAAATAACAATTTTTTTCAGACATCGGAGGAAGAAAGTTTTTTTACTATGATTTGTGATGAGAACTTTCAGACGATCTATGTATCGGGAAGCAGAACAAAAGAGAAGATGGTAAAACATCAGATGAGAGACCAGAAAGAAGAGTATCTAGAAGAGGCAGAGGCAGTGATTGACAAAGATGATGTCAGAGCGAAAGTAAGCTTAAAAGGAAAAATTGTCCAAAAAGACAAGACATACTATGTCTATATTTATGAAAACACGGATATTATCCGAAAGAGCGTCTATTATGCCAATCATTTCCTTATCTATGTTCTGCTGATTTTAATAATTTTAGGCGGGATCTTCGCTTATGCAGCGGCAGTCAGTATCGTAAAACCAATTGAGAAAATCAATGATGTGACAAAAAAAATTACAGAAAATGATTTTTCAGTTCGGGTGGAAACGCCTGTCTCTGATGATGAGTTGGGATGTCTGGCACGCAATATTAACCACATGGCGGAAAAAATTCAAAGAGATATGAACGAGCTGAATAATTATAATTATCTGCTGATGAAGAAAAACAGAGATTTGGCGCGGTTTGAAGATATGAGAAAAATATTTGTGACGAATGTGACGCATGAATTAAAGACACCTCTTGCAATTATTTCCAGTCAGGTAGAGATGCTGCAGTATGATGAATCAAAAAAAGACTATTATTGCGAATCGATTATGGAAGAAATTGATAAGATGAGCCAAATGATCAGTCAGCTTTTAGGGAATTCTTTTATGGAAGATAAGCTGAGAAAAAAAGAGATGGAACGATTAGATGTATCAAAAGTAATTCGAAATATGATGCCGAAATATAAGGCATGGCTTTCTACAAAAAAAATAGAATTTCTTTCTGAAATTGAAGCGGACTGTTATGGAAAGGTTGATCCGGCACAAATAGAACAAGCAGTTGGAAATTATATTATGAATGCGTACAATCATACAGATCCCGGAAAGAAAGTAAGTTTGCTTTTGAAAAAAGAAGGAGACGATTTGTATCTGTCTGTGTATAATGAAGGAGAAAAAATTTCTGAAACAGAGATAGAAAAGATATGGGAAAGATTCAGCCAGCTCAGTCAGCAAAAAGAAAACGAAAGCAGAGTAGGACTGGGACTGTATATTGTAAGAGACATTGTCCAGGCACATAACGGACAATGCGGAGTGAAAAATAGAGAAAGAGGGGTAGAATTTTGGATTCGTATTCCGGCAATGCAAAAAGACGGAAAATAAGAGAAAAAGGTGAAAAAGGTGAGAAGGAAAAAAGCAAAAATTATAGCAGTATCTCTATGCTTAACATTTTTGCTGTCATCGTGTGAAAAGGAAGCAGGAGAACAAAAGATTGTAGTAGGTGCAAAAGATTTTACAGAAAATAAGATTTTAGGCGAATTATATGCACTTGCCTTGGAAGATGCCGGATTTGAGGTAGAAAGAAAGTTTGGAATTTCAGACTTGGACATTCATGAAGAGTTAAGAGAAGGAAGGATTGATGTCTATCCCGAATATACCGAGACGGCATTGCTTTGGAGATTGGGAGAAGAACCGAGTACAGATTTTGATAAAGTATATCAGACGATAAAAAATGGATATGAAAGATTATATCATTTAGAAGTTTTAGAATATTCAAACGTGAATTATCAAAAGGGAATCGGGATTCGGACGGAAACGGCAGTAGAATATGGAATATGGACGATTTCACAGCTGCAGGCAAATGCAGATCAGTTTGTATTTGGAATGACGCCTGAATGGATAGAACAACAAGAAGAGCTTGCTAGTTTAGAGCAAGTTTACGGCAACTTTGAATTTCAGGAAATAAAGAACATTGAAAGTGACAGAAGGTATGAGGAATTACAAGATCAAGAGGTAGATTGCATACCGGTGTATGCAGCAGATACACAGTTAAAGGAAGAAGAGTTTACTCTTTTAGAGGATGATCAGAACTTTTGGATTCCCAATTTTATTTTTCCTGTTATGAAAAGCGATCTTGCCAAAGAGGAACAAGATGCAGTAGACGCAATCAATGAGATCAGCAGTATGCTGAAACAAGAAGAGATTATTATTTTGAATGAAGGGGCAGACGGAGATGAGGAAGGATATAAAAATGTAGCACAGACGTATTATTATTATAAAAAGAAATGACAGAAAAGAGAATCATACAGGCGCGCATACAGAAAATCTGACACCTGGACTGTATGTGCGCCTGAGAAAGACTGGAATCTGGACTTTGTGATTAAGTGAACAGATGCTTCTTTTTAGGATACGGCATTTTCAGCAAACTGAGTTGTGACAAGATCGCTGTAATTTACCAGCTCTTCCAGTTCACCGGCACTTTTTAGAATATCTTCTAAAAGTAAGAAACTTTCTTCTTCAAAGATTAAGTTTTCTTTCCAGGTATCTTGTTCCTGATACCGTTTTACGATAGAGATAATAGTCTCTAAATCATTTTCAGGGAACTGAGGCGAGATGACTTCGGCAATTTCTTCAGGGGAGTGGGTGCTGACATAATCCATGCCCTTTTGCAGTGCATTTGTAAATTTCTGGATAATCTCCGGATTTTCTTTCAGATAGCTTTTCTTTGCACTATATGCCGTATAGGGAACATATCCTGATTCCACACCGCAAGAAGCCACGACGTATCCAACGCCTTCTTGTTCTAAAGCGGTGGCAGACGGTTCAAACTCAACGGTAAAATCTCCTTTTCCTCCAGAAAAAGCGGCAGCGGTGGATCCAAAATCAATACTCTGGTCAATAGAAAGATCAGTAGAAGGATCGATGCCATGAGCTTTTAAGATATATTCAAAGACCATCTCAGGCATTCCGCCTTTTCTTCCTCCAAGAACTTCTTTTCCTTTTAGATCACTCCATTCAAAATCAGGCATTTCTTCCCGCGCGACAATAAAATTTCCGGCTCGTTGAGTCAACTGAGCGAAATTGACGACATAGTCGTCAGCACCTTGAGCGTATGCATAGATAGAAGCTTCCGCGCCCATAAATCCAATGTCAGCATTTCCGGATATCACAGCGGTCATGGTTTTATCGGCGCCATATCCTGTCACAAGATCAAGCTCGATGCCCTCTTCTTCAAAATATCCAAGTTCGATGGCAACATACTGAGGCGCATAGAAGATGGAATGAGCAACTTCATTCAGTGTGACCAAAGTCAGCTCCTCTTCGTTTTCTGAGGCAAAGACAGTCATCTGAGAAAACAGCAAGGTAAGAGAAAGCAGTGAGATACCTAATTTTTTCTTCATAAATAATGATGATCCTTTCTATTTTTTTATACTGTGACACAGAGAGAAAAAAGATGATCCCTTTTTGCTATTTCTGTATCCGATAATAATAGTGTACGAAAAAAATAAAAAAAGGTGTTTGTCTAGGCAAAAATAAAATGAGAAAAAAGAAGGCACTGCAAATTAGTAAGTTGCAGCGCCCTATCGCAGAAATAAGGGTATGATATGAAACAGTACCAAAAATTAGGATTCTTTGATCTCCAGAATTCCCATCGGACATGCCTTTGCGCAAATACCGCACGCAATACATTTGGAAGGCGCCGCCTCTTCTGATACCTTGACCATAACACCCATTGGACAGACTTCCACACATTTTCCGCAGTGTGTACATTTCTTTTTATTGATCATATAAACACCTTTTGCATTTTGAGTGATAGCGCCGGCTTCGCAGACCTTTGCACATTTTCCGCACTGAATACAAAGAGCAGGTTTTGGCGATCCGTCTGGTTTGGCATTGATCTGAATGCAGGATTTGTCAGGATCAAATTCTTTGTAAAATGCAGTGGAGCAGGCATCTACACATGCAAGGCATGCTTTGCAAGCTGTTTTGTCAGTCAGTACTAATTTTTTCATGGTTTATCCTCCATTAAATATTAATCATTTACAAAAAAATTATAACAAATCGGAGAGAAAATTGCTAGCAAAATGTCGTATATTGTTATTTTTTTGATCTTATGATATGATAAAAGCGCAAAAAAGCAGGAAGAAAGAAGGAAAAACATTGAAAAATATATTAGACATCCATACACATACGTTAGCAAGCGGACATGCATATAATACGATTATGGAGATGGCAAAACAGGCATCGGAAAAAGGGTTAAAAGTACTTGGAATTACAGAGCACGCACCTGCTATGCCGGGAACATGCCATAAATTTTATTTTACAAATTTAAAAGTGATGCCGCGTTCTATGTATGGGATAACAGTTCTTTTTGGAGCAGAAGTCAATATTATCAGTTATGAAGGAAAGATGGATCTGGAAGATAGTTTATTAGAAAAAATGGATGTTGTGATTGCAAGTCTCCATACCCCATGTCTTCAGCCTGGGACAAAGGAGGAAAATACCAGGGCGTATTTAAAAGCAATGGAAAATCCGTATGTCAACATGATCGGACATCCCGACGACAGCAGATATCCGGTTGATTATGAAGCTTTAGTAAAAGGCGCAAAAGAACATCAAGTACTGTTGGAATTAAACAATAATTCTTTAAATCCTAATGGAGGAAGAGTAGATCCGCTGCCAAATGATATGATAATGCTGGATCTTTGCAAAAAATATGAAGTACCGATTATTATGAGCAGTGATGCTCACTGTATCTATGATATCGGAAACAGTCAATATTCAGATCCAATCATCAAATGTATTGATTTTCCAGAAGAGCTGATTGTAAATCGGTCAGTGGAGGAATTAAAAAAATATATCAATTATTATCGGACTGCAATGTGAAATATTTTGATTGAACCTGTTGAAAGAAAGAGGAAAACAGAGAAAATCTGTAAATTTCTTTACAGTACATCTTTACTGTGATAAAATAATATCATCAAATTGAATGCAGAAAGGCAGAAAGATGAGTAAGAAAATAAGAACAGAAGCAGTAGATAATTTATTTGAAGCAATTTTAAATTTAGAAAATAAAGAAGAGTGCTATTTATTTTTTGAGGATGTCTGCACAGTCAATGAATTGCTCTCCCTCTCACAGCGCTTTGAAGTAGCAAAGATGTTAAGAGAGAAAAAGACATATCTGGAGATCGCTGAGAAGACAGGGGCTTCCACTGCGACGATCAGCCGTGTCAACCGTTCTTTGAACTATGGAAATGACGGATATGAAATGGTATTCCAGAGAATGGAAAAGAAAGAACAGAAAGAAGAAAACTAAAAGTCAAAAACAGGTTTTTGCAGCAATCAGGCTGTAATATCGAAATATAAGATAAAAAATATCGAAAAATTGTCATTGAATATCGAAAAAATAAAATATTCAAAAAAATAAAAAGGGATGCTGAAAATAAAGCATCCCTCATGTAAATAATGGCAATTTTTCGATGTTTTCATTATCTAAAAAAGCAGCTTATTTTTTGGGCTTTTCATGCAGAGCTTTTTCAGAGTCAATTAATTTTTCGATTAGTTGTTTTTTAACATAGACATCAAAACTGAGCAGACAGATAAATGCAAAACGCTGAAGCATTTCCCGACTTTCTTCTGGAGCCGAGCAAAAAGTAGAAGAAGAGGTATTATATTTATCCACTAAATCATCTTTTAATTTTTCAACCTGTGTTTTTTCCAAGCGAAAGACTTCACGGTAGACATCTTCCAAGGAAAAGGAATCCTGTGCCTGAAAGTACTTCTCCGTAATAGGATTGAGGAGTGACTGAATATCATTAAAAGAAAGAATTCCTTTAAAATAATAGATAAAAATTAAAAGAAGAACATGTTCTTTAGAGTATTTTTTCTTAAGCGGGGGAGGAAGCAGGTCATTTTTGGCGTAATTGTTAATCATGGTTTTGGTCAGAATTTTATCTGTCTCATATCGTTTTGAAGATTGCAATTTTTTTTCCATGAAAGTTGTGACCTGATCCATATACAAATCAATGCCCGGAATCTCTTCGGGCTTAATATAGTCAATTCTGGAAATACTTTCCAAAATACTAGATATCATATCTTGTGTATCAATTTTCATTTTATTCACCTCTTCATTACATTATATAGTTTTTAATACTAGATGACAAGAGATTTTTAAAAAAGAATATTTTATGTAATAAAAGGGAAACAAGAGGTGATCTGTAATTTACAGTAAAAATATTTAGCTGAGATAAAAGTATAAATAGAAAATCAAGCAGAAAATGTTTTTTACTAAGCTGCCAATTTTAGAAAATGGGAAAAGGATACGAAAAAAGAGAGATAAAAATAGCAGAAATTTTCGGTTCCTTAAAGTACCATGGCATAATGGAATAAAGATTTCGATAGAACGATAAAAGAAAGGTGAACAACATGAGTAGATACGATACATTGAATGAAAAGCAGAAGGAGGCTGTCTATGACACAGAAGGACCGCTTTTGATTTTAGCAGGAGCAGGTTCCGGAAAAACGAGAGTTTTGACCCATCGAATTGCCTATTTAATAGAAGAAAAACAAGTAAATCCGTGGAATATTATGGCAATCACATTTACAAACAAAGCAGCTCAGGAAATGAGAGGGCGTGTCGATAATCTGGTTGGATTTGGAGCGGAAAGCATCTGGGTGGCGACTTTTCATGCGACTTGTGTGAGAATTTTGAGAAGATATATCGATAGATTGGGATATGAAAACCGGTTTACAATTTATGATGTAGATGATCAGAAATCCGTAATGAAAGATGTATGTAAACGACTTTCAATCGATACAAAAACATATAAAGAGAAAGCCATTTTAGCTGCAATTTCTTCGGCAAAAAATGAACTTTTAACACCTGAAAAATATGAAAAGCTGATAGGAGGAGACTATTATAAGAAAAAAATTGCTCAGGCATATTGGGAATACCAAAAACAGTTAAAAAGCAGCAATGCACTGGACTTTGATGATCTTTTGATGAAGACGGTAGAACTGTTTCAAAAAAATCCGGATGTTTTGGAAAGTTATCAGGAGAGATTCCGCTATATTATGATTGATGAATATCAGGATACCAACACGGCACAATTTCAGTTTGTCAGTCTTTTGGCAGGAAAATATCAGAATTTATGTGTAGTCGGAGATGATGATCAGTCGATCTATAAATTTAGAGGCGCAAATATTCAAAATATTTTAAATTTTGAAAAAGTATTTCCTAATACAAAAATTGTGAAGCTGGAGCAAAATTATCGGTCCACTCAAAATATTTTAAATGCAGCAAATGGAGTGATCAAAAATAATGTCCACAGAAAAGAAAAAACGCTCTGGACACAGAATGAAGAAGGAGAAAAAGTAAAATATAAACAGTTTCTGAATGGATTTGAAGAAGCAGATTATGTGACGGCATGCGTGAGAAAAAAAGTAGAGTGCGAAGAAGCAGCTTATAAAGATTTTGCCATTTTGTACCGCACAAATGCACAGTCACGTATGTTTGAAGAAAAATTTTTAAATGCAAATATTCCGTATAAAATTATCGGAGGAATTAATTTCTACGCAAGAAAAGAGATCAAAGATATTCTGGCTTACTTAAAAACAATTGACAATTCCCGAGACGACCTTGCAGTGCGAAGAATTATCAATGTGCCCAAAAGAGGAATCGGAGCTACGACTTTAACGAGGGTTCAGGACTATGCTGCGGAAAATAATATCAGTTTTTATAATGCTTTGCGTTATGCTTCTGAGATACCGGGAATTGGACGGGGAGTGTCAAAGGTAGAACCATTCGTTACATTTCTTCAGTCTATGAAAAGTAAAGCAGAGATATTATCGGTAAAAGAACTGATTGAAGATATTTTGGAACAGACAGGATATATAGAAGAATTAAGAGCTGAGAGAACGGATGAGGCACTGTCTAGAATCGAAAATATTGACGAATTGATCAATAAGGCAGCTGCTTATGAAGAAAGTGCAGAACATCCAAGCTTAAGCGAATTTTTGGAAGAAGTGGCATTGGTGGCTGATATTGATAATCTCAATGAACAGAGCGATTATGTAGTGATGATGACTTTGCACAGTGCGAAAGGATTGGAATTTCCATATGTTTATATGGCAGGAATGGAAGAAGGATTATTTCCGAGTTACATGGCAATTGTCTCAGAAGATCCGACCGATTTAGAAGAGGAACGCAGACTTTGCTATGTTGGAATGACAAGAGCAATGAAAGAGTTGACAGTAATGAGCGCTATGCAGAGAATGGTACACGGTGAAACACAATACAGCCGTCCTTCGAGATTTCTAAAAGAGATACCAGAAGAAATGGTAGAGATTGGGAATGAAAGAAAAAGAAATCAAGTGACGAGAGAAGAAAGAGAAGCTGCCAAGCAGAATATTCATGCTCAGGCAAGACAAGCATTTAAGCAGAAAATTTTTATGCCGAAAAATTTAGAAAAACAGAAAAAAGGAGAATTGGGATATTCTGAAGGCGATACAGTAAAACATATTAAATATGGGGTGGGAATCGTAGAAAAGATTGAAGACGGCGGACGAGATTACGCTGTTACTGTAAATTTTGAAAAAGCGGGAATCAAGAAATTGTATGCAGCTTTTGCAAAACTAAAGAAATTGTAAAAATTTATTAATTTTTAATAGTAAATTTCCCCTTTTGGTGTTATACTAAACAAAAGAAAATCTAGAAAGGACGTGAGCAGGAATGAGTAAAATTGAAGATTTTATGGCAGCTCTGCAAAAAAGAGATGAGGAGAAAAGCAAGAATCGAGTACTTTGGATTCTTGCCGTCATTGGAGCAGTAGCAGCCGTTGCAGGAATTGCATATGCAGTATATCGTTATTTCACACCAGATTATCTGGAAGACTTTGATGATGATTTTGACGATGATTTCGACGACTATTTTGAAGATGCAGATGAGCAAGAAGAAACGGCTGAAAAACAAGAAGAGCAAGAAGAAGAGACACAAGCCGAAGAAAAATCAGAGGAAGAATAAAATCAAGAAAAAGACAGATGTGTTTTCGCACCTGTCTTTTTTGCGGAACAGAGAGGAGAAAAGTGTGAAAAAAGGACAGATTGTTGAAGGAATCATCACTAAAGTGGCATTTCCAAATAAAGGGATCATACGGACAGAAGAAAAAGAGATTATAGTGAAAGACGGGGTATCAGGTCAGAAAGTAAGAGTGATGATTCAAAAAGTCAGAAAAGGAAAATGTGAAGGAAGAATTTTAGAAGTACTGGAAAAAGCAGACAATGAGATAGAACCGATCTGTCCTCATTTTGGAAACTGCGGAGGATGTACTTATCAGAACTTAGAATATGAAGATCAATTAAAAATGAAAGCAAATCAAGTGCAGGATTTACTAGATCAAGTTTGCGCAGATTATACATTTGAAGGGATAAAGAGAAGTCCAAAACAGTTTGTATACCGGAATAAGATGGAATTTTCCTTTGGAGATGAATATAAAGACGGTCCCCTTTCTCTTGGAATGCATAAAAAAGGAAGTTTTTATGACATTTTGACAGTGGATCAGTGCAAAATTGTGGATGAAGATTATGGAAAAATTTTAAGATGTGTATTAGATGAAGCCCAAAAATTACATCTGTCTTATTATCATAAACTGTCTCACAAGGGATATTTTAGACATTTACTCGTGAGAAAAGGAGCAAAATCGAAAGAAATTCTAGTAGATCTTGTGACCAGCACACAAGAAACGGCAGATCTTAATCCTATGAAAGATGCAATTTTATCGTTAAATCTGGAAGGAAACATAGTAGGAATTTTGCATACGGAAAATGACAGCCTTGCAGATATCGTGCAAAATGACCGGACAGAAATTTTATATGGAAGAGATTATTTTGAAGAAGAATTGTTAGGCTTAACATTTAAGATTTCTCCATTTTCCTTTTTTCAGACGAATTCCCTGGGAGCAGAAGTATTATATGAGACAGCAAGAGAATATGTCGGAACAACAAAAGATAAAATAATTTTCGACTTATACAGCGGAACCGGAACAATTGCGCAGATGCTGGCACCAGTTGCAAAAAAGGTAATTGGAGTTGAGATTGTGGAAGAGGCAGTGGAAGCGGCAAAAAAGAACGCCCAAAGAAATGGACTGCATAACTGTGAATTTATAGCAGGAGATGTGTTAAAAGTAATCGATACCATTGAAGAAAAACCAGATTTGATTGTTTTAGACCCTCCAAGAGATGGAATTCATCCGAAAGCACTGGAAAAAATTATTGCATATGGAGTAGATCATCTGGTATATATTTCCTGTAAACCGACAAGTCTGGCAAGAGATTTAGAAGTGCTGCAGGCAAGAGGATATCAGGTGGAAAAAGTATGCTGTGTGGATATGTTTCCGGGAACGGTGCATGTGGAGACAGTTGCTCTTTTGAATAGGAAAAAATAAGGATTTTAGGGAAAATAAAGAAAAGAAAATGGTGGAATTGCCACCCATTTGCCACCCTAAAAACAAAAATAGAGTTTTTATAAGAAAAGTGTGCTGAACTCGTTGAACTTTTTCGATTTCAGGGTTTGTCAAGTTTTTTGTGTAAGTTTTTCAGAAAAATTTTATGGGGAGGGGAACCTCCCCGTTTGTAGAACTGACCGCTTTAAAACTGCATTTTATTAAAGCTTCGGTCTAACACCTTCCCCATAGTCCCTCTATGA
>CALWCS010000163.1 GCA_944376425.1 uncultured Lachnospiraceae bacterium | reverse complement strand
AGAAGAAGCACAGACTCCACATTCCTTGCCGCGTTTTTCCGGCTGTTCAAATACTCCGCAATTTGGGTATCCCAGATTTCGCTAGGATCCATGGTCTTCTGAGTCAATAAAGTCTCAAGCTGCTCATCACTTTTTATGTACGCGTTCAAATTGTCAATCTGCTCCATCACGTTGTCGATCTGTCTGATTACCTGCCGGTTGACTGATTCAAATCCCTTGATCTCTTCCTCTTTCTGATTTCGGTATATAACGGCAAACAGCAGCCCCAGGGCCAAAATCCACAGAGCCACGATCAGCCAAATCCATTTTTTTCCGATCTCACCTTTCCTGTTCTGATTCATGATGTGCTCCGCTCCCGAAATTCTTTTGGAGTCATTCCGTATTTTTGCCGAAAAACTTTTCGGAGATAGTTTCCATCCAGATAGCCTGTGGCATCGGCAATATCATTCGTCTTCATGCAGGTTTTCTGTAGAAGCTGCTCTGCCTCTTTCAGTCGTACCTCGCTGAGATATTGATTGGGCGATACTCCCACCTCCTGCTTGAATACTGCCCTGAAGCGGGATGCGCTCAAACACACAAGATCTGCGACCTGACCAATCTCCAGGTGCTTTTCATAATAATGGGGTTCAAAGTACTGTATCGCCATACGCACCGGCTGAGAATACTGGGTCAGTCTGCCGTCAGTCGAGGCTCTCTTTTTACTCACGATCTCTTTTACCAGATTCTCAAAAAATTCCTCTGTCTTCGGAGAATCAATATCCTGCTTTAAAATATATTCTTTTACTCCAAGCGAATAGCCCGATTTTGCGTATTCGAAATTTCTGTAGTTCGATAAAAACACCACTGTGACCGTATCATCCAGCTCTCTGATCTTACGCACCATCTCAATCCCGTCCATTCCGGGCATCTGTATATCCGTGATCACCAAATCGGGCTTCAGATTTTGGTACAGCTCAATTCCCTGCCTCCCGTTCAGCGCAGTTCCACAGATGGAAATATTTAGTTTCTCCCAATTTACCCCACCCTTAATCATTTCCTGTTCAAGCCAGCTATCATCCACAATCATAGCCTTAATCCCCATAGAACATCGTTCCTCTCCAACTTTACTCGCCGTTTTCCTTGGCATTATCTCATGTATTAGTATATCATACGAATTCCACAAAAAAAGATCTATGGATTTCCATAGATCTCTCCAGTAGCGGAAGGGAGATTTGAACTCTCGACACCACGGGTATGAACCGTGTGCTCTAGCCAACTGAGCTATTCCGCCATTTCTTTAATTATGGGACCTATAGGGCTCGAACCTATGACCCTCTGCTTGTAAGGCAGATGCTCTCCCAGCTGAGCTAAGATCCCATATCTGCAAGTTTTTCTCTCAACTTGCTTTATCATTATAAAATGAATTGATTTAATTGTCAAGTATTTTTTTACAATTTTATCAATTTATGTTTTTTCTATGTTTTGAAATTTTAAATATACTTTACCAACATTATTTTTTTGATTTTTCTGCGGATTTATTTACAGGAACTGCTATGGAATCTCATCTCTTTTACTGTATCATTTCTAAAACTGCTGTCCGTATCATACTGTAAGATAAAAAAGATTTGACTGGAATTGTCAAAGAATGTTGGATGCATGACACGATGTGATTCCATAGATTTTTCCCTTCATCTTTTATATTACACTGATTATTTCCATAGTTCAATCTTTTTTCGTAAAAGTCAACAAAATGTGGCTTTTTCTCTGTTTTCCCTCTCGTTTTTTCTTTTTTTTGACACGTTGTGTGGCTTTTGATATATTTTCTTTCCTTATTTCTTAAAATTTTTTTCTGTTATGTATCCACTGCTTTACTCTTTTACGCTTGATATAAAAGATCAAAACATCCTATATTTCCTCTAAATTTTATACCAAATAAGGTCTTGCACCATTTTCAGTACAAGACCTTATTACGAAAGACTATCTTTTTCTTCTGTATCTCATTTTTACTTATTTGAAATAAGCAACACCTGACTCAAAAATTTTCAAGTCTTGATCGCCATAGATATTAATTGCCACATGATCTCCGCGTCTTTCTGAGTGTGCCATTTTTCCAAGTACTCGTCCATCCGGACTTGTAATTCCTTCAATAGACGCATAAGATCCATTTACATTCCATTCTTCATCCATTGAAGTTTTCCCGTGGATATCACAGTACTGTGTCGCCACCTGTCCATTTTCAAACAGTTTGTCAATCCATTCTTTGCTCGCTACAAATCTTCCTTCTCCATGCGATGCCGGATTTGTATAAACACCGCCAAGTACTGCCTGCTGCAGCCACGGAGATTTATCTGTCACTACTTTGGTATAAACCATCTTAGAGATATGGCGTCCGATCGTATTAAATGTCAATGTTGGAGAGTCTGCGCTTTGTCCTTTAATCTCTCCATACGGAACAAGACCTAATTTTATCAATGCCTGGAATCCATTACAGATACCAAGAGCCAGTCCATCTCTCTCATTTAACAGTTTCATAACCGATTCTTTTATCTTTTCATTTTGAAATGCTGTCGCAAAAAACTTTGCAGATCCATCTGGCTCGTCACCTGCTGAAAATCCTCCTGGGAACATAATGATCTGGGCCTGGCTGATTGCTTTTTCAAAAATCTGAACAGATTCTCTGATATCTTCAGCTGTAAGGTTTTTGAACACTTTTACATCCACCTGCGCGCCCGCACGTTCAAATGCCTTTGTACTGTCATACTCACAGTTTGTTCCCGGGAAAACCGGAATAAATACTCTTGGCTTTGCCACTTTATGTTTGCAGACATAGACAGAATCGGTATGATAGATCGGTGTTTCCACAGGAGTTTTGTCTTCTGTCACTTTTGTCTTGAAGACTTTTTCCAGTGTTCCCGTCCACGCTTTCAGCGCTTCTTCTATTGAAATTTCTGTACTGCAGTATTCAAAAACTTTCTTATCTGTCACTTCACCGATTACAGTATACGTAATGCTAAGTTCTCCTACTTTTCCGTCTGGAACTTCTGCCACAATATTTCCAAAGCCTGCCGTAAACAAATCTCTTTGATCTACATTATGTTCGATCTTCACACCCATCTTATTTCCAAAAGCCATTTTGCTGACTGCTGCGGCAAGTCCCTTTCCATCCAGAGCATATGCTGAAATAATTTTTCCTGCTTTGATATCATTAAAAAATTTTCCATACTGATCCATAATCTGATCATATACCGGCAGGTCATATTCATCTTTTTCTATTTTTAAAAGAACCAGTTTATTTCCTGCTTTTTTCAGTTCCGGTGTGATGATCGTCTTATCACTTGCGACATCAACAGCAAAAGATACGAGTGTAGGCGGAACATCAATATCGTTAAAGGTACCGGACATACTGTCTTTTCCTCCGATTGACGGCAACCCAAATCCCATCTGTGCCGAATATGCGCCTAACAGAGCTGCAAACGGCTGACTCCAGCGTTTCGGGTCTTCTGTCATACGCCGGAAATATTCCTGGAAGGTAAATCGGATTTTGCTGTAATCTCCACCTGCTGCAACGATTTTTGCCATCGATTCCAAAACTGCATAGACAGCTCCATGATATGGACTCCAGCTCGATAAATACGGGTCAAATCCATAACTCATCATCGTAACCGTATCTGTTTTTCCTTCCAATACCGGAAGTTTTGCCACCATAGTCTGTGTCTCTGTCAATTGATATTTTCCTCCAAAAGGCATATAGACAGAACCAGCTCCGATCGAACCGTCAAACATTTCCACAAGCCCTTTTTGAGAACAGCAGTTTAAGTCTCTTAGGGTATTCAGCCATTTTTCCTTTACATCTGTTACCTCTTCTCTGACAAAGTACTGATTTTCTCTTGAAGGGATTTCCACTGTTACATTTGTCTCCTGATGTGCTCCGTTTGTATTTAAAAATGCTCTTGAGATGTTAACAATCTCTTTTCCTCTCCAAGTCATCACAAGTCTTGGATCTTCTGTCACTTTTGCCACTGCAACAGCCTCCAGATTTTCTTCCGCCGCATAGGAAAGAAACTGTTCTACATCTTTGGAATCCAGAACCACCGCCATACGTTCCTGAGACTCCGAAATAGCAATCTCTGTTCCATCTAATCCTGCATATTTCTTCGGCACTTTGTCAAGATCAATCTGAAGTCCATCTGCAAGTTCTCCAATTGCTACGGAAACTCCGCCCGCTCCAAAATCATTACACTTTTTAATCAGACGGCTGACCTCTTCTCTGCGGAATAATCGCTGAATTTTTCTCTCTGTCGGTGCATTTCCCTTTTGCACTTCCGCTCCACACGTCTCAATTGATGCTTCTGTGTGTACTTTTGAGGAACCTGTAGCACCGCCGCATCCATCGCGCCCTGTTCTTCCTCCAAGTAAAACGATAACATCTCCAGGATCAGAAGTTTCACGGATTACCGCTCTTCTCGGCGCAGCTCCCATCACAGCTCCGATTTCCATTCTCTTAGCCACATAATCCGGGTGATAAATTTCTTTTACGTGTCCTGTCGCAAGACCGATTTGATTTCCATAAGAGCTATATCCATGTGCAGCACCGCGCACGATATTTTTCTGCGGCAGTTTTCCCTTCAGCGTATCTTTTACCGGTACGGTCGGGTCAGCAGCTCCTGTCACACGCATTGCCTGATAGACATAGGTACGTCCTGAAAGCGGATCTCGGATTGCTCCTCCAAGACACGTTGCCGCGCCTCCAAAAGGTTCGATTTCTGTAGGATGATTATGTGTTTCATTTTTAAAATTTATCAGCCATTCTTCTGTCTTTCCATCGATCTCAACCGGCACAACAATACTGCATGCATTGATCTCGTCAGATTCCTCCTGATCTTGCAGTTTTCCTTCTTTTTTCAGTTTACGCATTGCTATCAGCGCCAGATCCATCAAACAGATAAATTTATCATCTCTTCCTTGAAATAATTCCTCTCTGTCTCTTAGATATTGTTTATAAGTTTCTACAATCGGTTTTTTGTAGTCTCCATCCTCAAATGTGATCTCTTTTAATTCTGTAGAGAATGTTGTATGACGGCAGTGATCCGACCAGTAAGTATCCAGCACACGAATTTCCGTCATAGATGGATCGCGCTGTTCTTCTTTTTTAAAATAATTTTGAATATGTAAAAAATCTTTAAATGTCATGGCAAGATTTAAAGAAACATACAGTTTCTTTAGATCTTCTTCCTCCATCTCAATAAATCCATCAAACGTTTTTACATCAGCAGGTTCTTCAAATTTTACAATCAGTGTTTCTGGTTTGACCATGTCCGTTTCTCTGGAATCAACCGGATTAATGCAATGCTTTTTGATTGCTTCAAATTCTTCATCCGAAATGGTTCCTTCAATCACGTACGTTGTCGCAGAACGGATAATTGGCTTTTCATCTTCTTTTAAAAACTGGACGCACTGTACTGCCGAATCTGCTCTCTGATCGAATTGACCCGGCAAAAATTCTACAGAGAACGTTCTCGAACCTTTTTCCATTTCAAATGTTTCTTGATACAAAATATCTACTGGCGGCTCAGAAAAAACGGTTTTACATGCCTTTTCAAAAACCTCATCAGAGATATTTTCCACGTCGTAACGAATCAATTCTCTGACTTTCGTCACACCGTTTAATCCTAAATAACTGCGGATTTCATGACATAAATCCTTTGCGGCTACTGCAAAATCCGGTTTTTTTTCAACATACACTCTTCTTACGCTGCTCATTTAACTCCTCCATCATATTTGACTTTATCAAAGTTAGCTCTCTTCTCTAACATTCTATCACCCGTGCCGTAATCTGACAAGTGAAAACCGAACAGATCGCTTTAACTTTCCTTTGTTTCTTTCCAAAATTGTTCTACTGTTTTATCAATAGTTTTCAACGTACAAATCTTTACGTTTTCCCATTCTCTTGGAAACAAATTTCGATATGATTCATGACAAAACCGTTCATCTAAAAGTGCAATCACGCCCCGATCTTGTGCCGTTCGAATCACTCTTCCCGCTGCCTGCTGCACACGATTCATACCCGGACAAAGGTAAGCAAAGAAAAACCCATCTCTTCCCTGTTTTTCATAATACTGTTTTAATATCTCACGTTCTGTGCATACTTTAGGCAGTCCTGTTCCGACAATCACAGCTCCGATCAGTCTGTCTGCTCTTAAATCAATCCCTTCGCCAAAAATTCCTCCCATTACACAAAATCCTATCAGACTATTGCTTCTTTCTGTTTCAAAAGATTTCAGAAAATTTTCTCTGCTTTCCTCACTCATCTGACGTTCCTGAAAGATAGATTCTGTTGATTTCTCAGTTTCTGTCACAAAATACCTCTTTACTTCCTCCATCATTTGATAGGATGGCAAAAACACCAGATAATTTCCTTTTTTCTTTTTCACAATTTTCTCTATATACTGCGCAATTCTTTTATACTGCATCTCTCCTCTTTTTGTATAAAGACTTGTTGTATCCCTTCCAATCACTAAAAGTCTTTTTTCCGGCTCAAAAGGCGATTGTGCATATACTGCATAGTCATCCTGTGCCGTACTTAACAGTCCTTTATAATATTGAATTGGAAGAAACGTACCGGAAAAAAAGATCGTGCTGTTTCCTTTTTCCAGATAATAATTTAAATTTTCTGCGGGATTGACACAATATAATTTAATCTTAAATCTTCCGTCTGTTTCTATTTCAGTATAAATGACATAGTTCTCATCCAATCTGTCGCAGACATCTAAAAATGTCTGAATCTGAAAATAAAAATCCGTTACAGAACTTTTTATTTCTTCTTCTATCGTTTCCTCTAAAAAACCAGTCAGTTTTTCCTGAAGTTCTAAGACTGCAACAGGAAGATTTCCTGGACTTTCTAAAATTTCATATCCGTCACATTCTCTTTTCATTTCCAGCATAATTTTATTACACTTTTCCAGTTTTCGTTCCAGCCCTCTGTCATACATTTTTACTTTCTTTTTGATTTCCAGAAAGTCTTCTTTATACAAAACAGCACTGTACATCTCTCTTCCTCGCTCTACCAGATTATGCGCCTCGTCAATTAAAAACATATATTCTCCCTTTTGTCCCTCTCCAAAGAAACGCTTCAAAGAGACCCTCGGATCAAATACATAATTGTAATCACAAATAATTCCATCCATCCACTCTGCCAGATCCAAAGAAAATTCAAACGGGCAGACATTCCACTCTTTTGCATGTTCTAAAATTTCTTCTCTATGATAGCTGTCTTGTTTTTTCAATGCAGAAAAAACGGCGTCTCTTACTCGGTCATAATGCCCTTTTGCACGCGGACATACTTCCGGATTGCAATCTGCATTTTC
Source organism: uncultured Lachnospiraceae bacterium (assembly GCA_944376425.1). Taxonomy (GTDB): domain Bacteria; phylum Bacillota; class Clostridia; order Lachnospirales; family Lachnospiraceae; genus JAGZHZ01. The sequence goes on along the minus strand of CALWCS010000163.1, from coordinate 7,745 downwards.
ACAGACACACAATTTCTCTTTCGCCGTCAGCACAATACTTTTCCACCTCATTCCCTGATACCGTAAAAGGGAAATGGTTTCTTCTGCCACAGTTTTGGTAACTGTTTTTGCCGTCAAGTAAAAAATGGTATCTATAATCTCTTCTCCTACTGCTTTTATAGCCGGAAATATTGTTGAAATAGTTTTTCCTACTCCTGTCGGCGCCTGAATAAATAATTTCTTTTTCCTTAAAATTGTACGGTATACATCTGCCGCAAGTTCTTTTTGTCCTTTTCTGTATGGAAAAGGAAACTTTACTTTTTTGATAGACTCTTTTCGTTTTGCTTTCCATTCCACACGAAACTTGACCCACGGCTCATATTTCTGTATCAATTCCAGAAACCATTTTTCTAACTCTACAAAGGAAAAAGATTTGCGGAAACGTTTTATTTCTTCTGTTTCCAAATCGCAGTACGTCATTTGCACCGTCATTTCCTCTCTGACGTTTTGCTGCAATGCATACAGATAGGCATAACATTTTGCCTGAGCCTCATGGATAGGAACCGGTTCTTGAATTTCTTTCAGGTTTCGATAAACACCTTTGATTTCATCGATAAAAATCTTGTCTTTTTCTTTAAAAATTCCATCGGCTCTTCCTTCTATGCGTATTCGATAATTTTCTCTTTCTAAAATCAATTTCAACGAAACTTCTGCCTGGTAACCTGCTTTCATCTCCTTTTGTATCTTTCTATGGATTCTGCTTCCCATCTGCATTGCATCTTTCTCACTCCCCTTTTTGTATCTCTGGTCAATATCACCGCTGCACATCAAAAATTCCACTAAATTTCTGACCGATATTCTGACTTCTTCCATTTTTTCTTCTCCTTTTTTTACCTTCCTTCATCCTTCCGTCAAAAATCTTTCCAATAATTTTTTAAGTCTATTTTTTATTCACAGCTCGAGTCTTCTCGAATCTAAAAAACATCGTTTTTTCTTTTATTATACTCAAACTCTATTCTCAAATAAAATAAAAAAATCGCAGATTCCCTCTTTTTCACTCCAGGTACTTTCTGCGATTTCACATAAACTACTATCATACATTTTGCTTTTATTTGCTATGTTACTTTTCCAGTTATTGCTTTTGCCTTTTTAGATGCCTTCTCTGTCAGTACAGGATCGTCTGAAAGTATATTTTTTGCTCCAGTACGATCCTGTAAATATAGGAAATTCCTATAGGATAAGAAAGCTGTAAATTTAACATTCACTTTCTTACTCCATCATTGATTAAACTTTCTCAGTAAAGCCAACACTTCAGACGGCCGTATCGTCTTTTCCGTCTTTTTTTATTTTCTCTTTCGCTCTATTTTATGAAGCAGAATATTTACTTAATACATTTTCAAATTTCATATCTTCTCCGCCATATTTTACAGTCAGCGTTTTTGTCAAGTCTAAGCTTAATACACCCAGCATAGATTTTGCATCAATAATCACTCTGTTGTAAAAAACATCGATATCAAAGTCACACTGACTTGCGGCTGAAACAAACTCTTTTACTTCCTCTAATTCATTCAGTTTTATTTTTCTTTCTAACATCAGTTTCACCTTTCTTTCACTATTGACCCAACAGATTATAACCTTTCAGTTTTTTAATCTATGTTGTGGAGTTGCTTAACTTTTGTTGTGCGTATTATGTCACGGGTTCTTTCATTTGTCAATAAAATTTTTATCTTCTTTTCTCTCCAAGATCTTTTTACTTTTTTTATTAATTTCGTATATTTTTTAGGAATATTTTTTCCATTTTTTGTGCATTTTATTTCACTTTATTCTTTGTTACTCTTTTAACAATTTTTTATTTCTAAACAAAACAGAAAAAAACAGGGATTTTTCTTTCGAATTTTCCCTGCTTTTTCCTATTTTTTCAAACTGTTTCACTATTTCCTTTTTTTATTTCTCTTAATACCGGAAGTATAGACTCAATATATGGATTCTTTATGCCTGAAAATTTACCTTCGTCTGCAACAGAAGCAAATTCGGGCACAATCGGCATTTTTCCTAATACTTTAATGCCAATTTCTGCCGCAATCTCATCAATATGGCTTTCTCCAAATACTTTAATTTCCCTTCCGCAGTCTGGACATTTTACAAAACTATAGTTTTCAATAATTCCAAGTACCGGGACATTCATCATCTTCGCCATATTATAAGCTTTTTTAACAATCATTTTTACAAGATCCTGCGGTGAAGAGACTATTATAATTCCTTCAAGCGGAAGAGATTGAAATACTGTCAACGGCACATCCCCTGTTCCAGGCGGCATATCAACTAACAGATAATCCAGTTCCCCCCAGATAACATCCGTAAAAAACTGTTTTACCATGTTTGAAATGACTGGACCTCTCCAGATGACCGGAGCTTCCTCATCCGGCATCAGTAAATTGATTGACATAATTTTTATATCATTTTCTGTAATCATTGGATAAATTCCCTCATGATCTGCCTGTGCCGGACCATGAACACCATACATTTTAGGAATCGAAGGTCCCGTGATATCGGCATCTAAAATTCCGACACGATATCCCTTCTCTGCCAGCATATTGGCTGCTGAAGCTGTTACCATCGATTTTCCTACTCCTCCTTTGCCACTTACAACTCCAATGATATGTTTGATATCAGAATACATATTCTGCTCTACCAGAAAACTTTTTTTTGCTTTGCTGTGTTCACATCCTGCACAGCTTTCTTTGGAACAGCCTGTATTACTGCATTCTCTTTCTGACATAATCTTTCATTACCTCCTCCTATTTTTTCGCAGTATGATTAGTATATGCCATTTTTTTTCATTTTACAAGTCAAATATTGCGGTCGATTATTTCTTTCATTCTTTTACTTTGTGTCACATTTTTCCATAAATGTCAGGACCCGTCTCTCATATTCTTCTCTCGCTATATGATAGCTCTCTGCATGGCGCGCATGTTCTACCAGCCACAGTTCTCTATACGCTGCACAGTTGTCGTAAATCTTTTTTGACATTTCGCAGGGAACAAAGCGATCTTCCTTTCCATGAATCAACAAAACCGGCAGTTTCGTATCTTTGACCTCTTCTGCCGCTGAACAGTCATCGAACTCATATCCTGCCATCACCTTACAAATTTTGCTTTCCAATTTTAATACCGGATACATAAAAATCAATGGTTTTTTTTCTCTTTTTGCCAGATAAATAAATTCCTCCCATATAGAAGTATACGGGCAATCTGCAATCATTCCCTTTACAGAAGATGGAAGGTTCATAGAGCTTGTCATCAGCGCAGTCGCAGCTCCCATAGAGATGCCATGCAGAAAAATGGAACATCTCTCCTTCAGTTTTTCATCCAAATAGTGAATCCAGCGATAGCAATCCTCTCTGTCAAGGCATCCAAATCCAATATATTTTCCTTCACTCATTCCATGTGCTCTGTCATCTACCATCAACACATGATATCCCTGTTCATGATAAAAACAGGTGATCGCACTGAAATCTTTCATCCCTTCTGCTCGAAATCCGTGGACAGCAAGAATCACTCGGTCTGATTTTTTTTCTGACGGTATAAAAATACCATGAAGCTTTAATCCGTCAAAAGCCGGAATCGAAACATGCTCTATTTTCTGTTTTTTAATCCAAGAACTTTTTTGCTGAATCAATTCCAGATAAGATCCAGGCTCTGCCGTCTGATTTTCCCAATCTTTCTTTTCCTTTCTTTTTACTGTACACAAAAAAAGACTCCATGCAGAAATTCCTGTGACAATACCATAAATTCCTGCTATCCATTTTATTATTTTTGCTTTTTTCATATTGTCCTCCTAAAAGTGACCTGTTCATGGGATTTCTACATTTTTCATCATTTTTTAACTCTGCAAACATCTATCCGGATATCCTTTATCTTATATGAAACTTTCTTCCGTTTTTAAACTATTCTTTTTCCCACTCTAACAGTCTTTTCAAATAAAGTCCTACGATGTTCGAAAAATTTTCAATTGCCGAAATATAGGCAAAATCTTTTCCGAAAATTTTCTGTTCTGCTTTTAGATCTTCTTCTTTTCCGGTAAATACGCCTAAAACAAATATCCCTCGGTTTCTGAGATTTCTCACTTCCGAAGCAGTATCTTTTACCGCATATTCTCCAAAATAGCTTTGAGGATTTTTACTGTTTGGTCGATTGACAATCACATCATTTGGTCTGCCGTCACTTAATACAATCAAAATTTTATTCTCTTCCTGTCTTTGTATCAGAGAATCGCCGGCAGCCCGAATTGCCAAACCGTCACGGTTATTTGATGAGGTTGTATAATGAAATACATTTTTATTATCTTCTCTTGGCGCATCATACTCTCGAAATCTTTGCATTACAGTATAATCCCAAAAAGTGCAAAAACTCATCACCTTGTGCGGAATCTGCACATTGCTTAAAGATTCACTGATAATATAGGCCTGAAGAGCAATCTGCCCTTGTCTGTCTCTTTGAGATCCGCTTGCATCCATCAGAATTTCCACTGCAAAGTCTGAGTTTTCTCTCTTATTTTCTTTTAAAAACAGATGAGCATTCCGGCTTTTTCCCACTTTCCACAGAAGTCTCGGCACAATTTTCCCACAATCGGAAGAAACATATTCCATTTCATTTCTCTGAAGAAACGAACGCTTCAAACTTGCTGTCATAATCTCAATGTTTCTTTTTGCCATATTTCGATGATTACGATATACGGTTTCATTTTTTTCTTTTTGTTTCTTCGCATTGACATACTGTGCATTGATTTTAACCGGATTTTTCAAAATTCCATCGGTGTAGTACAAACTGCAGTCTGTATGTGCCCCTCGGCAGAGTTGATAATTTATTCTTTTTTGCTCCAAAGGATTTAGATAAGACATTCCATAATTTAATTCTATATACTGATATATCTTCTCTAAATCTTCTTTTTTTAAAACGGTTATCCGTTTCTTTTTCGAAAGTTCTTTTTCTGCTCTTTCTTCTTTTTCTCCCTGACAGCCTAAGTTTCCGAGCTGATTTGTCACACGATCCATGTATTGTTCCAAAATACTTTGCTTTGCTTCTTCGTCCAGATAATCTTGCCAGTTAAATTCTCTTAACTCTTCCATTGTGATGCTCATCACGTTTTCAAGTGTCCCGTGTTTTCTCTCAAATGTCGGATCTATGCACTGATTATAAAGACTGTCAATACACCGTATCACTTCTATTGTATCACTTGCATCTTGCAAATGCCGAATTTTTTCTATCGGATCGGAAAACTTTTTTTCCATCTCCCATCTATCACTTAGGCATCCTCTCATCCATGCTATCTGTATTCTTCCTGCAACGGAACGATTTAACCGTTCAAAATCGTATTCTAAAATATCCTCCATTGCTTTTTGACGAATCTCAGAAACTCCAGGACGATCCGCCGAAACCCTGGCATATGCTGCGGCATCTACGCATAGTTGTGCCAAATTCATCAAAGCTCCTTCTTCAGCCTGACAATAAATTTTTTTTACAAGATATGCCGCCAGCATATTGCGATCAAAGTACTGTGCAAATGCTCCCTGTTTCACAGCATCATACATGGAAATATATTTTGATTTCTGAAAGGAATTAAAATCCAGCTGGATATCTAGCTTATAATCTTCGCTGACCGTCCACATTAGATTTTTCATCCTCGCCTCAATTTCCATTCTGTATTCTTCTGGATCATATTTAAAATTATCCATATTATTTTCCCTGTTAGTCAAAAATTTGTTTCCTTGTCCACTCTTGCGGAATTCTCGTCATGACAATGTCTTCTACTATTTCTTTTTCAAAAATGTCAAACGTTTTATTCACAATTCCCATTCGAATTGCCGCTCTCGGTAAAAGTCCGATCCGAATCGTCCGAATTGCTCCAATCAATCCTCTTAAATCTAATGGCTTTGTAGAAATCTCATTGTTGGATGCTTTTAGCTGAAGATCCATAAAAAGTCCAATCAGCTGATTGAGTCCTTCCCGTTTTGCATCTGGAAAAAGTTCTGTTAAGACGGCATTTAAGGTTTCTTCTGTTATCGGAGGCATATCGATTACCATAAATCTGGAGACTAAAGCCTCATTTAATTCTCTCGTACCTGCGTATCCATAATTCATTGTGCCAATAAAACGTGTCGCTTCATGCAGTTCAATCTTATCATATCCAGGCACATCAATCATTCTTCTGTCATCTAAGGTCGCATGCAGTACAGAAACGGCATCATTTTTTGCCATATTAATCTCATCGAAAATTCCAAATCCTCCATTCAATGCACACAGATAGACGGGTCCTTTTCTCAGACTCACACGATTGTCTTCAAATGTATCGGTTCCGATTAAAGAACTGCTGTCCATATTTACATGAAAAGAAATATTATGGGCAGGGCGTCCAAATACGTATGCCAGATTCTCTGCCAATACATTTTTTCCTGTCGCCTTTCCCCCGGTCAAAAGAACGTTTTCCCCTTCCAGCAGTGCTGCCGCTGCCATTTCAAATACTTCTTTTCCATAAAACGGTACTTCCGGGCAAGTGACTCTTTTTTTTACATTTTCTTCTACCGGATAGCGTCTGCGAAATTTTTTGATATCTTCTAATAATCCTCTGCTGATTCCCTGTTGTTCCAAGCTATTCCATAAAGTATTCATTATTTTTCCTTCCATTTTAATATGCCGTTTTCTTACTCTATCTGTACTTTTATGTGTTCTGTGAACTACTCCGACTTATACAAGCCGGAGCTTCCTGCTTCCGCCACTACTGCTTGTATCGGGCTTACGACCTCATCAAGTCTTACGCAGTGTCCACAAGCGTATCCGTTCGGGCTGCTCCGTCCTACTATATCTTCTTTATGCTGACTCTTCCAAAATCCTCATGCCTTCGTGAAGGATATTTTTTGCGGCATTTTCGTCCCTGTTAGATTGCTTTATTTGCCATCTTTTCTCCCCTGTGATTGGATATATTGCCTGATGATATCCACTGTCGCACCGCCGGTGGTGAGTAAACAGAAGCTCTGTGACCAGAACCTCTCTTTCCATAGATACTTGCGTATCTCAGGAAATTCCTTTTTCATGAGACGACTGCTTGCAGATTTGTAAGCGTTGATAAATTTACTGATTTCGGTATTGGGCTGTCCTCTGAATAATATATGGACATGGTCTTTATCGTGATTCCACTCTTCCAATGTAATGTTGTAGGAAGACGCAATCTTTTCGAAAATCTCCTTCAGCCTGCCGGAAATAGTCTCATCTATTACTTTATTCCTGTATTTCACGCACATAATAAGGTGATAATTCAGCATGAATACCGAATGATTATTTGTATCTAATTTCATTGTATTTATAATTCCTTTTTGTAAATACGACTGACTTCTCATTAGATGATAATACTATCTATTGCCAAAGTCAAGAATACGCCGTGTTTTTTCGCAATTCATCCACCACCTGTAGAGGTGGGGGATACGGTCCCTTCTTGCTCACGGCGTGTTAAATTTCAGAAAAAGAATATCTCTCTCTAATTCCAGAAGCTGTAATATTATAGACAATCGTACCATCAGCTAGATCTGTTCTCTCAAATATGACATCTTTTCCTTTAAATTTTTCATGGATAAACTGATCAACATCCTCAATTTCTATCTCATCAATAAAAATATCTCTCATCTGGTTATTCGGACACTGATTAAAAATTTCCCATATTGCCTCATACATTTTTTTCATCTTTTTCTGCTCCTTTTTCATTTAATAAAAAAA
>CALWCS010000162.1 GCA_944376425.1 uncultured Lachnospiraceae bacterium | reverse complement strand
ACTACGGAAAATGCGACAATTTCCCGTTTCTCGTTCATAATCACCGCATTAGTGGAAGTGGAACCGCTGTCAACTCCAAGTACATACATCTTACTGTCCCCCTTTTTCTGAATTTTGTGGTTTCTTTTCCCTGCCCTTAAAGATTCCAAAAACGCCTGGATTCTCGTCAAAATCTGACCGGCACTTTGCCGAGTGTAATCTGTTTCCAAAAGCAGCAGCGGACGCTTCAGCCAGCTTTTCAGCCAAGCATACTCATAAGAATAATTATCGCAAAACTGAACCGTGTGGTAGATCATTCCGTCCACACTGTCCGCATATCGGCTAATCAGTTCGTCCCGATTGACCGCCTGTTCCATCCGCATACAGGGAAACTGCCCCAAAAGTCCCCTGGTGTAACCAGTAAGAGGAGCTTTTTCATCTACTAGAATTTTTCGTGCAAGACCGGTACAAGTCAGATCAAAGGCTACGGTTACTTTTTCTTGCTTGAGAATTTCCTTAATTTTTTCGTTGGCTCTGGCACCCATAATGCCAATATTCAGACTATCCTTCTGAAAAGTCAGCTGCCGAGTTTCCTGTTGTTTTTTTAGATATTCTCTGAAGTTATCTTCATCAAAAGATTTTCCTGACCATTTTTCAAAAGCTGCGATCATCTGGCGGATTCTCTGTTCATAGAGCTGGACTCCCGCATCTTTTGTGATTCGCGGCGTGTCCAGCATATAGATGAATTTTTCCGGAAATTCCTCTTTCAATACATCGTAAAGCCGCCGGATACTGTCACAGCAGGTAGTAAGAATCACGCCTTCGTAGTCTGAGTCCGTCTGCATCATTTCCTCCAGCACGCCTTTAGCAAAACTGCAGATATTCGGATGCATCCGAGTATCCGCCTGATTAAAATTCGTTACATCCGGCTCCATTCTTTTCATTTCTACGCCCATGGAAGCAAAAATCTCGATAGGAGCATATTTACAAATATATCCTAACATATCACTGACTCCTCTCCCTTCGTCTGAAGCATTTCTAAAAATGCTTCCAGACGGGTTTTGATCTGACCGTCATGGCTGTTGCGCCTGTCAATACCGTCTCCGTCCAAAATCAGCATCGGAATTCCTCTATCCTGCATTCGTTCCTTCAAAAGAACACTGCCTCCAGAGGACTGTTTGCATCCCCAGTGGCAGAACTGGATTACTGCGTCCGGACGCAGTCTATCTGCCAGTCTCTCTACCATTTCCGCCTTGTGGGAATACGAACCGTTGTATAAGTTATGAATAATTTTTCGGGACAGCGCATGAAAAGGGCGCTCAACATCCAGTTCTTCCATATAGTCTAGAATAATATCACTGGCAATAATCTGATAATCCTGACTTCCATTGAAATACTGCTGCAGACTCTCCTGATAAAAGGGCAGAAGATGAATCCACAGAATTTTCTTTCCCTCAAATTTAGGATATGTCTGAATTTCCCGGTTCATAAACTGAATCAGTTCCAGAAATTCCCGGGTACCGATTTTCAGGTGCATTCCCATCATCATGTATAGATGGCTGATCAATTCTCCCGGATAGTAATGCCTGCTTTGCAGGTCAAAGAAACGTACCAGCTCCTTGCGGGTTTCATTCTCAATCCGAAGAGCTTCCCGAAGTTTTCCAATATCAAACTTTACCTCAAAGCGTTTCTCTAGCTCTTTGGCAAACTGTTTCAGCTGTTCTGCCAGATAATCTACCGAATCTGCATCATCCCCATAGGGAACATCTAAGAAAGTAAATGGTACGCCCTTTTTCTTTTCCAGATATCGGAAGGTATTTAAATTGCCATCGCAGGAAAGAGAGGTGGTAGCCGCATATTTCGGCACCGGCACGGCTCCGCTGTCAATAGCTCCTACAAAGGTCTTGTGATAAGAACATAGGGTAGGGGCAATCCCCTCATTCTGAGCATAATCAATAAAATAATCCTCCAGATGGTATCCGCTAAAATAGCAAGACAATGTCTCGATAGATAACGTGTTTACTCCAAAACACTGGACGATTTCACAGGGAGCGAAGATATTGCCCCATATATAGCTGTTCTGTTTTCCTAAGGAATCCGCTACCAGAGACATCATCATAGTTTCTACCTTCTGATAGCCCTTCGATAGATTCTTCTTAGGCAGCAGCCGGGTTCTCAACTTATTTGCTTTGAATCCCAGCAAAATTTTGTCCCAGGTTTCCCCGGGATGCTGAATTGTCTGATCTTTTACATATTGAATATATTTATCTGCAATCCACATACAGTCTCCTTTTTTGTTATCTGATGCTAACCGTAATAAAGTTTATCGCAAACTTTTCTGTTTTTCAAGCCCCATGTTTCAAATGATATAGTAACTGGAAAGGATCACCGTATCGGATATAAGATTTGTCTACGTCTTTTTTATCTTCTCTCTTTTAATGCCTTTAAAAGAAAAATCATATTTCTTGCAAGAACGCTCATTGTGTTTAGACCTTCCTCATCATTCTGAACATCACCTGGAATCTGTCCGTAAGCCATAGACCAGTAGCAAGAGCCCACCACAAACATCTCTTGCAGTAAGAAGAAATGATTCATTGCATCCAGAGCATTTACCGCACCGCCGCGACGCGCTGCGGTAATGGCTGCTCCAGCTTTATGCCGAAGCAGTCCTTCCCCCCGATTCATATCTGTCACTACCGAAGCACGCTCTAAAAAAGCCTGCATATTTGCAGACATATTTGCCATGTAAACAGGTGATCCGAGAATGATTCCATCTGCTTCTTTCATTTTATCGAAAATTTCACGGAAATTATCTTTATGATGGATACAATTTTTCTTTCCTCTACAATTCCAACAAGCTTTGCAAGGTTCCATGATCTGCCCGGCGAACTGAATCATTTCTGTTTCGATACCTTCTTTATTCAATTCTTCAAATATTCTGTTTATCAAAATAGCAGTATTTCCGTTTTTTCTGGCACTGCTGTTAATTGCTAATACCTTCATTATTATTCCTCCTATTTAGTACCAGTCATTCTTTTCACTAAGAGCCAGCACATTGATCCGATTCCCCTTTCATCCTCTACAATAATAGCAGCAATGATTTTTGGGTTTCTTTCCGGCTCTCAATCATGATAAAGAGACTATACGCCGCACCTGTGTCTTTTATTATATGTTCTTTTTTCAGAAATGTAAAATATCCAAAAATTATTT
>CALWCS010000161.1 GCA_944376425.1 uncultured Lachnospiraceae bacterium | reverse complement strand
TTGGTTTGGCGATTGACATTATACCAGAAAAGGGAGGTCAATGCTCTTTTTATTTGCAAACCTCCGAAAAATCAAGGTAAAACGTAACTTTAAACAATAAAAAAGAATGGTAGTTTCGACACTACCACTAAAAAAGTAGAGGAGAAAAAATGTATAAGATTTTGATTGTGGAGGATGACCGTGTCATTGCAAGAGAAGTGGCCAGACAGATTCAGACATGGGGATATGAGACAAAAGTAGCCGAGAAGTTTGATCAAGTGATGGCAGATTTTGCTGCATTTGCGCCGTCTCTTGTTCTGATGGACATTTCTCTTCCTTTTTACAATGGATATTATTGGTGCGGAGAGATTCGAAAAGTTTCAAAGGTTCCGATTATTTTTTTGTCTTCCGCAGCAGATAATATGAATATTGTCATGGCAATCAACATGGGAGCCGATGATTTTATTGCAAAACCGTTTGATATGAATGTACTGACGGCAAAGATTCAGGCAATGTTAAGACGCAGCTATGATTTTTCGGGACAGGTAAATTTGATTGAACATAGAGGAGCAATCTTAAATACAAGCGATGCCTCCTTAACTTATCAGGGAACAAAGATCGATTTGACAAAAAATGATTATCGGATTTTACAGATTCTGATGGAGAATAAGGGGAAAGTAGTATCAAGAGATACTCTGATGACAAGATTGTGGGAGACAGACAGTTATGTGGATGAAAACACACTGACTGTCAATATGGCGAGACTTCGAAAAAAGCTGGAGATGTCAGGACTTAAAAATTTTATTACAACGAAAAAAGGAATTGGATATCTGGTAGAATAGATGGAAGGAAAAAAATTATTATGGTCCTATTGGAAAAAAAATAAAAAGAGAATTCAGGTAAGCTTTGGATGCATTATGATCTTTCTTTCTATTTTTTTTCTGTACCAACTTCCGATGGAAGCGGCGGGGTATGGAAGTTTTTTATGTCTGAGTCTGATTTTTATTACAGAAGCAGTCAATTTTAAAAAGTATGTATCTCATTATCGGGAAGTAGAAAAAATTGAACAGGAACTTTCGTATGGAACACAGCAATTTCCAAGGACAGAAGAAGCAACGGAAATAAAGTATCAGGAATTGATGCGGCTTATGATAGAGGAAAAAGAAAAGGAAAAGCGAAACAGAGAAAAAGCATATCGGGAAATGACAGAATATTATACAACCTGGGTACATCAGATAAAAACGCCGATTGCGGCGATGAGACTTTTATTAAAAGAAGATACAGAGCAGGGCTGGGAAATTTCTATGGAACTGTTTTCAATAGAACAGTATGTGGATATGGTCTTGCAGTATATCAGGGTTGGCGGAAAAAGTACCGATTATCAGATTGCAGAATATAATCTGGACTCTATTATGCGCCAAGCGATTCGAAAATACGCACGTCTGTTTATCAGAAAGAAGATCAGTCTGGAATATGAAGAGATTTCATTAAAAGTAGTGACAGACAAAAAGTGGCTGTTATTTGTGATAGAACAGATTTTGTCAAATGCTTTAAAATATACAGAAAAAGGAAGGATAAAGATCTATCTTTTAGATGAAAAGAAAAAAGAAGTTGTCATAGAAGATACAGGGATTGGCATTGCGCCGCAGGATATTCCAAGAGTCTTTGAATCGGGTTTTACCGGATACAATGGAAGAAAAGAAAAACATTCTACAGGAATAGGACTGTTTTTGTGCAAAAAGATTATGACAAGACTTTCTCATACAATAAGGATAGAATCAGAGCCTGGAAAAGGCACAAGAGTGATCTTAGGAATGGAGACGGTCTCACTGGACTATGAATAAGAATAGGGAAACCTTACCGGATTGTAAGATTGAAGGAGAAAATGTAAGCCAAAATTATGGCGCAGCATTTTCTCTTTTTGTATACTTAAGATAACACAGAAAAAGAAAATTTGAAAAAATCTCAGAACAGACTGAATAAAAAACAGGAGGAAGACGTTATGATTCTGGAAGTAAATGATTTAAAAAAAGTATACACGACACGTCTGGGCGGAAATCATGTTCAGGCATTGACAAATGTAAATTTTTCTGTAGAAAAAGGCGAATACGTTGCGATTATGGGAGAGTCGGGCTCAGGAAAAACGACATTGCTTAATATCCTTGCCGCGCTTGATAAGCCTACTTCCGGTGAAGTAAAGTTAAACGGAAAGAATATTGTGACAATAAAAGAAAAAGAAATCTCTACATTCCGCAGAGAAAACTTAGGATTTGTATTTCAGGATTTTAATCTGCTGGACACGTTTTCTTTACAGGATAATATATTTTTACCCTTGGTACTCTCAGGAAAAAATTATAATGAAATGAAAGCAAGACTGATCCCGATTGCACAAAAATTAGAAATTACAGATATTCTGGATAAATTTCCATATGAGGTGTCAGGAGGACAAAAACAAAGAGCAGCGGTAGCGAGAGCGCTGATTACACATCCGCAGTTAATTCTTGCAGACGAGCCGACCGGAGCTTTGGATTCCAGGGCTTCTGACGGATTGCTTCGAATTTTTAATGAAATCAATCAGGAAGGGCAGACTATTTTGATGGTAACACACAGTGTGCGTGCGGCAAGTCATGCGCAGAGAGTGCTGTTTATCAAAGACGGTGAAGTATTTCATCAGATCTACAGAGGAATGCAAAATGAACAGGAAATGTATCAGCAGATTTCAGATACGCTGACGATTATTGCGACAGGCGGTGTTCATCATGAATAGTGTTTTTTATATGAAACTTGCATTTACTAATATCAAAAAAAATGCAAAAACGTATGTGCCTTATCTGCTGTCGTGTATCGGAACAATTACCATGTTTTATATGATGAGTTCTCTGACAGAAAGTGAGAGTATATCAGAATTGCCGATCGCAGGCAGTCTGAAAGCTTTTTTGAGTATGGGAGTCGGAATCATTGGTTTTTTTGCAGTTTTATTTTTGTTTTACACGAACAGCTTTCTGGTAAAGAGAAGAAAAAAAGAATTTGGTCTGTTTAACATTTTAGGAATGGAAAAACGTCATATTTCCAAGGTCTTATTTTTTGAAACCGTATATACGACAGTGGCATCGCTGGTTTTAGGAATCGGTATCGGAATTATCTTTGGAAAGGCGATGTATCTGTTTTTGCTCCGGATTTTAAATTTTGATGTAGAGATGGGATTTTCGATTCCACTTCAGAGTATTGAAACTACAGTATCCTTATTTCTGATTATTTTTTTGCTGTCCTATCTCAATACACTCCGTCAGATTCATCTGACGAAGCCGATTGATCTTTTAAAAGGAGGAAATCAAGGAGAAAAAGAGCCGAAGGCAAAATGGATTACGGCATTGATCGGACTTGCCTGTCTGTTGTGCGGATACTATATGGCTTTAACAGTAGAGAATCCGGTTGCTGTCGTTTTAGAACTGTTTGTGGCGATTATCCTTGTAATGATCGGAACGTACTGCTTATTTATGGCCGGAAGTATTGTAGTTTTAAAAATTTTGAGAAAAAATAAGAAGTATTATTATAAAGCAAAACATTTCACGGCTGTTTCCGGCATGATTTACCGAATGAAACAAAACGCAGCAGGACTGGCAAATATCTGTATTTTATCAACAGGAGTACTGCTTTCTGTCTCCACGACATTTAGTCTGTACGTAGGACTAGAAGATATGCTTTTTTCCAGATATCCAAGAGAAATCAGCGTGAGCGGCAACAGTACCGCACAGGGAGGGAATTCCTTAGAAGAAATCAGAACCGTTGTTTCCAAAACGATAGAGGAGGAAAATCTGGAAGAAAAAAATGAACTTGCGTATTATTATGCTACAGTAAGTATGCTGGAAACAGAAAATGGGCTGGATAAGATAGATGAGACGACAGGACTAAATGACGGAATTGTCAATATGGCAATCGTTTCCATTCTTCCCTTGGAAGATTATAATCAGATTACGGGAGAACAAGAAACCTTGGAATCAGATGAAGTCTTATTTTATACGAAAAAGGGAACAGAATTTGAAAATACGATTCAGGTTTTTGATCAGACATTCCGAATTAAAAAGACGATTGACGAACTGGAGTTAGACGGTGAATTGGAAGCCATGATGAGTAAAGTATACGTGATCATTGTTCCAAACCATGAAATGGCAGTTCAGATTATGAATCGCAGCGGACAGGCAGCAGAAAACTTAAGCTGGTACTGCGGATTTGACCTTGAAACGGATGAGCAGACACAGATAGAAGTCAAAGAAAAACTTTTTGAAGATCTGGCACAGGCTGGACTGACAGGTTCTGTACAGGGAAGAGAGGAAGAAAGAGCTTCTTTTTATGCTCTCTACGGCAGTCTTTTCTTCCTTGGAATTTTCCTGGGCGTACTGTTTTTGATGGCTACGGTGCTGATTATCTATTATAAACAGATTTCAGAAGGATATGAAGACCGGGAACGGTTTGTGATTATGCAGAAGGTAGGAATGAGTCAGAAAGAAGTCAAAAAGTCGATTCACAGTCAGATTTTGATGGTATTTTTCCTGCCGTTAGTGACAGCGGTGATCCACATTACAGTTGCCTTTCCGATCTTACAGAAATTACTGGCGCTGTTAGGGCTGTATCATGCAGGACTGTTTCGAAACATGCTGATTTTTACAGTTTTGATTTTTGTACTGCTTTATGCATGGATTTACAGCATGACGGCCAGAACGTATTACAAAATTGTCAGTCAGAAACAAGATTAAGAATGAAAAGAAAACGAGACCGCAGGTTCTCCATATCAAGAAGTTAAGGCAGGATTAGAAAGAGTGAGTAGTGAGAAACATTTACTCACTCTTTTTTATCCTAGGAATCCAGTAAAAAATTTACAATTTTTCTTTCTTTTTTCTCTTGACATATCATCACCGGATTTTAAAATATAGTTTGATATGATATTCGTTTTTGGACCTTAGATAAAGAATAAGTTCGTTCTATGGTTCGGCGGCGTTTTTGCACAATATGTTTAGAAAGAGCATTTTGAAGGTTGAAATCGAACAGGCGCCTGTCCTTTTTCATAGGATAGCAGCTGAATAAAAGGCTTTTCATAGACTTTAACAAAAAAACAGATAGTTTTGAAAACGATCAGAAGAAAAGGAGGAAAAAAATGAAAAAAATTTTGGTACTAGTGATGTGTGTGATGTTCGGACTAAGCGGATGCATGATACCGGCATCACAAAGTTTTGCAGAGGAGCTACAAGAAACGGAAGAAGCCGGAATTCTGAAGACAGAAGGAAAGCTGGCTTCTGTGTCATACGCATTGGCAGGGATGGTGACGAACTCCGGGGAAATGAAATATATTGCATATTATTATCCCTCATTTGATCTTGGCGCGACGACACGAGTCTTGACAATATGCACTTTACAGTATACTGATGAATATTCCAGGGAGGGAAATCTGACTGGGGTTCTCGGGGCAGATGACAGAGTCTTCTTTTCGATGGATGACTGTTTGTATTCTTATTCTTATGATGACGGGGAGCAGCTTCTCGTCTCAGGTTTATCAAATCCGGAACTGGTAGGATTGATCAACGGACGGCTTTATTATAAGATGTATGATGATGATCCGAGCGTTGCTGGAGTAAGTCTTGGAGTATATGATCTTGGCACAGGAGAACAGACAGAGATTTCACTGGAAAATGGCTGGGGAAATGTGGCTATGACGGTTGCCGGCGATCATATCTATTACATGGGCGGTCGTACAGACATCAGTGCCACGCCTCTTTATGAGATCGATCTTGAAACAGGAAGCATCGAGCAGCTCGAGAGTCATACAGTCAGCATGGCATATGATGAGAATGGTTATCTCTACTACCTGTCCACAGACGCACCTGATACGATGAGCGGTACGCAGACACTCAAGAAACGTGACCTGCTTACCGGTGATGTCACGGAAATATGTCAGGGCACATCGAATGAATTTGGTCATCTGCTGATGGCGAACAGATACGGCGCCTTTTTCCAGCAGATTACAGAAAACGGAGATACCAGACTATCACTGCGCGATGATGAAACTGGAGAAGAAACCGTCATACAGAGCGGCGCCGACATCAGTTATGTCCCAGATGCCCAGGGAAATACTTTTTACTATAGTCAGTGCCCGGTTAATTTTGACGGAGAAGTGATAAGCAGTATAGTATACGAATACAGTGAATCTTCTGAGACCGAGGAGCCTATCCGTGTCGTTTCCAACCAAAACATTCATACTGGCAACGTTTTGGGATTGGGCAGCGGCTCTTTGATGGTTCATACCCTGGAGCATACAGACCAAGGAGATGTGGAAGGATATTATGTAGAGCAGGCTACAATTGTCAGATAGAGGGAATATCCTATCTAGTTTTCAAAAAAAGGAGCTGTCGTACCAACGCGATAGGCTCCTTTTAAACTTGTTTGTCCTTGTTTTTATGCTCAAAAGCCGAAACAAGGGTAATTTTTTATTCTGAGATGGTATTTTTGGGGGCTTTATTTCTTCGCCTTTTTTGAAATAATAAAAGCCAAATTATCGATGTTCATATATTAGCTCTACAATTCCATTATAATGTTTCGCCTTTATCAAAAACAGTTTTTGCTCATTTTCAAGTTCTTGAAATAAACGAATTCCTTTTCCTAAAAGAATTGGAATGACAGAAATATAATATTGATCAATCAGTTCTGCACGCATTAACTGACCGACAAGATTAGCACCGCCGCAAATCCAGATATCTTTACCATCATTTGATTTGAGATTTTTTAAAAGCTGTACGGGATTTTCAGCGGTAAAGCGAATTTTTTCAGTAGACTGATTTTTATTGTGTGTAATGACATAAGTAGTGAAATTGTCATACACCCATTTGGTGGGAGAAAGTTCTGTTACAATCTGATGATATGTATTCCAACCCATCAAAATGGTATCAATTTCTTTTACAAATTCAGAATAAGTATCGACATTTTCATTGTCGTTACCTTGCCCGTTTAACCATTCAACACTACCATGACTGTCTGCAATATATCCGTCAAGACTTATTGCAATAAATAAAATAACTTTTCTCATTTCGATTCCCCTACCTGTTTCCGCAAAATAACTTTTTTACCATCACAATATCTATCAATGCACATTTTAGCAGCAACATAAAGGCGCTTTAAACGGTATTCATTTTTTGTTCCACCTGCCAAATCATGATATATTCCATTTCATCGGCGGATTCATCAAGTTGTTCTGAACGTATCGAAAACCCTTCTCGGAAATAAAACGCAACGGCTCGTTTGTTTTTGGTATAGACACCCAATGATAAAGAACAATATTTTTGTTTTACATAATCTAAAAGCTGTTTTCCTATTCCAAGCGAACGATATTTTTTAGAGACAAAAATTCCTGCAATATAATTTTTCGCAATACCGATAAATCCTTGTATTTCTCCGTCTGTTTCATAGACGAAGACCTCTGCACAAAAAAGCTGCTCTTCCACCATGAAATAATTTGACATCCAATAATCTTTCGGGATAAAAGGATGTGCATCCTCATTTCCATGAAGCCATATTTTCATCACTTGTTTCCCATCTGTTTTTTGAAACTTCCTAATCATGTTCCTTTCTCCTTTGATTTGTAAAATAACGGATCGCCATACAGGCTGTAAGTGCGGTCATACTAACTCCAGAAACAAAAAACCAGGTACTGACACCTACTTTTTCGGCAATAGGACTGCTAAACAACAAACCCACAGGCATTGTGACAGATGATATTAAAGTGAGTACCGAAAATGCCCGTCCCATTTTTTCAGGAGCTACTGTTTCCTGTATATATGCAGTCAGAGGAATTGTATGAACATTTCCAGATGCTCCCAGACCGATACAAGATGCTGCAAAGAAAAACCAACCTACATAAATCGGCGGGATGATACCGCAGACAGCAGCCATAATACCCATTCCAAACAAGCCGATAAAAGAAACGCTGATTTTTCGTTCTACCTTCAGAATACTGGAAAATAAAAGTGACGACACGATCATTCCAATTGCGAAAGAAAGCTCAACTGCACTTCCATATATAGCCGGCAAGCCGAAATAGTCACTTGTCATTAACGGATAAAAGGAAGACAATGGTGCATAGAAAAACATACAGAGCGCCTCTGCAATTACGAGATAGAATAGTTTTTTATCTTTTCTAAATACTTGTATTCCTTCCTGAATCTCTGCAACAAAGTATTGTTTTTCAGTTTCGGTTTTTATCAATGGGGGAATTTTGACGATTGCTAAAGCAATGCTTGCTAAAATCGCTCCAATAACATCGCTCATTAAAACAACAGACATCGGAAAAATCGCATATAAGGAAGCTCCGATTACTGGTCCAAGTAAGAATGAACCTGAATTTAAAAGCTGCATCCATCCATTGGTCTTAATCAACTGATTTTTTGGAACAAGCTGCGGAATCATAGACTGTATTGCCGGCTGCTGAAAAGTACTTCCAATTCCACGGACACAAAGCATAATAAATACAGTCCATACAGGCAAATCAAAAAGGGACAGTAATACCGCATAAATCAATGCTATAGTTCCCATAGCCATATCCGAAAAAATAGAGATGAATTTTCGGTTATAACGGTCTGCTGCAATTCCGGCTATCGGGCTGAATAATGACATTGGAAGATAAGCTGCAATTCCTGAGATTCCAAGCATTAACGGAGAAGAGGTTTTTTCAGCAAGCCACCAGATTAATGCAAATTGAACACCGTGACTTCCCAGCATGGAAATTGCCTGTCCTGATGCAACGATGATAAATTTTGTTTTCCATTTGTCTTTTTCAAACATTTCAATGATCCTTTCTATATCAATATGTTCAGTCTGAATGAAAAGGACAATAAAAAACAGATAACCCTCACAGACAGGTTATCTGCACACTTATTTTGCTTATTCTTTCAGCACAGACAAATATGGATATCAAAAGGCATACCAAATCAACAGACGGATAAAAACGTCTGAAAAGAGCCGGCCAAATGAAGCTATTCGCAAAAAAGCACAACAAAATAACCCATCACAATATGATGAGGATAAAATTCTTTCGTTTATTTTATTGCCCTATCATTAGCGAATAGACGACATCAAGCCACCTCCCTTTACTTATAAATTTCTCCTAGTGTAACATAGAAAGGTAAAAGTGACAACCCTTTTTTATGGTATCATCGAATAATACTACGAAAGAAAAGAACGGAAGAGGGAAGGTAAATAATCTTGCTTCTGATATAAAAGAATGATATCATGAAAAAAAATAAGTGAGGTCAAAAAATGAAGATCATACAGAAAAAAATCGGAGAAAAACAAGCCGTGCTGACAGGCTATCTTCATGAATATATGGAAGAAGTACCCGAAAGAACGCTGCGCCCGGCAATTATATTTTGTCCGGGAGGCGGATATGAGATGCTTTCAGAACGTGAGGCAGATCCGCCTGCACTTACCTTTTTTGCAAAAGGATTTCAGACCTTTGTTCTGAGATATTCTGTCAAAGAAGCGGCGGCAGAGAAAAATCCTCTGAAAGAACTGTCGCAGAGTGTAAGACTGATTCGGGAACACAGCGAAGAATGGCTGATCAGAAAGGATCAGATCACTGCAGCAGGTTTTTCAGCAGGAGCGCATGTGGCTGGAAGTCTTGGAGTTCATTTTGAGACGATTTCAAAAATGGAAAAAAATAAAGTACAAGAAAGCAACAGACCCGACGCGCTTCTTTTATGTTACCCGGTTATTACTGCAGGTGAATTTGCGCATACAGGATCAATGGCAAGAGTATCGGGAAAAAGAGAAGCAGGAGAAGCGTGGAACTTTTGGTCGCTGGAAAATTATGTGACAGAGAAAACACCTCCGACATTCCTATGGCATACAGTCAACGATACTTCGGTTCCGGTAGAAAACAGTCTGCTGTTTATGCAGGCTTTAAGAAAATGGAAGATTCCGTGCGAATGTCATTTGTTTGCAGAAGGAGTCCATGGAAGCTCTATCTGTAAAAAGGAAGTACGGACAGCAAATCCGCAGTGTGCAGCATGGGTCGAGCTTGCAGCAGCATGGCTGGAGAAATTGTTTGATTTTGAAGAATAGAAAATTTTTTGGAAACATTCAGAGCAAAAAGCCGCAGATTGTTTTAAAATCTGCGGTCAATGGATCAGACAGAAGAAGATTCCCAAGCCTATCGATGGAGAGAAATACCATTGTCTCTTGATTTTTTTATAGCTCGTAACTGTGCCTTTTCTTCTTTTGAGATCCGAGAGGATTCCATTACCTTTTGGATCGTCTTTTTGTAGATTTCTTTTTCCATATCAGCAGACTGCAAAATTTCTTTTGTCAGAGATGGAAAGGAAACCCAGCAGGCAGACAGCGCCCATGCGATTCCCATTTTAGCGTAATATCTGTTTGGCTTTAGAGAAGTCAAAACACAAAGAACACGGTCAATCCAGGATTCTTCT
>CALWCS010000160.1 GCA_944376425.1 uncultured Lachnospiraceae bacterium | reverse complement strand
CGCACGAGAGGAAAATATCACTCATGCCGCGCAGAGGCTGCATGTTTCCCAACCTACGCTTTCTCGTCAATTAAAAGAATTGGAAGAAGAGTTGGGAAAAAAACTGTTCACTCGCAGTAATTACAGTATTAAACTTACCGAGGAAGGGATGCTGCTTCAAAAAAGGGCTGAGTATATTTTAGAAATGGTAGACAAAACCACAGAAGAATTTAGAGCTTTAGATGAGATTAACGGTGGTGATATCCATATCGGCTGTGCAGAATCTAATGGTATTGCTCCCTTTATCCGAGTTCTAAAGTCATTGCATAAGAAATATCCCGGCATTCGCTATCATTTTTATAGTAGTGGTACAGATGCTGTAAAGGAACAACTAGATCGAGGGCTTTTAGATTTTGCCATCATTATTCAAGAAGTGGATTTGTCAAAATATAATTATTTAAAAATACCTTCCTTAGACCGTTGGGGACTCATAATGCGAAAAAATTGCCGCCTTGCGGAACATTCCTGCATCCATCTAAACGATTTAATAAGTATCCCGCTCATTCTTTCCCGTCAAGCTATGCGCGAGGAAATGCCTCGCTGGTTTGGAGAAATGCAAGATAAACTGAATATTGTAGCGACTTATGACCTGCTTTTTAATACATCTGTAATGGTACGAGAGAATTTTGGATATGTTCTTGGTTTTGATGGTCTTATCAACACGGGTTCCGACAGTGATCTTTGCTTTCGACCATTGGAACCTGCTCTTGAATCGCCTATGTATATTATTTGGAAGAAATATCAGATGTTTACGCCTGTAACGGCATTGCTGTTGGAAGAATTGAAAAAGAATTTTGAAGTACGATAAGGTATTTCATCGAAAAATTACGAAGAATATTCTTAACTTCTGTAAGTAGTGAGAGAAATTCGTATCCTTCTCCTCCTTTCTTATCAATTTTCATTAAAATTTTCGGTCAAAACTATGGAAAGAAGAAATTGTATCACATACACCTGGTAATTTCTCAAATTGATTTTTCTGCTTTTTTGGTACTACTGCAATAATCCGCCTTACGCCTGCATTATAAGCAGCCTGAATGCCTGAAATAGAATCTTCAAAAACAATACATCTTCTAGGTTCTACCTGTATAGCCTCTGCTGCTAAATAATACAGATCAGGATTTGGTTTTCCTGGAATTGTACCATCATTGTAAATGATGTTTTTAATCTCAAACCACTTTCCTAATTGGAATTTCTTTATGTAATATTCCATGTTGCTTTTAGTTGAAGCCGTTGCTATGGTCATGGGGATTTTGCGCTCCTTCAGTTCATATAATAACAGCTCAGCTCCAAAATTCAGACGTGTATGAAATTTATCTGCTTCACATAGTTCTCGGTAAATAGTTTCTTTTTCTTCCACGTACTGTCTAATTTGATCTTTTCTCAAAGCAGCTTCTGATAAATACTGTACAATAAACTCGCTATTGCGCCCATGAATATAGTATTTAAATTCTTCCTGTGAAATATCACGGTGGAATATTTTGCTTGCAAAAATCTTCCAAGCCTTTTCTTGCTTATCAGAATCATCAAAAAGAGTACCGTTAAAATCAAAAATGACGCCTATCATATAATTTTCCTCCGTCAATAACATATTTTAAAGCAAAAACTACATCTTCTTAAGAGAGACTCTTATAATTCAAAGTTAACCTCTATTACTACCTTTTCAAATGTTATTATAGCACAATTTTATTTTGTAAAATATACTATAACGGACAGATTTATGTCATTATTCTGCCATTTTGACGATATTCCTGAGGAGTATCCCCTAGATTTTCCCGAAAAATTTTCCCAAAATAGCTATTACTTCCAAAACCACATGCCTGTCCCATTGCAGTTATAGATTGAGAACTTTCAATCAGCATATGACACGCCTTTTGCAGACGATAGTTTCTCAGATATTTCACACTTTTCTCTCTGGTTTCGGAATAAAACAGCATTTTTCATATAGCCGTACTGTATTTACATGAACGCCGGCATTTCTTGCTCTATCGATTGTCTTATAAATATTCATCCCGTATCCCTCCTGTTCTATTATCGCATATTTTCCAAGGTTAGTGTTAAAGTGTAGATTTTTTAGTATTCCATGAAATAAGATGTATAGCAAGTGTTTTCCTTTTATCTGAAAATCGATTCTATCTGGCTCTTGATGAGTTCGATTCTATCTCCTGCATTTACCATAAAAAGAGCGGTCATTGCAATCACCATTTTCTCTCTTGTATTTACATAAATTATATTTCCTCCATCCCCATGGCGGCATAGCCCTCTTCATTCACCTGCCATAAGTATCCATATGATATTTTCTCCTTCCTCCACCTGATATTCTGGAAAGAACTCCAATATTTTCTGATCAACATTTTGAATATATCCTTTGTCCAATGCAATTCCTATCAAAATAGAAGTAACACTTTTCGTTACGGAATAGATATGAACAGGATGAGCCTTTATACAATTTTTAAAATAAGACTCGTACACACAATCTCCTTCTTTTAATACAACGATACCTGCCGTATTGCTGTATTCCTTACCGATTTTTTCTTCCAATTCTCTGAGTCTCTGATTCATCCTTTCGCCTCTTATGTTTTCTTCCTTGCCATATTGTAAATTACAAGAATTCTATAGACACAACCTGCTATTTCTTTAATAGGAATACTTTTATAGACATACAAAAATCAATAAAATCGACTACTTTAAGGAGCACAGCGGCATAATTACTTCAGACCAAGCTGCCGGGTTTAGGGCGGACCCCATTCTCTGGCTTTCTTGATCCCTTCGGCTGTGACCTCCATAACGACAAACTCTTTCTCATTCATGGAGTCTAAAAGCACATCATTGTTGATGGAAAGCAGTATTTTATTTCACTATCATACATCTTTCAACTTGTTTTGTTCGAGCATAAGAAATATAATAAAAGATAAAGTGCGCTATGAACGATATGCTCTTGAAAGAATTAAAAAAAATAGGACGTGTCCTCTCAACCGGTAAACTACCATTGCGTCAGTGACTGTATTCTTGGCAGTGTGAAGATGGCGCCCATCTGGATGATACCGAAAGATACAGAAAATCCAGTTGATAGGCGAGTAAAATTGATAGAGATTTGAGAAATGATTGCTAAAATCATTTCTATGGAGGTGTAGAAATGACACAAACAATCATGATAATAGATGATGAAATGGAAATCTTAGATATGCTGAAACGTTATTTTTCTCTTGAAGGCTACGATGTAATTACGGCTGCCGGAGGAAAAGAAGCTTTGCAAAAATTAGCAAAGCAGCCTGACATTATCTTGCTCGATATTAATCTTCCGGATATAGACGGGCTTTCACTGTGTAAGAGCATACGGGATTTTGTTTCTTGTCCGATCCTCTTTCTGACTGCTAATGTAGAGGACAACGACAAAATAAAAGGTTTTGGCGCTGGTGGGGACGATTACATTGTAAAACCCTTTTCTATCGACGAATTAGGAGCGCGGGTATCTGCACATTTGCGGCGTGAAAATCGCAGCAAAATAAAATCTTGCGTTTTGTTTGATGAACAATTAGCCATTGACTATTTAGAGCGCGCGGTATATTGGAATGGGCAGAAAATTCCGCTTTTGAAAAAAGAGTTCGATATACTCGAAGTTCTTTCTCAAAATTCCGGGCAAGTCTTTGATAAGGAGCGACTTTATGAAGCTGCGTGGGGGTTAGACGGATTCGGAAATAACTCTGTTGTAGCGGAACATGTCAGGAAAATCCGTGCAAAGTTTGCCGCAGTCGGTGCAAAGCAATATATTGAAACCGTTTGGGGGGTGGGCTATAAATGGGTGAAATCAAACATAAATTGAAAAACTTATCAATCCTTTCTGCATTCGTTTTGCTTTCAGTCGGTTTTCTTATTCTCGCAATGCTACTGGTAGAAGTAGAAAAAACATTACTCACAAATGCCCAGCGGGATATTGCTTTTCAGTATTCAGAAGTCATCCAAGGATTTAATGCTGAAAAGGTGTGGGGAAATCAATTTGTATTCCCACTATCAGAACGTGACGGGAAAATGATGTGGCTATACGAAATGGGAATGTGGACGCTGCCGCCCATCACCTATCTTGCCTGCTTCATTTTGGCGGGGGTTGTTTTTTATAAAAGCAAAATTAGAAAGCCCCTTATGCTCTTAACCGTATCTGCGAGCAAAATCGCCACAAATGATTTGGATTTTTCGATTGTATATAACAGGAACGATGAAATGGGCTTACTCTGCAAAGCATTTGAGAAAATGCGCTCTGCTCTAGAAAGCAACAATCGGGAAATGTGGCGGCAGATGAATGAGCGCAAAAAGCTAAATGCCGCTTTTTCGCATGATCTGCGAACACCGCTTACCGTGATTGAAGGACATTTAGGTATTCTCCAAAAATATACGCCAAAAGGAAAATTGAGTGCTGCCGACGCTATGCAAACCTATACTGTAATGGCAGGACAGATTGAACGACTAAAAAACTATGTTTCTTCTATGAATACATTGCAGCGGCTTGAAGATGTACCGATTGTCAGAAAAACCATTTCGACTGATAGTCTAATTGCTCACTTAAGTGATACTGCTGAAATTATTTGCAGTGACAAACAGCTATCCATTGTGAATACGTCTAGTGCCGCAAGAATTAGCATTGATCTCGAAATTGTCATGCAGGTTTTTGAAAACATATTATCCAACGCAGTACGATATGCCAAAACTTCTATATCCATACAATACGCAGTTGATAATGATATGTTTTCCATAACTGTAGATGATGATGGAACAGGATTTGATGACGCCGCAATTAAGTCAGCAACAAACCCATTTTATACAACAGAGAAAAAACACGATACTGCACAGCATTTAGGACTTGGTTTGAATATCTGTAAAATTCTTTGCGAACGTCACAATGGCAATATCGAATTATCAAATGGCATAAAAACGGGTGCGTCTGTAAGCGTCCGATTTGGAACGACAGAATAAAAGATTACTTTCTGCAATCTCCTTGTATTTCACAGGGAGATTTTTTCATTTGATAGATATTTGAAAATTACCTTTTAGAATGAATTTGTAAATCAAAATACAATCATTAAGAAAGGCAAAAGTTATGTTACAGATTGAAAAGATTTCCAAAACGTATCATTCAAAAGGCATAGATTATCCCGTTTTAAGGGAGATCAACGCAACCATTTACGACGGAGAGTTTGTTGCTATTATGGGTCCGTCCGGCAGTGGGAAAACAACGCTGCTCAATGTTATTTCCGGCTTCATCAGTGCAGACGGAGGAAAAGTCATACTTGACGGAAAGGATATTTTAACAGGAGAAGAAAACGAACTTGCGGAAATCCGACAACATAAGCTGGGGTTTGTTTTTCAAGATTTTATGTTATTAGACGGTCTAACAATTCGAGAAAATATTTTTCTACCTCAGATTATTTCCAAAAAAAGCAAAAGTCAAATGGAAAAAAACACCCAAAACCTATTGTCTATCTTTGACATTGAAGAAATTGCGGAAAAATATCCTTCTGAAGTATCCGGGGGACAAAGGCAACGGGCTTCCATAGCGAGAGCATTATCTAATAATCCGTCTATTATCCTGGCAGATGAGCCCACTGGTAATCTTGACTCTAAATCAAGTGCAGCCGTTATAGAGGCATTTTTGAACGCAAAAGAAAAAATCGGTGCAACAATTTTTATGGTTACGCATGATGCGTTTGCAGCTTCTTACGCTGACAAGGTTATTGCCTTAAAGGACGGTGTCGTATTTGGTGAACTGGTACGTTGCGGACAGCCGAAAGATTTTTTTGACGAACTGCTGGACTTTACAAGAAAGGTAAACGGTGACGTGTATGACGCTTAATGATATGAGCAGAAAACTTTTTAAAAATAATCGAAAGCAATATGGGCTTTTTTTCTTCTCTATTGTCTTTTCCATAGCAATGACAGGAGCATATGGCGTTTTGCAATACAGCCCTACCGTTACAAACGTTTTGGTTGACGGCGGTTCAACACAGACAATTTCACAGGCTATGTTTTTTGGTTCAATGTTGGGTATCGTTGTTTTTCTTGTGTATGCAGACAATATTTTCCTCAAATATAAGTCGCGGGAGATAGGAATTTTTCTATCTCTCGGCATAGATCGGCAAAGCGTTCAAAAAATTGTTGTGAAAGAATACACGCTTCTGTTTCAACTTGCTGCATTAGCTGGTCTTCTTTTGTCGGTTCCACTTGCGTACCTATGCTGGTCGCTTCTCAATTTATTTTTGGAAACACAAGAAACGGCATTTCGTATCGGTTGGGTCGGGTTAATCACTGCTGTACTGTTTTCCTTGTTTAATTGGTTTATTCTGCGGACGATTAACCGCAGATTCATTAAAAATGTTGATATTTTGAAAATCATTAAGACCTCTGATGAAACCGAAGCGACAAAAAATGGAAATCTGTTCTTGCTGATTTTAGGCGCTTTACTCGTTCCTGCCGGTATCATTGCCTTTTTTACCTTGCAGGACATCGGAGGTTTCCTCAATACTATGTTAGCTTTTATCGGTTTGGCAGGAGCCGTTTGGGGCGTTTACCTGTTGATAGTTCAATGTGCGACCATTGAGGATATTCTGAAAAAATATAATGACAAAGCATATTACAAAAACATCGTCTTTTACAATCTTCTAAAACAAAAAATCCGTCAATATACTCGTTCCATATTTG
Source organism: uncultured Lachnospiraceae bacterium (assembly GCA_944376425.1). Classification (GTDB taxonomy): domain Bacteria; phylum Bacillota; class Clostridia; order Lachnospirales; family Lachnospiraceae; genus JAGZHZ01. Next base: position 3,745 of record CALWCS010000160.1, on the reverse strand, counting down.
CGGCGACACTTCTCATTACATTTGCGACATTTGGGATCGGCTTCATAGCCGCAGGATTTATTGACGGGTATAATGTTGCTCTCAATGAGCCATACGACTACACAATCAATGCGACCTATGAACACCTTATAACTAAACAGCGTATCTTTGAAATTGCCAAAGAAAGCAATACTACGATTACTGATATAGAGTTGATAGATTGTCTTTTACTCGGTGTGCAGAATAATTATAAGAATGGCAAGAACGATTGGAGTTCGCGCATAGTTGTCAGTGAAGACAATTTTAATACACTGTCCGGTGCAGGAATATCTGTTCCAAAAGGAAGCTATACCGTTTATTACGATAGCAGTATGGAATATAAATTAAATGCCTTTTCAACGGACAGCAGTCTTTTTTATAATCCAACAACGGAGCAGGAATTTTGGTTTACTCAAAATGAACCAATCTGCCGCGACAGGTTGTTCAATACCCGGTCTGTTTTTTCCTCATTTTTGATTTTGAACGATGAAGATTATCGCACACTTGCGGCTACGCTTGCGGATGAATATAAAGCAGTTTCCTATATGGTAAACGTAGAAAATTGGCAAAACACGGCAGATTTTCAAAACAATATCTTGCAAGCTGTTATTTCTGACAACGGCGGAGTAATATTTACAAATTGGCATAACAGTGCGACATTTGCAAAAACGGGCAGTCAAGCAAAATACCTTCCATTTGAGGGAAACGAAACAAAAATTGCCCGCGTGTGGTCATTATATCCGCTTTCAAAATTAAGCAGTACGACTACACAGTTTGAAGCGTTTGCTACCTACCTTATGCTTATGTTATTTATCGCTATTGTTGCCTTTGTATCTGCCGTAATGGTAATTGGTCTGAAACTTATCAGCACAATTTGGGACGATGCAGAAGTCTATCATGATCTACGGCGATTGGGAAAGAAGCAAAAAAGGATTAAAGGGCTTATTACCAAGCAAATGCTGTTCGTTTATTTTATCCCGACCGTCCTTGGCTGTATAATCGGAGCCTTTGCGACATACCGCATTATGTTGGTATCCGGCGTTATTTATATCGGTAAAACCATGCAGTTAGTCGGTTGTGTGTGCGGTTTAGTGATGATAATACAGATTGCTATTTTCTTTATGCTACGCTTGAGAATTATGCGTAGTTACACATAATATTTTTAAAGAAATGAGAGGCTATCATATAATTTATAATATAGTTGTAACACTCGTGACCTATCGATTATAAGGAAGCAAAGGAGATCAATTGACGGCTTATCGATTCATCGACAAATACCAAAAACTGTTGGTGTACGCTGAAAAGAAAAAAATCCAAACAATCTGCCATAACACATGAAGGCGTTAACGGTTACCGGCAGATGAAAGGATAGCTTGTTGCATAAACAATGCTAAATAGCACTCTTTCCAAATCATAGACTGATACGTATTCTCTTAAAAGCAGAAATGATGATATTAGCGTGTCGCAAGAATACTTAAAGGGTAAGTGAAAAATTTCTTGAATAAAAACGATCATTCGATTATAATATGACTATGAGAATGAAAGATGACAGCAAAAAGAATGCGATTACTAAAGCGGTAATCAGTCTATCCAATGAAATTGGCTTTTCTAATGTGTCCATGAGCAAGATTGCCAAAAGAGCAGGTGTGTCCTCGTCCACTCTATACGTCTATTATGAAAATAAAGACGATATGTTCAGCAAGGTATATGCTGATGTGAAAATTCAAATGCACAAGGAATGTGCAAAGGGAATTGAAATAAGTGATACCGTGGAACAGTCTGTGAAGAAAATCTGTAAAAATGTTTTGCGCTATATAGAGGAGTATACAGATGAATTTCTTTTTATCGAGCAATCCTGCAACTCTCCCTTTGCTACGAAGGAGGTGTTGAATGAAATAGAACAGCATAGCAAAGAGATTGTCGAAATTTTTGAGCGGGGTATTAAAGAAGGCGTGTTGAAACAGACGTCCCCTATCTTATTGATAAGTTTCTGCTATTATCCTATTCAGCAGATTTTTAAAGAATACAGAAAGCCAAATTCAATGTTGCCCGATACAGATTTCAATATGGTCTTTCAAATGTGTTGGGACGCAATTAAACGTTAAAAGACTGCACCATATAGGTGCTTTCTTTTCCGTTTCTAAAATAAACGAACATTTGATTATAATCAAAGGAGCTGATACCATTGAAAATATCCTATTTTACGGAAACAGGAAATAGTCTTGCAGTCCGAGAAAAGGCATTTTTAGTAAATAGTGATTGTATCCGCTGTGGTATCTGAAAGTCTGTCCGAAAAATGCTATCTATTTGGAAAATGAAAAAAAGTAACGTGCGCTGGAGACATCCAGAGGTTACGCCGGAAGAAGTTATTCAATCAAATCAATAAAATAAAGGAGCAGATGACTATGAAAGTATTAGGAATTAATGGAAGTATAAGAAAAAATGGAAATACAGCAATTATAATCTGTACTATTTTCGAAGAACTGGAAAAAGAAGGAATATCGACAGAACTGATCCAACTTCCAGATGTACATATTAAACCATGCAGGATTACACAGGGTAAAGACTGTCTGGCATGTATTGGAAAAGAAAACTGTGTTTTTGAAGATGATGATTTTTATGATATTTTTGAAAAAATAAAAGAAGCGGACGGATTGATTTTAGGTTCTCCCGTTTATGGTGCTGATATTACCGCAGAGATGAAAATCTTCCTCGATCGTATGGGATTGGCAAGTATTGGAAATCCAGACGCATTACGCCATAAGCCAGGTGCTGCTGTTTGCGCTGTTCGCCGTGCTGGCGGTATGAATACGGTGGACACAATGAATCATGTCATGCTGTTTCGAGAAATGTTTCTTGTTGGTTCTACCTATTGGAACATGGTTTATGGTAAAGATATAGGTGATGTTCTTAAAGATGATGAGGGTATGGCTAATATGAGAAATATTGGTCAAAATATGGCATGGCTTATCAAGCAGTTAAGAAAATAAGTTTTTCTTTATCTCCCTTTTTGTTCGAAGTGAGGGAAAGATCAAATTCCTCTCTCCAGCAATACGGAACATTCGCGCATATCTTCGCAAATGCGCCGGAGAGCAAGCGTGACACATGGATGACAGCACAGTTCAAGACGATACTGAAAAACGAAGTCTACATAGGAAACAGCGTACATAACAAACAATCTGCGTTCTCTTTCAAGAGCAAGAAGAAAGTACGTAAGCTGGAAAACAAATGGTTTAGAGCAGGGAATACACAGGAAACGATCATTGACAAGGACGTGTTCTTCCGTGTGCAGGAACTTATCAAATCCATACCCCCGACAGAGAAAGAACAAGGAAACACAGATATTTGCCGGACTTGTCAAATGCGCTGACTTTAGCTGATCTATGAGGTTTGGAGCAAATACCGCCAACAAAATATGCTGTCTTTCTTGCTTCATATGGCTTTTGTACCTGTTTTATCAATACAGATGGTTCAGCTTATATATGCAAACTCTTCCATTGCTCAATACCGTTCATTTTCTGTCGTATCGCTGTGTTCAGAAATGCGTTCGTTCTTCAACAGATTGAAATATCTTTTCATTGGCGCATTATCATATGCATAATCGGCTTTGCTCATGCCTTGTGCAGAGTACACATGCAAAATCTGCTTTGATATTTTTATCTGTAATACTTACCACCACGCTACGAGATTGCACTCGCAATAGCGAAGGAAAGATCGGAATTCCAAA
>CALWCS010000159.1 GCA_944376425.1 uncultured Lachnospiraceae bacterium | reverse complement strand
TACTTTATAGTTATCTACCGCTTCATAGTCAATCTCTTCAAAGATTGCATAGATCGTAAGGTCCTCTGTGATCGGACTCTCTTTTGTGATCCATTCTCCGCTTCCGTCTGCTTTCGTATTCCAGCCTAAAAATTCATATCCTTCTTTTTCCGGATCTGCCGGCATCTTATCGCCCAGTTTTCCTTCTGATACAGGAACCCATATAACGTTTTCTTCCTCTTCTACTACAACAGTAATTTTGTATGCTGTTTTACTTGCTGTAAATACCAGATAATCTGTTTCGATATTTTCTAAGGTTACTGGTTCTCCATTCAAAGTGTATGTATTTAAATCACTGTATATAAATTCATAGTCTGTCTGTTCTACCGGATCTAATTCATATCCAATCTGCTCCAGTTGATCAGAAACTGAAGATTGTGCCATCACCTGATATGATTCGTTAATATGAGCTTCAAAGCTTCCGCCGATTTCTATTCCATTTTGTGTACTTAGAATTTCACCCGTTTCTTTATCTACTACTTTATAAGAAATTCCCTCTAAAATGGATTTCGGTCCAAAGACTGCTGTAAATACCATATTCCTATCTGGTTGAAAGCTTAAGTAACTTACTTCCTTTCCTGTCTCGTCTTTCCATGTTACAAACTCACAGTTTGCTACTGGCTGAAGTTCATTGCCGCTTGGAAAACTGACGGTTTGTTTTCCCGTTACTTTCTTTTCGATTTTATCAGTTATCTTTCCATTTTGTATAAAAGTACCATATTTTGTATTCTCTACTTGAAACGTAACCGTATATTCTCCACGTACAAAATATGCTTCATACGTTTCATCTTTTTCTACAGTCACCGTTTCTCCCAGATCTACAATTTCTCCCGCACTATTTTTCCAGTATCCAAATTCATAGTAGTCTGTTTCTTTTTCTCCCTTGGTTTCAGGTACCGTGATTTGACTTCCAATCGGAACATCCCGATATTCGATTGTTTTGTTTGCTGGAAGTGTTTCCCCGTTCTCATCAATCAAAAATCCATTTCCATTTGACTTAAATATCACAGTAGCTGTATTTTGGGTCTGTGCTGTATTTGTGATTTCAATCTGTCCGTTTGCATCAAAGGGATAAAATCCTTTCTGATCTAGTTCCTCGCTATAAGTAGTTTGATATCCTTCAATCTGAGCGATAGCGCGAATTCCATAGATTGGATAATACGTCGTTTTTGAACTGTCTACAGGATAACTTAATATGTTCTTCCACGTATAAGTATAATTATTTGCCTTATTTAAAATAACTTCTTCCCCAAAATTTACGGGATCATAGCCAAATCCGATCTGTCTAACCAACTGTATTTTTACATCGGTTCTGGCATCCTCATTTGTGTCTATCCAATTAATTTTTACCGTTTTATCCTGATAGGCATATTCCAAGTGATAAGTCACTTTAAATTCCTTATCTCCAGTTTTCTCTACATTAATATCATATCCGATATTTTCAAAACTCCCTGGAACTACTTCCCATTCAGCCAGTTTATGATCCGCATTATATCTTGGTACATTTTCAAATGTTACCACAATCGGCGACTGTAATGGTTCCTCTGAGACTGTACTTTGTGAAATCAGTTGATTACTCTGTTTATTTCTTAAAACTGTTTCTACACTATTTGGTCTAATTCCGCCAAGGTTGTTCTCATCATCAAAAACCAATGTTACCTTATAGGTGTCAACTGCATTGTAATCATATTGGGGATCTTTTCCATCTCCTGGTTTTCCGTTACCTGGCTTTCCCGGTTTGGTAGGTTCAGTTTTTTTTCCTCCTTCTACCTCTTTATAATAAACATTGATTTCACCAATACATACAAATTTCTGCTGACTTTCATTATATGTATCTGTTACTACTAATCTAATTCTGTCAGCCGTTACATCCCCTAAATCAATATACTGTGTCCGCTGTGCCTCTTCTTTTTTCTTAAAACTGAATTCTTTTACTTCCTGCCATTCTCCGTTTCCAGTCTTTACATATACTTTGGCATCTTTGATATATCCATTTGTGCCGTTCTTCTTCGGAGTAATCGCAATTTTACCCACAATGCGTTCTTCTCCAAGTCCAAATTCAATATAATGTGGTTCTTTTTCTGTAGGCGGTCGATAATCTGCGCCATAACTCGTATGCCATGCTGTCGCATCGTTTCCGTCAAATGCCCAATCTGCATCTCCATCTTTATACTGATTAGGTATCTGGAAAGAAGATGCACTGCTGTCTTCTTCCATAATAGTCTGATCTAGTAGTTCATATCCTGGAAATTTTTTCAGATTTATTTTTCTGCAGTAAACATTAATCTCTCCTATGCATACCAATTTCTGATCATTTTCATTATAACTGTCTGTTATTTCCAGTTTGATCCGGTCTGCTCTTACGTCTCCTAGATCAATGTACTGTGTCTGCTGTGCTTCTTCCTTTGTTTCAAAGCTAAATTCTTTTACTTCCTGCCATTCTCCATATCCTGTTTTTACATAAATTTTTGCATCTTTGATATATCCGTTTGTTCCGTTTTTCTTTGGTGTAATGGCAATTTTTCCTACTGTACGTTTTTTGCCAAGTCCAAACTCAATAGAATGCGGTTCCTCTTCTGTGACCGGGCGATAATCATCACCATAACTTGTATGCCATGCTGTTTCATCATTCCCGTCAAATGCCCAGTTGGTATCTCCATCATTATACTCATTTGGCTCCTGAGACGAGGAAGCATCACTGTCCTCTTTCATAACAGACTGATCCAGTAACTCATATCCTGCAAATTTCTGCAATACTACTGTTTTTTCAGCTTCTTTTGCTGTCTGTCCGGCTTCTTCTGCATAAGTCGTTTGAACAAGTCCTATAAGCATTGCCATTACCAGTAATAGCTTCCATATTTTTTTCTTTGTCATTCTCATACACTTTCTCCTCCTTTTTGTCCTCTTTTGTCAGTCAAACTAATATGTCTTTGTAAAAATTTCCTTCAAAAATTTTTTTATCCTTCCCCTTTCTATCATAAAATCTAATTGTTTTGTTCCATTTACTCTGCCCCCACTTAAAACTCAGAGCTTTTGGGAGGTTACTGTTGTTATATTGGCAGTACCAATAGTCTCAAGATTTTCATTCTTCATTTTAAACTTACTCCTGCGAGTCTTTGCAAAAAATTCGAATCAGCTTATCCGGCATCATACAGTTTCGAATCTTTGCGTATTCTCACAGAGTATTTTTCCGATAGAAACTGACTCCTTCCATGTTGCTATTTCGTTTGCCAGTTACCTATTGAGATCAAAGCCTTCTCCTGTCTGAAAAAGTTTAAAAATATAGCGATATATCAGAAAAAAATGGATACTTATCCCCGCCACTATTATAGACGTGTCTCTAATCGTCTATAAAGTTAATATCATTTCTTAAATCCAATATATCCTTTTGCTATTAATATCTCTATTACTATGTAATTACTACCTGTGAGTATACTATAACTCTTTTTTCATAATTTTTCCATCATTTTTTCTGTTATTTTTCTATTATTTTCCTTTTTTTTCGTCATTTTTCCCATTATTTTTTTATTTCTATCTTTTTTATCTCAATATATTTTTATCTTTCAAGTTTTATCGCCAATTATCTGCTCATATATTATCAGCATTTTTCATAAAAAAATCTGCTCTGAGATGTCTGTCTGCAAAAAGACATTTCATTCAGAAAAAACTAACTGATTTTCCTTCCAAACAAAAAAGCCTTGCAATAAATTGCAAGACTTCTAAAACAGGGGTTGAGAGAATCGAACTCCCACTAAAAGTTTTGGAGACTTCTGTCATACCACTTGACCAAACCCCTTTAATATTTATTTCATTTATATCATAAAAATAAAAATTTGTCAATTTAAAATATCTAAAAATTCAAAAATAATCAAAATAAATAAACAGAAGTGACTATTTCTAGCCACTTTTTTCTGTACCTTCAAAACTACACACAGGTCTTCTCTTCTTCCTTCTTTCCTTGACTTCCTTTTCCTCTATCCTCTTCCTTAACCTTAACCTTGGTTAAGCCCTCGACCTATTAGTATTAGTCAGCTCCATACATTACTGCACTTCCACCTCTAAC